>NZ_CP022415.1:0-324767 GCF_002222635.1 Pseudosulfitobacter pseudonitzschiae | reverse complement strand
ACCATACAGGATTACCGCGCGCACGCCTTCGGGCGGATGGGCAAAAAAGTCGTCCAACGCCGCCACCAGCGCATCGTTCATGGCATTGCGCTTTTCCGGGCGGTCAAAGATGATGGTCGCGATGTCGTCTTCGATCTCGATGCGGGTCACGCTTGTTTTGGCTGTATCGCTGGCCACGAGAATCCCCTCCCTGTAAAAAATGTTAAAAGTGTTATAGACTGTAATTGTTACACAGCATAGCGTTTTTAGTGTTACACTTGCGACAAACCCGAGGGAGGATTGATTCTTGGTAGATTTTGCATCCGTTCGCGCGATCGACTTTCATACGCACGCTGAAGAGCCATGCTGCGACCACCGTGATGATGGTTATAACGAATTTCAGGCTGGCATGGCCGCCTATTTCAAGAATCCGGCGGGTGCCAAAGGCATGTTGCCCACGGTGCAGGATACAGCCGCCTATTACCGCAACCTGAACATCGCCGCGGTGATCTTTCCCGTGGACGCCGAGCGCGAGACAGGCTTTCGCCGTTATTCCAATGAAGAAGTTGCAGGCATCTGCGCAGAAAATGACGACATCCTGATCCCCTTCGCCTCGGTCGATCCGCACAAGGGCAAGGCCGGCGCGCGGGAAGTGCGCCGGCTGGTGCGCGATTTTGGTGTACGCGGGTTCAAGTTTCACCCGACCATGCAAGGCTTTTATCCCAACGACCGCGAGGCCTGCTACACCGTGCTCGAGGCCTGTGCCGAAGAGGGTGTGATCACCCTGTTCCACACCGGACAGACCGGTGTCGGATCAGGCATGCGCGGCGGGATGGGGATGCGTCTGAAGTATTCCAACCCGATGTATCTGGACGACGTGGCGGTGGATTTCCCCGACATGAAGATCATTCTGGCACACCCGTCGTTCCCCTGGACCGAAGAAGGTCTGGCCGTCGCCCAGCACAAGCCCAACGTCTATTATGACATGTCCGGCTGGTCACCCAAATACTTCCCCGAAACATTCATCCGCTATGCCAACTCGATCCTGAAAAAAAAGATGCTGTTCGGTTCGGACTGGCCTGCTATTACACCTGACCGCTGGCTGGCAGATTTCGAGGCGGCCCCGTTCAAAGACGAAGTGCGCCCGCTGATCCTGAAAGAAAACGCACTGCGCCTGCTGGGTGAAACCGTGTGACAGATCCTTGCCGGTGCAGGCAATCCGCGCCGGTACAACATTGGTTCTGGGAGGAAACCGACAATGCCGATGACATATGATGCACGACCATCACGGGGGCTTGCCACATGAGCACCCTTGCGCCTCTGGACGAGACGATCACGCTGGAGCAGCTAGATCGCGATCCTTACCCCATCTACCGCCGCCTGCGTACTGAAACGCCGGTGCTGCGCGTAAAATCCGTCGGCCGCACCCTGCTGACCAAAGCCGAAGACACCAAATACGTCAAAGACACCCCCGAGATTTTCAGTTCGAACGATCCCAATACACCGATGAAGCGGGCCTTTCAGGCGCATACGTTGATGCGCAAGGATGGCGAAGCACACAAGCGCGAGCGGATGGCGATGGCGCCTGCCTTTGCGCCCAAAGTGATCATGAACGACTGGATGCCGCGCTATCAACAGATCGCCGAAGAATATGTCGCCCGCCTGCCACGCGGCGAGGTTGTCGATCTGTTTCCCGCGCTCGCCGGTCCCTATGCCGCGCGCGGGCTTGCCGTGCTGCTGGGTCTGGACGGACCGGACGGGGCCACGGATGACCAGATGCAATACTGGTCACAGGCATTAATCACGGGCGCTGGCAACTTCGGCTGGAAGGAAGATATTTTTGCCATCTCGGACCATGCCAATATTGAGATGAACGCACTTATGGACCTGCTTCAGGACCGCCACCGCGCCAACCCGAACAACTCTGCGCTTTCGGTCATGCTGAACGCCGATGACCCGATCGAAACCAGTCAGATATACTCCAACATCAAAATCGCCATCGGTGGCGGCATCAATGAGCCGCGTGATGCGCTGAACACCATCATTTACGGCCTGCTGACCAACCCCGACCAGCTGGAAGAGGTCAAACGCAACGCGGATTGGGACAAAGCCTTTGAAGAAGGTGTGCGTTGGGTTGCACCAATTCAGGCCTCGGCCCGACTGGTGCTGGAAGACACGGAAATTCGCGGCTATCACATCCCCAAGGGCGACACGGTCATGACCATACAGGCCAGTGCATGCCGCGACGAGGATCTGTACGAAAACGGCGAGGATTTCATTGTGTACCGTGACAAGAACCAGCATCAAGCCTTTGGCAACGGCCCGCATTTTTGCCAAGGCACCCATGTGGCGCGTCGCGCGGTGGGCCAGGTGATGCTGCCACTGCTGTTTGACCGCTTTCCCGACATGAGCATTCCCGACATCAACGATGTGATCTGGCGCGGCTTCGGCTTTCGCGGTCCGGTGCAAATTCCGGTACTGCTGAATTGACCCGCGTTCTGATTGCAGGCGGCGGCATCGGCGGGCTGTCACTGGCGCTGACGCTGCACCAGATCGGTGTGGACTGTACGGTGTTCGAAAGCGTGCGCAGCCTGCGGCCCTTGGGGGTTGGCATCAACATACAGCCCAACGCGGTGCGCGAGCTTTTCGATATGGGACTGACGGCGGATGAACTGGACAGCGTCGGCGTGCCCGCCCGCGAATGGGCGATGGTCGGGCTGAACGGTCAGGACATCTATGCCGAAGTGCGCGGGCTTGAAGCAGGTTATCACTGGCCGCAATACGCCATGCATCGGGGCGCGTTTCACATGCTGTTGGCACGGGTCTTGCGTGACCGCGCGGGCAACAATGTGATCAGGCTGGGCGCAAAGGTTACGGGATACGAAACGCAAGCCAACGGCGCCGTAGCCGCATTTGTCGAACACGCAGACGGCAGCACTTCGCAAGAGGATGGCACCCTGCTGATCGGAGCCGATGGCATCCACAGCCGCGTGCGTGCGCAAATGCACCCCGACCAGCCACCCATCCACTGGGGTGGCGCTGTGATGTGGCGTGGCACGACGCTGGCCAAACCCATCCGCACCGGATCGTCCTTTGTGGGTCTGGGAACGCACCGTCAACGCATGGTGATCTATCCGATCTCGCACCCCGATCCCGAAACCGGACTTGCCCTGATCAACTGGATTGCCGAGGTCACGAAGGACGATCCGGCGGACCGCGCCGACATCGGCTGGTTTCGCGAGGTGCCGATTGACGATTTCATCCACCATTTCGACGATTGGGTGTATGATTGGCTGGACGTGCCCGCACTGATCCGTGGTTCGGACAGCGCCTATGAAAACCCGATGATCGACCGCGATCCGGTGTCCACTTGGGTTGATGGCCCTGTCGCGCTGATGGGGGATGCGGCGCACGCGATGTATCCCACCGGTTCGAACGGCGCGAGTCAGGCTGTGATCGACGCGCGCGCACTGGGCGCTGCATTTGTTGCGCATGGCGTAACCGCACAGGCACTGGCGGCATATGACGCACAACTTTGCGCCCCGATCTCCGAATTGATCCTGCGCAATCGCGGGGCTGGTCCATTTGGCTTGCTGAACATGCTGAACGAACGCTCTGACGGTGAATATGACGACATCGACGCTGTGATCCCGCCCTCCGAGCGGCAGGAGTTCATGGCCAAGTACAAAGCCGCCGCAGGTTTTGCGATTGAAACCCTGAATACCGCGCCGCCAACATTGGCCAAGGATGCCAAGGTTCCGGATCAGCCCGCGACGGTCGCCTCGAACTCGGCGTAGGCGGCGGCGCTGTTGGCATCGTCCAGCAGCGCCTGTGCCACGGCGGGGCTGATGGTAAAAGTGTCCTGCCCTTCGGCGGCCAGTTGCACCATCTGTTCCGGCGACCGCAGCGAGGCCACAAGGATTGTACAGCGTTTTTCACCCGTGCCTTGTATCGCCTTCATCTGGGCCAGCGCACCATAGGCGTCCATGCCCGCCGCATCCATGCGCCCGAAATAGGGCGCAATAAAATCGGCGCCCAGCGCATTGGCCACAAACATCTGTTTCGGATCATAGCAGGCCGTCATCAGAACACGCCCGCCCAAGGCACGGATCGCCCCCGTCACCCGCACCGCCGGTTCGACCAGCGGTATTTTCACCACCGTTTCGATCCCTGCCATCCGGCCCGCATCATAGAGACGGCCCGCCCAGTCGATGTAGCTTTCCACCGGACCATATACCTGCGCGTGCAATTCTTTCGCGCCCAGATCGCGGGCGCGGGTGGCAATCTGCGCCCAGTCAATCGCGGGGTAATCCAGCCCCGCACGCGCCGCCAGCAGCGGGTTGGTGGTGATGCCGTGGAACAAACCCGTAGGCATCAGCGCATCCCACGCGTTCAGGTCCGCAGTGTCGAGATAAAGCGCCATTCGGGCAAATCCTCAGCCAGCCAATGCCGCGTCAATAGCCGATCGCGATGGCGGGTTACAGCCGGACTGCTCGCAATTCAGCGCCGCCGCCTGCCCTGCGCGCATCAGCAAGACCCGCAAGCTGTCCTTGTCCAAGCCATCCAAGGCATCAGCCGACAGCGCATCGCGCCCCGCTAGTGTCGCCAGCACCGTCGCCATAAAGGTATCGCCTGCGCCCACTGTATCGACCAGCCGTGTGACATGGGGCGCAGGCACCGTGCATTTGGCGGATTTGGCAAAGGCGGTCGCATCTTTCGGCCCGCGCGTCAGCACCACCAGACCGGCAGTGGTCGCTGCACGCAGGGTTTCGATTGCGTCCTCTTCGGGCATGTCGGGATAAAGCCAGCCCAGATCCTCGTCGCTCAGCTTTAGCAGGTTCGACACCTGCATCACACGCGCCACGCGTGCCAGATAGGCAGCGCGGTCGTGGATCAACGAGGCGCGGACATTGGGATCGAACGACACGAACATTCCCCGCGCCGACGCTTCGGCCAGCACCTCTACCCAAGCATCTGCATCCGCCCCGTCTGCCAGTGCCAGCGATCCGCAGTGCAGCGCCGTTACCCCCGCAGGAATGCTCTGCCAGAGGCTGTCGGATGTCACCTGACGCTCGGCGGTGCCATCGCGGTGAAAGGCATAGGTGGGTATCCCCTGCTCCAACATCACCACTGCGCGGGATGTCGGCTCGGGCCTGCGTGGTGCTGCGATGATCGCTCCCGAAGCGATCAGCCGCTCTGCCAGCCCTGAGCCCAGATCATCGTCGGAAATGGGTGTGACGTAATGTGTCTCAACCCCTTGCCGCGCCAGTCCGACCGCCACGTTGAAAGGCGAACCACCGGGGTTGGTGTCGAACAACGGTGCGCCGTCTTCCTCTCCGGTCTGGACAAAATCAATCAGGTTTTCGCCGCCAATGGCGATCACGGCTTTGGTTGGCATTTGCGGCCTCCTCCCTCGGGCGGTCATCTGGCCTGAAAAGCGGTCAAATCGCCTCTGATGTCAATAATTAAATCAATTTGATTTAATTATTGACTTGATCGAATCCATTTGGCTTGCTGCCCCAAACAACACCAGAGGGCCCGATGACGACCGACACAGCCACAGGCGTGCTGAAACCCCACAACGACCGGCTTTTCCTGCACCTGATCCGCGCCGCCGGAAGCATGAGCAAGGCCGACCTGACCCGCGCATCCGGCCTTTCTGCGCAGTCGTCCACGGTGATTGTGAACCGGCTGGTTTCCGAGGGGCTCTTGCAGGCGGGCAAGGCCGTGCGCGGACGTGTCGGACAACCATCCACACCCTACCGACTGAACCCCGACGGCGCGACATCCATCGGTGTCAAACTCGGGCGGCGATCGCTGGAGGTCGTCAGCATGTCGTTCGATTACCGCATTCTGGAACGTGTGATCCACCGCTATGACTTTCCGCAGGTGGCGGACCTGCGTGGCAGGATCAATGACACCATCGCCACCCTGTTGGACCATCTGACCCCCACCCAACGCACCCGCTTTGTCGGGATCGGGCTGGCCTTGCCCGACGCACTGGCCGATTGGGAAGACACCATCGGCGCCCCCACCGGCACGATGGCCGACTGGCGCGACACCGATCTGCGGGGCGGAATTGCGGCGCAGTTTGCCGTGCCTGTCACTGCCCTGAACGACGCTGCCGCCGCATGTCTGGCCGAGTTGAAAACCGGCAACCCGAATACCTATGCCAGTTTTGTCTATATCTATGTCGGCACATTCATCGGCGGCGGCATCGCCTTGGGGGGACGGCTGTTTTCAGGCGAGGGACATGCAGGAGCGATCGGATCGATGCCTGCAGAGCGGGCAGCATCGGGGGACACACAGCAGATGATCGACACGGCGTCACTGCACCACCTTGAATCGCGCACAACAACCGTGGGCCTATCAACAAGTGCCTATTACAACGGTGCCCCGCTTGACGCCCCAACGCAGGCAATATTCGACAGTTGGCTGGCTGACGCTGCCAGCACCATCGCCACGGCGTGTGTCAACGCACAAGCGCTGTTGCATCCACAAGCCATCCTGATCGACACCAGCCTGTCCGTCCCGCTCAAGGCGCAATTGCTTGCGGCGGTACAACAGGCCACCCGACGGCTGGACCTGCGCGGGTTGGCACAGATGACCATCGGATCGGGCACCGCAGGGGTTACCGCGCGGGCCACGGGCAGTGGCATTGCACCGTTTCAGGCCCATTTTGCCCTCGATCCCCCTGCCTGACGCCGTTATAGCACCACGTCGATCGCCTGCCCGAGATTGGTCACAATCTCTTCGATATCGCTGTCGGTCAGAATGAACGGTGGCGCCAGCGGGATGTGATCGCCGCACTGCCCGTCAACATTGCCGCCCACCGGATAGTAGGTCAATCCCACCTCGAAACTATTTTTTTCAATGCTTTATCCAGTACGCGTTCTGCCGGAAAAGGCGCTTTGGCCTTGCGGTTCATGACAAATTTAATGCCACGAAACAGGCTCCTGCCGCGAATATCTCCGACGTTGCGATGCTGCCCAAATGCCTGTTCAAGCGCTGCCTGAACCGCCCGCCGATCTTCTTGGCACGTGTCGTCAGCCCGCCATATAGATCGCAGCCGAACACAGCATCGCACCAATCGGCTGATAGCCAACCCCCAGCGGCGATGATGTCAGGACGCACATTGTCTTGTTCGCAAGCAAACGATGTGCCGGTGCATCCAGTCGTAAAATCCCGGATTCCAGATCGTTTTCCATGCGCAGATCGTAGTCTTCGGCACTTTTTCACCCTGCGCCTGCCCGCGATAGGTATAGCACGGCGCGATGTGGGATGTATCCACCATCGGTGGCGCAAAGCGGGCGCCGCCACGCGCTGCCGCCCCTGCCCGCACACCACAGTCGGAGGAAGTGCTTTGGTATGTCTGGGACACACATGAGGCACGGGGATTAATACCTTTTTGCAGCGGACCATGTGCGTCACTGAGGCATAAGCCTATTTTACTTGGCGATGCACATTTCAGGGCAAACCCGCTCGGCCTGCAGGAAAATTTGTGGCATCCCATTGACCTTGGAGCACCCCATAGTAAGTAGGTAATATAATATGAATCACTTACTAATTCAGGACTCACATGCCTGCAGCCCTTTCCACCCACACGCCCGATCCCAAAGTGATCGCCCCCGATAGTCTAGGATTTCTGATCAGCGACCTTGCCCGCCTGATGCGCGGCACCTTCGAGCGCGAGATTGAAAAAGCCGACGTGCCCATCACCACATCCGAAGCACGGGTGTTGGTCTATATGGCGCGCTGCGGGGCCACGCGGCAGAATGTTCTAGCCGAATTGCTCGGGCTTGCCCCGATGAGTGTGACCGGCTTTCTCGACAACCTTGAAAAGGCCGGACTTGTGAAGCGCGCAGCAGACCCCGCCGACCGGCGCGCCAAGATCGTGACACTGACGGATGCCGCACAGGGTCTGCTGGACCGCATCGCCATTGCCGGTCAACGGGCTCGCACACTGGCACTTGCAGGGCTGACCGAAGATCAGGTGGCGGCTTTCAAATCCGCTGCCCTTGGCATTCGCGCAAACCTGGAAACCGCGCGCGCCACATCGCGCACCGAGGCCGGATCATGACCACAAAACCGATAATGTCCGAAAGAAAAGTCAGCTTTATTGGCGCCCTTCTGGTCGCCATCGGGCCGGTGTCCATGGCGCTTTATACACCCGCGATGACCGAGATGGTCGCGCACTTCAACACCAGCGAATCCATCGTAAAGCTGACACTGACACTGTATTTTGGTGGCTTTGCCTGTGCACAGCTGATCGCGGGGCCACTGTCCGACGCGCTGGGGCGGCGGCCTGTGACCATCGCGTTCATGCTGCTCTATTGCGCCGCCAGCGTGCTTGCGATGCTGTCCCAGTCGGTCGAAGTGCTAATCTTTGCCCGCTTTGCTCAAGGGATCGGCGCATCGGTCGGCGTGGCGATTTCACGGGCTTTGGTACGTGATCTGTTCACCGGTGAAAAATCCTCGCGGATCATGAACCTGATCGGGATCATTCTGGCCTTGGGGCCAGCGCTGTCGCCCACTATCGGTGGGCTGATGCTGCCCGTGTTCGGCTGGCGGTCGATATTTGTGCTGATGACAGTGCTGGGCTTTGTCGTGATTGGTGTGACCGTCTTTGCCATGAAGGAAACCGTGGTACGTGACACCAGCCGCCTGAACTTTCGCGCGCTGGCCGGTTCGTACCGGATGCTGCTGACAAGCCGTCGTTTTCTGACTACGTCCTTTGTGATCGGTGGCGCACTGGGTGCTGTCTATGCGCAGGCAACATTCCTGCCGTTCATCCTGATGCAGGATGTCGGCCTGTCTCCGTCGCAATTCGGATTGTCGATGCTGGCACAGTCAGGGGCGTTTTTTACAGGTTCGCTACTGGTGCGCCGTCTGATGACCGTTTACGGGTCCGAACGGATCGTGTTGCCTGGCCTGATGTTCATCGCCGCAGGCAGTATCGGCACATCGACCTTGCTGATCTGGCCGCCCAGCTTTTTACACGTGATGCTTCCGGTTGCCCTGTATTCCTTCGGAATTTCCTTCGTCATGCCAACAATGTCGACAGCCGCATTGGCCCCCTTTGGCAAGATGGCAGGCGCCGCGGCATCCCTTCTCGGGTTCATCCAGATGGGGTCTGGTCTGGTGGTGGGCAGCATCGGCGCATTGATCGGCGACGCGCTGTTCGCGATGGGTTTGCTGATCCCGATGATGGGGGCCGTCGCCTGTACTTGCTACTGGCTCTACTGCCGCTTGCCCCCCCTGCAACCCGAACCTGCACCAACAACAAAGGCATCAGCCTCTGGCATGCCAACAGCCCCTGTCATGGCCGCGCCGGACCGCTAGACGGGCATACAGCGCTTTGCGAAATGCACTGCCACATCGCCGCAAGCCGGCCTTGTGGCGGGCCATAGAGCCCACTGTGTTCTCTTAGATGCGGACGCGGCAAGACACCCACGCAGATTTTGCGCCGAGAGTACCGGAAAGCGTCTGCAATACGACCCACCAGCCGCCCGCAGGCCTGAAACGATCAATGTCTGTGTGAAGTGGCTGGGATGGTAGGATTCGAACCTACGGTACACTGTACCAAAAACAGTTGCCTTACCACTTGGCTACATCCCAACGTGTCGCGCTAATTAATGCTCACTTGCCGCAGGCGCAAGTCCAAAATCCGGCAAATCGTGCGCGAGTTGTTCATTCTTCTGCACCTTCACGTGTCAGAAGGTCTTTGTCCGCGCGCTCGGCACGTTCTTGGTCGACAATCTTCTCCAATGCTTCGTTCTGACTCGACTGCACATCCTCGGTTTCGATCTCCCGGATGACAACCGTGGACTTGGGGGGGGCACCCGCCGCGCTGGGGGACGTTACGACGCGGAAAGTCGGCTCGGGCATCTCGATCGAGGCCGAATCGAATGCGATCAGAACCTGACGGATCGCTTCGCCCCGTGCGAGGGCAAAACCAGTCTCGTGTTGATCGATCCAACCGGTGACACGGATGCCGATGGTGCTGTCGCCAATGGTCTCGATCCAGATCGCCGGTGCCGGGCTGCTTAGAACAAATGGCAGCGCCTTTACCGTTTCCAGCGCCAGCGCCTTGGCGGCTGCAAGATCGGTGGCGGGGGCCACGCCCACGTCGAATACGAACCGGCGCTCGGTGTTGCGCGTATAGTTGATGATGCGGCTTTTAAACACCGTAGCGTTTGGGATGCGGATATGGTTGCCATCAAAGCTCAGCAGGATGGTGGCACGGCTGGTCAGGCTGATCACCTTGCCCACGTCGCCTTCGATCTCGACCGTGTCATTGGGTCGGAACGGCTGACGGAACGACAGCATAACCGAGGCGATGAAATTTTCGACCGTGTCGCGAACGGCAAAACCGATGGCCAGACCAACGATCCCCGCAGCGCCCAGAATGGTGCCCAGCAGCGCGGTGGCGTTCAGGATGTCCAACGCGATCACGATGCCCGCAACGACGAACAACAGCCGCACAATCTGGCGGTAGATATCGGCGATAAACGCATTGGGCGCGATCCGGTCCCACGGGTATTTTGCACGGGCCAGCAGTACCCCCGCCAGCACCACGAGGCCAAAGGCCAGCAACGCCACACCCAGTAGCGGCACAAGTGCCACAAGCTGGAACAAGCGCCCCTTGAAGCGTTCGTATGCCGGGTTCAGCCGTTCGACCACATCCGTGGTTTCGGTCACTTCGTTCTCGATCGCGACAACACCCTGCACGCGGCCCACCAATTCGTTCAGACGCGTGGCCGTGGCGGCATCAAGGGTGGTGCCGCGCAGGGTTACGATGCCCGATGACACAGTAACCGTGACATTGCTGTACCCCTCCAGCTCGGACATGATGTCGCGGATACGCACTGCGATGGCCGCATCTTGTTGGGCGCTGTCCTCGACGGTGATCGCGCCTTGGGGTTGTGAGGTGGTTTGGGCGTGGGCAGGTGCCCAAAGCAGCAAAGCCAACGCCAGAGCGCCCAAAAAATGACGCAGCACGCTCACTTGCCCACCTCGACCAGTATCGCACCGTGACGCGCGCCTTTTTCCACCGCTTCGTGGGCGGCGGCGGTCTCGGACAGGGCAAAGACCTGTTCCACCGGAATGGTCAGCGCCCCTTCGGTCAGCGCGTCGTGCAGGCGCGTGATGATGTGATGGCGCTCGACCAGTGGCAGCAGATAGATCAGGATCGCATCGACCGTGGCCGCCTTGAACATCAGTTCAAGAAAGTTGAAATCGGTCTTGGGTTGCGCAGCCGATCCATAAGCCGCGATGGTACCGTTCTGGGCTATCAGCGCGATGTCTGCGGCGATGTTTATGCCGAATTCGGGTTCGATGATGCGGTCCACCGGGTTGCCGTTGTTGGCGGCCAGAACCTTTTCGACCAGACCCGCGTCGGTAAAATCCACGACCTCGGCGGCTCCTGCGGCGCGGGCGTGCTCTGCCCCTTCTCCGCGTGCCGTGGCGATCACGTGCGCCCCACCCCACCGTGCCAGTTGCACCGACAGTAAACCGACGGTGCCTGCGCCGCCTTGTACCAGCACCGTCTTGCCGCGGATATCGCCGCCGCCAAAGACCGCATGGCAGGCCGTCAGCCCCGGTATGCCCAGACTGGCGCCGGTTTGCATGTCCACACCGTCGGGCAGTTTCACAGCCTGATCCGAGGGCAAAGCGATCTGTTCGGCACAAGTACCGAATGCGCGCTGCCATTGGCCGTTCCATATCCACACAGGCTGGCCGATGCGTGCCGGGTCAACCCCCGCACCCACCGCCGAAATCGTGCCGGCGCCGTCGCTTTGCGGAATAATTTGCGCAAAGGCGGGTTTGGTCACACCCGGACGGGTGCCGCCGCGCGCTTTGACATCCGAAGGGTTCACACCCGAGAACGCCAGATCGACCAGAACCTCGCCCGCTGCCGGTTCGGGGCTGGGCATATCGGTCAGGCTCAGGGCTTCGGCTGCGGGGCCAAAGCGATCATAGACGATTGCACGCATTAACTTGATTCCCTTCAATGTCTTATCCACAGACTACCTGCGTCACGCCGAAATGCCAGCGCTTCGCAAGCTGTCTTGGATCAGACAAAGGGGAGGTAAAAGGCGCGCACCTCGTCCGTGCTTTTGCCCTCCAGCCGCGCGATCTCGTCTCGTTTCAGCACGATCATCGCGGCGCACAGGTCTTCGCCCACGGCAGCGCACAGGTCGGTGTCTGCCTCAAGCGCGTCCAGTGCTGCCCCCAGATCGTCAGGCGTGTGGCGGGTTTCACGCGTATTTTCCAGCCCGTCCATATCTTCGGCGGGCTGCAGTTCCAGTTTGGTTTTCATGCCCAGCAGCGCCGCCTGAAGTATGGCTGCGACCGCCAGATAGGGATTGGCAGCGCAATCGGCCATCCGGTGTTCCAACCGTGCAGATTTGGGCGATGCAGTGGAACAGCGCGTGGTGACAAGACGGTGATCCTCGGCCCAGTTGGCCCAATATCCGGCCATCGACGCTGGCCCCAGCCGATCATAGCTGTTGGTGGTCACTGCCAGCAGACCCGCCAATGCCTCGTGGTGGGCAATCAGTCCCGCCATCGCCTGCTTTGCCACCTCTGACAGCGCCCCATCGGGGGCGATCACGTTGCTGCCTGTCTCGTCCACAAGGCTAAAGTTCACATGCAGCCCCGAACCGCCACGCTCGGGCACCGGCTTGGGCAGAAACGTCAGCATCAGGCCAAGATCAAAGGCGATCTCGCGGGCCATCGTGCGGAAGAGAAAGGCGTCGTCACAGGCCTTCAGCGCATCGTCAAAGCACAAGGTCAACTCGAACTGGCCACTGTCATATTCACCATTCAGCGATTCCAGCGGCAGACCCGCGCGCTGCGCAGCTTCCCAAATCACGTCAAACAAGCCTGCGGGATCATTCTGTGGCCCCGTGCCGTACACAAAGGCCCCCGGCGTGTCATAGGGCACCCATGCGCCGGACTCGTCCTGCTCGAACACATAAGCTTCCATCTCCAGCCCGATCATGGGCGTCAACCCTTGGGCCTTCCAGTCGGCCACCGCCTGTTTCAAACGTCCGCGCGGACACAGACCAAAAACCTCGCCGTGCACATGCAGCGTGCCCAGCGCAATGTCAGTGCCGTCTTGCCAACTGCTGCGCCGCGCGGCGTCCAGATGCAGATCAACATCGGGAATACCCTCCAGCACCCCTGCCCCCGGCACCGGAATCAGATCACGATCAAAGGTCACGCCGAACAGCCCACGGGCAAAGCCTACCTTGCCCCCGTCCGCCAGCGAAGTGGCGACGTATTTGCCACGCGGCAGGTTCAGCAGGTCGGCAAACAGAACACGGGTGCGATGGGTCATGATGCTTCTTTCATTTCAGATGGGCGCGAATTGGCAGAGTTTTCACCCCGCAGATGAAGTTGGACCTTGTCCATGTGGGCGGTGCAACGGGCTCCAGCGTTTTGACGCGGGTTGCGATCTCTTGCAGAACCGCGCGCAGTTCCAGCTTGGCCAGCCACATGCCCAGACACACGTGCGGTCCACCCTGACCAAAGGCCATGTGACGGTTGGGTGCGCGCGACAACACTGCGCGGTTCGGGTCTGCGAAAGCATCACCATCACGGCAGGCCGACACGAACCACAACAACACCTTGTCACCTGCGCGGATGGTCTGGCCGTGCATCTCTGTGTCTTGTGTCGCTGTGCGGCGGAAGTGCAGGGTGGGGGCAGCCAGACGGATAAATTCGTCCGGTGCTGTTTCAAAGTCCGTGCCCTTTTGCAGCTCTTGCAGCAGGCCGTCCTGCGTGGCCAGCAGGTGTAGCGCCATCGCGATCGAATAGCGCGTGGTGTCATTGCCAGCCGCCACCAGCAGACAAAAGAAATTCTTGAAATCCAGGCCTTCGATCTGCCCGCGCACGCGGTTCAGAATGCCATCTTCGCTAACCTTTTTGTCGCCGCGCAGCACCGCATCGGCGTAATCATACAGCTGGACACCCGCAGGCGACCGGAACGGCATCATCCGATAGGATTCAGTGTCCACCTTGTCGATCACCGTGTCGGTAAAGTAGGGGTCGGTGTTGCCAATCAGCGCGTCACCCCGCGTCACCAACCAGTCCAGATCTTCGTCGGGCACGCCCAGAATACGGCCCAGCATCAGCATTGGCAGCGTCTTGGCGATCTTGTCCACCGCGTCGAACTCGTGCTCTTGCAGCCCTTTGGCCACAATGTCGCGGGCCAGTTCGCGGATCAGCGGTTCGAACTTGGTCACCACCGGCTTGGCAAAGGCGGGGTTCACCGCGCGGCGGGTGATCGTGTGTTCGGGCGGATCGGTTTCCTGAAAGGTGCGCCGCGCCATGTATTCTTCGTGGCTTTGATCCTCGATACGAATGCCTTGGGCTGACGAAAATACCTCGGGGACGCGTTGCGCGGCCATGATGTCGGCATAGCGGGTCAGCGACCAAAAGCCTTTGGCTCCAACAAAACCGGGCGTCCAATGCAAGGGCGCATCCTTGCGCATCTGCGCAAAGGTATCGTGCGGCACACCATCCACAAAGCTGTCGTGATCGGCGAGGTTTTTCATGGCGTGCCGCCGAAAAACCGCGTCGCCCAAGCGGCAAAGACATCGCCATCCGCTGGCATCGCTGCGCGCGCCTCGGCCACTTCGACTTCGGTGGCCGACAATACGTGTTTGGTGGCGTCCAGAACACCGGCCATAAAGCGGTCGGTGAATTCGGGGTGCGCTTGCGTAGTGAAAAGATGATCGCCCTTGGCAAAGCCCGCGTTGACACAGCCCGGAGATTCCGCGATGCGGCGACACCCCTCAGGCAGCACCGTCACCGCGTCGTGGTGAAAGCTGTGCAGGTTCAGATCCTCTTGTGCGGGCTGCATCCAGTCGAAATGTTCAAGAAAGGTATGCGTCTCGACTCCGATGTTCCAATCGGATTGTTCAACTGTCCCGCCCAGCGCCGCTGCAATCGCCTGATGGCCGAAACACACGCCCAGCAGCGGTTTGCGTGCCGCATCCGCACGGCGGATAAAGTCATAGAGCGGGCCCAGAAACGCCATGCCATGCAGAACCGATTCCGGACTACCGGTGATCAGATAGCCATCTTGATCGTCTACATCCTGTGGCACCTCGCCGCCGACAGTCATATAGACGCGGTAGTCGAACCGCTGGTCCTGCCGGTCAAACAAATCGCGAAACCGGTGAGAGTCGTCGGGAAAGGCGTCCCCCACCTCGATACTGCGGTCGTGATTGACCTGTAAAAGGCCCAGCTTCAGTCGCTTCATGCTGCGACCATGGCGTTCAGGCCCGTTTCAGTGGCCGACAGGATCTTGTCCACATGGCTTTGGTCGATGACCAGCGGCGGCGAAAAGATCGCGTTGTTGCCCGACACACGGACCATCACCCCATCCTCATAAGCGGCCTTTTGGAACGCCAGCGGGGCAGCACCAGTCGCCGGTGCCTTGGTCTTGCGGTCGGTCACGAATTCGATGGCGCACATCAACCCTTCGCCGCGCACGTCACCGACGATGTCGTGGCGGCGGGCCAGGTCTTGCAAACCGGCCCTCAGCTTGGGTCCAAGGGTGGCTGCGTTTTCCCAAGGCTTGATGCGCATGGTTTCCTCGACCGCAGCCACGGCGGCGGCGGCCCCCACCGGATGCCCTGAATAGGTATAGCCGCTGTCAACCGATCCTTCGCCCTTGCTGCCTTCGAACACTTCGGCCACGCGGCCATGAATCATCAGCGCACCAAAGGGAAAATACCCGTTGGTGATCGCCTTGGCAGTACACATGAAATCGGGCTGTACACCCCAATGGCGGCTGCCTGTCTCGTCTCCGGTCCGGCCAAAAGCGGTAATCACCTCGTCTGCGATCAGCAGAACGCCGTGCTTGTCGCAAATCTCGCGCACCAGCTTCATGAACGTCGGGTGTGGTGGCACCACACCCCCTGCGCCCAGTACCGGCTCCATGATAAATGCCGCGACCGTGTTGGCGCCCTGAAACCCGATTTCGCGCTCCAACATAGCGGCAGATTGCTGTGCCAACGCCTCCGGCTCGGTGATACCAAAGGGATTGCGGTACAGATACGGCCCCGGAATGTGATAGCAACCCGCCAGAAGCGGTTCGTAGCTGTTGCGGAATTTCGAGTTACCGTTGACCGACGCGCCTCCAAAATGCGTACCGTGATAGCCCTTTTCCAGACTGATGAACTTGGTCCGCGTACCCTCGCCCCGAATACGGTGGTATTGCCGCGCCAGCTTCAGCGCGACCTCGACACTGTCGGACCCGCCCGAGGTGAAAAAACTGCGGGTAAGACCGTCGGGCGCAAAAAAATCTTGCAGCAGATAGCTTAACTCGATGGCCTTGTCGTTGCTGGTGCCCCGAAAGGTCGAATAATATGGCAGCGCGTCCATTTGTGCGGTCACCGCCTCTTTGACCGCCTTGCACGAATACCCCAGATTGACGTTCCACAGCCCGCCCACAGCGTCGATGGTACGGTGGCCGTCAACGTCCACGATATGCACGCCTTCACCGCCGGTGATAATGGCAGGCGGGTTGGCCATGCTGTCGGCGGGGTGTGCCATCGGATGCCACATATGCCGTGCGTTGTTCTCTTTCAGGAAATTGCTGTCCTTCATGGCTCAAGCCTTTCTGGCATCGCGTGCCGTTTGTTCCAGATGTCGGCTACAACGGATGGCACTGTGCCACCCAGCCGCGCCGTCAGATCGGGGCCGCGCGCAACCAGCAGCGCGGCGATGTCTTGCGGGGTGTGACCCCGCGCCGTGGGATAGGCGATGGAACAGGCCCCCGTCACCCGCCCCTGCGCATCGAACACCGGAATGGCCACCGACGACACGCCTTGCTCCAGCACATCGCGCGTCTGGGCAAAACCCCGCTGGCGCACCGCTTCGATGTCCCGCAGCACCTCTCGTCCATTCAGCAGCGCACCGCGCTGCGCGTGGTGGTCCTCCATCGCGGTCGTGACAAAAGCCTGCGAGGAGTAAGCAAGAATGGCCTTGCCCGAAGAAGTGTTGAAAAGCGGCGGCAGGCTGGTCGCGTCAAAGCTGACGCGCACCGGATGGTTATGCTGTTCGGCGTGGCAGATGCTGACCAGATCAAAACCGCGCAATTGCGACAGATGCACCAATTCGCCCGCCTGTTGCGAAATCTGTTCCACCACTGACGACACCATATCGCGTGCATCCACCGTCTGCGCGCGCATCGCGGCCAGCCGCGTCAGGGCATGGCCCAGACGATAGGCGCGCGTTGCAGGATCTTGTTCAAGAAACCCCGCCTCGGTCAGGGCGACCAGATGGCGGTGTACCGTCGCCTTATCCCGTGCCGCCAGCCGCTGCACGTCGCTCAGCCCCAGCGCGGGGCGCGCGGATGTGAACAGATCAAGCAAATGCAGGGCTTTGGCAATCGTGGACATAGGTGGCAGCACTCTCTTCGGTGCGGGACGTGTTGCACAAAGGTTGACCCGACTCGCCCTGCAATGCAATATATTTCTGCAACCTTTGGTTCAAATAATGAACCACTCAGAAAGGACACCCCTTGGATCAGGCCACAATCGACGCTCTGCGCACGCATATCATCCCCGACCAGACTCACCTGATCGACGGTCAGAATATCCCTGCGCAATCAGGCAAGCTGCTTGATGTGTTCTCACCCATCGACGGCACACGGCTGACCGGCATCGCCGCAGGCACCCAAGCAGACGCCGACCACGCTGTCGCCGCCGCCCGCCGCACGTTCGAGGCAGGCACATGGGCCAAACAGCCCCCCTCCGCCCGCAAAAAGGTGCTGATGCGACTGGCCGATCTGATCGAGGCCGAGGCGCTGGCGCTGACAATTCTGGGAGTGCGTGACAACGGCACCGAGATCGCCATGGCGCTGAAGGCAGAAGCGATGTCCTGTGCGGGCACATTTCGCTACTACGCCGAGGCCATCGACAAAACCTATGGCGAGATTGCACCCACAGCCTCCGGCACGCTGGGCTTGATCCACCGCGAACCCGTGGGCGTGGTTGCCGCCATCGTCCCGTGGAACTTTCCGCTGATGATCGGCGCATGGAAAATCGCGCCCGCGCTCGCCGCTGGCAATTCGGTTGTGCTGAAACCGGGCGAAAGCGCATCCTTGTCACTGTTGCGTCTGGGCGCACTGGCCCACGAGGCAGGCTTGCCCGACGGCGCGCTGAACGTGGTCACCGGCACCGGCCCCGAGGTCGGCGCGGCGCTGGCCCTGTCGATGGACGTGGCCGTGCTGGCCTTTACCGGATCGGGTGGCACCGGCCGTCGTTTGCTGGAGTATTCTGCGCAATCCAACATGAAACGGGTCTATCTGGAATTGGGCGGCAAAAGCCCCAACGTGGTCTTTGCCGACACCCCCGATCTGGACCGCGCGGCACAGGTCACCGCAAACGGCATCTTTCGCAACGCAGGGCAGGTCTGTGTCGCGGGGTCGCGGTTGATCGTTGAAAGCAGCATCCACGACGATTTTGTTGCCGCCGTCCAACACCACGCCGAAGCAATGCGCGTGGGCGATCCGCTGTCGGTCGATACGGACATCGGTGCGGTCCACTCGGATGCACAGTTGCAGATCGACCTGACGGCAGTGACCCGCGCACAGTCCGAAGGCGCCAGCCTGATCACCGGCGGAACACAGATTTTGCAGGGCAGCGGCGGCACCTATATGGCGCCCACGATCCTGTCCCGCGTGGCCCCCCAAAGCGACCTGTTCCAGCGCGAAGTGTTCGGTCCGGTGCTGTCGGTTACCGCCTTTGACACCGAAGACGAGGCCATCGCACTGGCCAATGGCACCGATCTGGGTCTGGCAGCGGGCGTGTTCACCGGCGGGTTGTCGCGCGCGCACCGGATGATCGCGGCGATCCGGTCGGGCGTGGTGCATGTGAACACCTATGGTGGCGCGGATATGACCGTGCCGCTGTCGGGGCACAAACAATCCGGCAACGGGTCGGACAAAAGCCTGCACGCCCTTGAGAAGTACCAAGACCTGAAAACCGCGTGGATCGCGCTTTAACGTCCTATTGCGCCGCGTCGGGGTCGGCCAGATCCCCCAGCAGGTCCAGCAGCGCCTCATAACGGTCGCCCCCCAGATGCGCGCGCCAGCTTTCCGCGATCTCGGCAGCGCGGGCGGCATTGGCGGCAATCAGCGCCGAGCCTGCCGGCGTAATCGCAACCTCTTGCCGCCGCCGGTCCTGCGCGCCCTGCACTTGCGTCACCAGCCCCTTGGCGACCATACCCTTGACGATGCGCGTCAGCGACGGTTGCAACAGCGCCGCACGTCGCGCCAGCGTACTGGCATCCAGCGGCCCCGCTTCCTCCAGCACACGCAAGACCCGCCATTGCTGCTCGGTCACGCCGGACGCGCCCAGCATATCGCGGATCGGGCCCATGACGGCCTCGCGGGCATGCATCAATGCAATCGGCAGGGAACGGCCTGTGCTGGGAAGTGTCTGGCGCATGAAAATCGAATCCTTGACGCAGCGTTTGACTTTTACTTAACATGATAATAATTGCGATGTTAAGCAAAATCTGCAGAAAGTCACAATGCCACATCTGATGATCGACTACTCGCCCAATCTCGAGGCAACCGTGGACATATCGGCGCTGTGCGATCACATCCGCCGTGCCGCGATCGAAACAGGCGTGTTCCCGATGGCGGGCATACGTGTGCGGGCCTTTGCCGCCAGCCACGTCAGCATTGCCGATGGCGACGCCAAGCACGGCTATATCGACATCTCGGTGCGCCTGCGCAAAGGCCGCAGCACAGCCGCCAAACGCGCAGCGACCCAAGCAATTTTTAACGCCGCCTCGACCTTTCTCGCGCCGGTCATGGCGCAGCACTCTATCGCCCTGTCGATGGAAATGCGCGACATCGACCCAATCCTGTCGCCCAAATCCGGCACCATCCGCGATCATCTGTAAAGGATCACACCATGTCCAACCTCGACCGGAATATCAGCACCCTCCAGCGCCATCTGGACCGTTTTGCCGACACCGGCATCCTGAACCGGATCAATGGGCAATCCCTACCCGCCCGATCGGGTGAATGGTTCGACACCCACAGCCCCGTCGACGAAAGCCACATCGCCCGCGTCGCGCGGGGCGGTGCCGCCGACATCGACGCCGCAGCAAAAGCCGCCGCCGATGCCTTTCCTGCATGGCGGGACATGGCGGGCACCGAGCGTAAAAAAATCCTGCACGCCATTGCCGACGGCATCGTCGCGCGGGCTGAAGAAATCGCGCTGTGCGAATGTTGGGACACCGGACAGGCGCTGCGCTTTATGTCCAAGGCGGCTCTGCGCGGCGCTGACAACTTCCGCTTTTTCGCCGACCGCGCACCCGCTGCGCGTGATGGCCAGATGCTGCCCTCGGCGACACTGATGAACGTCACCACCCGCACGCCTTTGGGACCAGTGGGCATTATCACCCCGTGGAACACACCCTTCATGCTGTCCACATGGAAAATCGCGCCCGCACTGGCCGCAGGCTGCACCGTGGTCCACAAACCCGCCGAATTTTCGCCACTGACTGCCCGCATCCTGATGGAGATCGCCGAAGAGGCAGGCTTGCCGCCGGGTGTATGGAATTTGGTCAACGGTCTGGGCGAAGAGGCAGGCAAGGCGCTGACCGAACACCCCGCAATCAAGGCCATCGCCTTTGTCGGCGAAAGCAGGACAGGCTCGATGATTATGAAACAGGGGGCCGACACGCTCAAGCGTGTCCATTTCGAGTTGGGTGGTAAAAACCCCGTCATCGTCTTTGACGACGCCGATCAGGACCGCGCGCTGGATGCCGCGATTTTCATGATCTATTCGCTGAACGGCGAACGCTGCACGTCGTCCTCGCGGTTGCTGGTGCAGGACAGCATCGCAGATAACTTCGAAGAAAAGCTGGCCGCGCGGGTCAACAACATCAAGGTGGGGCACCCGCTGGATCCGCAAACCGAAATCGGCCCGCTGATCCACAAGGTTCACTTTGACAAGGTGACGTCCTATTTCGACATCGCCCGCCAGAACGGCGCCACCATCGCGGCGGGCGGCACCGCCCCCGATGGCCCCGGCCACTATGTGAACCCCACGCTGTTCACCCATGCCACCAACGACATGACCGTCGCACAAGAGGAAATCTTTGGCCCCGTGCTGACCTCGATCCGTTTCAAAGACGAGGACGAGGCAATCGCCCTCGCCAATGAGACCCAATACGGCCTGACCGCCTATGTCTGGACCAATGACATCACCCGCGCCATGCGCACAACCCAAGCGATCGAGGCGGGGATGATCTGGGTCAACTCGGAAAACGTCCGCCACCTGCCGACACCCTTTGGCGGCGTCAAGGCGTCAGGCATCGGGCGTGACGGCGGCGACTGGTCGTTCGATTTCTACATGGAAACCAAACACGTAGGCTTTGCCACAGGCCACCACAAAATCCCGCGCCTCGGGGTCTGACCGCCCCGCCCCTCTTTTCCGCGCCGCAAGCGCACCGCACAACAGGAGCATACCATGCCCGTCCCCGCACCGGTTCTTTATCCGCCGTTCAACATCCTGCGGCTTAGCCATGTCGAATATACCGTCACCGACCTAGTCCGCAGCCGTGCCTTTTGGGTCGATACGCTGGGCCTTCAGGTCAGCCACGAAGAAGACGGCCTGCTGATGTTGCGCGCGATGGAAGAGCGCGGACATCATTGCATCATCCTGCGCCAGTCGGATGCGGCCCATGTACACCGTTTGGGGTTCAAACTGTTTGACGAACAGGGTCTGGACAAGGCTGCGGTGTGGTTCAAGGATCAGGGC
Source organism: Pseudosulfitobacter pseudonitzschiae (assembly GCF_002222635.1). NCBI lineage: Bacteria > Pseudomonadati > Pseudomonadota > Alphaproteobacteria > Rhodobacterales > Roseobacteraceae > Pseudosulfitobacter > Pseudosulfitobacter pseudonitzschiae. Next base: position 302,985 of record NZ_CP022415.1, on the reverse strand, counting down.
CTGCCCACGACATGGATCGAACGCCCGTTCATGGGCCGCGTGCTGCAAACCCAAGACCCCTGGGGCGTGCCGCTGGAGTTCTACGCAAAAATGGACCGCCTGCCCAACATCGCGCAGAAATACGCGCTGTATCGCGGTGTCAAACCGCTGCGCATCGACCACTTCAACCTGTTTTCGTCCGACGTGGACGGGGCAGTGGCGTTCTACAACCAGATGGGTTTTCGCACGACCGAATACACCGAAGACGCCGAGACACAAAAGGTCTGGGCCGCATGGATGCACCGCAAGGGCGGCGTGCATGATATCGCCTTTACCAACGGCTTTGGACCGCGCCTGCACCACACCGCCTTTTGGGTGCCGACACCGCTGAACATCATTGATCTGCTTGACCTGATGTCCACCACCGGTTGGCGCGACAACATCGAACGCGGCCCCGGGCGGCACGGCATTTCCAACGCCTTTTTCCTTTATATCCTTGACCCCGACGGTCACCGGATCGAAATTTACTGCTCGGACTATCAAACCATCGACCCCGATCACGAACCGATCCACTGGGATCTCAAAGACCCCTCGCGCCAGACCCTTTGGGGCGCGCCCGCACCGCGAAGCTGGTTCGAACACGGGTCGGCCTTCGACGGCGTGGATATCGCCGAGCCTGCGCTGAAGGCGCAGCCGATCATCGCACCATAGCACAGACAGGACGCCAAGACATGAACTGGGATGATTTCGCCACCCACGCCAAAGACGTCGCCGACTGGGGCGCGGATTATCATAAAACAATACGAGACCGTCCGGTCCGCGCGCAAACCGCGCCCGGCGATGTGTCGTCACAACTGCCCGACAGCCCCCCCGAGGACGGTACCGACATGGCCAACATCATGGCCGACTTCGAGAAGGTCGTGATGCCCGGAATAACCCACTGGCAGCACCCGCGTTTCTTTGCCTACTTCAACTCGAACGCCGCCCCTGCATCGGTGCTGGCGGAATTTGTCGCCTCGATCATCGCACCCCAATGTATGCTGTGGCAAACCTCGCCTGCGGCAACCGAGATGGAAACCAGAATGCTGGACTGGCTGCGTCAGGGGCTGGGCCTGCCCGACGGCTATCAGGGCGTCATTCAGGACAGCGCCAGCAGCGCCACGCTGGCGGCCGTGCTGACCATGCGCGAACGGGCGCTGAACTGGCAGGGCAATGTGCAGGGCCTGTCGGGCCAGCCTGTTCTGCGCATCTATTGTTCGGATCAGGTCCATACCTCGATCGACCGCGCGATCTGGGTTGCGGGCATTGGTCAGGACAATCTGGTGAAAATCCGCAGCACCGGCGATCTGCGTGGGCTGGACCCTATTGCGCTGCAAGATGCGATCACCCGCGACCGCGCGGCGGGCTTTGTCCCTGCGGGTATCATCGCCGCCACAGGTGCCACCGGCATGGGGGCCTGCGATGATCTGGACGCCGTGGCCAACATCGCCAAGGCCGAGAACCTCTTTACCCATCTCGACGCCGCATGGGCAGGCACCGCGATGATCTGCCCCGAATTTCGCCCGCTATGGCAAGGGGCCGAGCGTTTCGACAGCATCGTGTTCAACCCGCACAAATGGCTGGGCGCGCAGTTCGATTGCGCCGCCCATTTCCTGCGCGACCCCGACGTGTTGCGTCAGACGCTGGCAATCCGGCCCGAGTATCTGAAAACCCACGCCCAAGGCGACATCATCGACTATTCCGAATGGTCGATCCCGCTGGGTCGCCGCTTTCGCGCGCTGAAACTGTGGTTCCTGATGCGCAGCTATGGCATGGAAGGACTGCGCAGCCGTATCCGCAACCATGTGACATGGTCCCAAGCCCTGTGCGAACGCCTGCGCGCCCTGCCCGAGTTTCAGATCGTCACTGATCCGATCCTGTCGCTGTGGACCTTTAAACCGGCCGGTGCCAGCGACGAAGACACCCAAGCGCTGGTCGAGGCGATCAACACCGACGGACGCATCTACCTGACACAGACCCTTGTGGACGGGGTCAAGGTCATCCGCTTCACCGCAGGGCAATTCGACTGCGAAGAACGCGACTTTGACACCGCCTTTGACACCATAACCGAGATTGCGAGACGCTGATGAATTTTGCCACCTACACGGCCCAAGGCCAGCAGTTTTACGGCGTGGACACCGGCGCGGGAATGATCGCCCTCAGCCCGTTCTTTCCCGACTGGGCCACACTGCGCGACGTGATCGCCGCCGATGCGCTGCACCAGCTTGCGCTGAAGGCCCAGAATTTACAGGTCAGCCACACCGATTTCACCTATGACATTCCGGTGCCCGACCCCGAAAAGATCATCTGCGTCGGCGTCAACTTTCCCGACCGCAACGCCGAGTATAAAGATGGCCAAGAGGCACCGCCCAATATGTCGCTGTTCCCGCGTTTCGCGCGCAGCTTTACCGGACACAACGGCACCGTGATCCGTCCGCCGGAAACGCCGCAACTGGATTACGAGGGCGAGATTGCCATCGTAATCGGCAAAGGGGGCCGCCGTATCGCCGAGGAAGACGCATACGATCACATCGCCGCCCTGACCCTGTGCAACGAAGGCACCCTGCGCGACTGGGTGCGCCACGCCAAATTCAACGTGACCCAAGGCAAGAACTGGGACAATTCCGGCGCGATGGGCCCGCATCTGGTGCCCTTCACCTCGCCCGCACAACTGGACGACATCGAACTTAGCTGTCGCGTGAACGACGAGTTGCGCCAGCAAGACCGCACCAGCCGGATGCTGTTCCCGATCCGTCGCCAGATCGCCTATATTTCGACTTTCACCACACTGGTGTCGGGCGATATTATCGTGACAGGCACGCCCACGGGCGCAGGCGCACGGTTCGATCCGCCGCGTTTCCTGACACCGGGCGACACGGTAACAGTTGCTGCCGATGGCATCGGCACGCTGTCCTGCACGGTGGCCGACGAATGACACCCGCACAGCATCAATCCGCCGCCGCCGCCCTGCTGCACGCCGAAAGCACCGGCCAGCAGGCGGGTCTGCTCTCTATTGCCTATCCCGACATCACGATGGACGACGCCTATGCGATCCAGAAACAGGTGGTCGCGGGCAAGCTGGCACAGGGTCAGGACATCATTGGCTGGAAAATCGGCCTGACCAGCCGCGCCATGCAGCAGGCGCTGAACATCGACATTCCCGACAGCGGTGTTCTGACCAGCGCAATGCGCTTTGACACCGGCGATACAATCCCTGCGGGGAGGTTCATCCAGCCGCGCATCGAGGCCGAGATTGCCTTTGTCATGAAAACGCCCTTGGGCGGGGCCGAGGTGACCCGCGCCGATGTTCTGGCGGCAACCGACTATGTCGCCCCGGCGCTGGAAATCCTCGACACCCGTATTCTGCGCGCCGATCCGGCAACCGGTGCCGCACGCAAGGTGTTCGACACCATCGCGGACAATGCCGCCAATGCGGGCGTCGTGCTGGGTGCGGAACGGCACGCGACTGACTGCAATTTGCGCTGGGTCGGGGCGATTGTCACCGTCAACGGCACGGTCGAGGAAACCGGCCTTGGTGCCGGCGTGCTGAACGATCCGGTCGAAAGCGTGGTCTGGCTGGCGCGGCGCATGGCGCAATACGGGCAAAAGATCGATGCCGGCCAGGTGATCCTGTCAGGCAGCTTTATCCGGCCCGTCGAATGCCCCGCAGGCACGCGGATTGAGGCGGATTTTGGCCCCTTCGGACGTGTCGACCTGAACTTTTCCTAGAAAAGTACAGCGCACGCACGCAAGGGCTCGTGGCGCTGCCCGCAGTTGTTGATTGTGTTAAACCTGATCCAGACAGGCCGCGCAGCCCGCAAGGGCTGCGGCGTCGTCCATCACCACCCACATCGGAATATCCGACAGGGTGCCCTCGAACATATCGTGCACACGCGCCGCAGCCAGCGCCTTGCCCGCGTCAGGCAGCCCCACAACAGCCCGCGCCAGCCCACCATTGAAATAGATCCCCCCCAGCGGCATGAACTGGAACGTCATATCACGGCACAATGCGGCCAGAGCGGCGACATAAACTGTCATGGTCGCAGGCGCCCCGGTTACGATCTGCTGGCTGGGCATCTCTGCCCCCCCCAAGGCACGGTGCAGCGCGCGCAATCCCGCACCGGCAAAAAGCTGTTCGACCGTTTCGAATGGTGCGGCCCTGTCCCCCAGATGCGCCTGCAAGACGCGGTAAACACCGATGGGCAGGCCGGTGTGCCCCTCTTCGGCCAGCATCACGCCACTGCCATGCGCCAGACTGACGTTGAAACCCGTCCCCATCCCCACAACCAGCGCCTGCCCGCCCGGGGCTGCGCGGCCTGTGACCACGGGATTTATGGCATCCGCAGCCAGATAGGGCAGCGCATGGCCCACTGCAGCCAGATCATTGATGATACGCACCGTGGCACCGCCCAATACGGCCCCCAACTGCTCGGCATCGAATGACCAGTCGCGATTGGTCAGACGCACATGGCCAGGCATGACGGGGCCTGCGATGGCCACGCACAAACGGTCCACCGACGCGCCCTGGCAGAAATCGGCCAGAACATCGGCAAATGTAGGATAGTCATCGTTGCGAAACCACTGCACTGTGCCCGCAACCAGCACACCGCCCCGCGCATAGGCCATGCGCGTGTTTGTACCGCCTACATCTGCCACGACCGATTGCATGCCCTAAGCCGCCTTGCCGGGCTGTTTGCCCAAGATGATCATGCTCAGCAAATCGTCGTCGGTCACATCCGCCACATTGACCGTGCCCACCAGTTTGCCGTTTTTCATCACCGACGCGCGGTCACACAATTGCAGCACGTCGTGGATGTCGTGGCTGATCAGGAAAATGCCAATGCCTTCCGCCTTTAGCTGGGTGATCAGCTCGCTGACCATTTGCGTCTCGTGCGGGCCAAGTGCGGCGGTAGGTTCGTCCATGATCAGGATTTGCGCGTTAAAATAGACCGCGCGTGCAATGGCGACCGACTGACGTTGTCCGCCGGACAGGGCGCTGACCGGATCCTTGAACTTCTGGAAGTTCGGGTTCAACCGCGACATGATCTTGCGCGCTTCGCTTTCCATTGCATCATCGTCAACCAATCCCAGTGGCGACGTCAGCTCGCGCCCCAGAAACAGGTTGCTGGCGGCGTCCAGATTGTCGGCCAACGCCAGCGTTTGATAGATCGTCTCGATGTTATAGCGCCGCGCGTCACGGGGGCTGCGGATGTCGGCACGTTCGCCATTTACGTAAATCTCGCCGCTGTCCATCTTGTAGGCACCCGACAAGATCTTGATCAGCGTCGATTTACCAGCGCCATTGTGACCCAACAGGCCCACGACTTCGCCGGGGTACAAATCAACCGACACATGATCAACCGCATGCACACCGCCAAAGCTGATGCAGATATCGCGCATGTCGATCAGCGGCGTGCCGAGAGGGGGGTTATCAGTCATTTCGAAGTCCTCCGGTAAAGATTGTCGAGATAGACAGCAAGCACCAGAACGCCACCGACGACGACCTGTTGTACCGCCGCGTCAAAGCCGATCAGCACCATGCCCGTTTGCAGCGACTGCATCACGAATGCCCCCAAAACCGCGCCATAGATGGTTCCGACACCCCCGCCAAGCGAGGTGCCCCCGATCACTGCGGCAGCGATGACATACAATTCATCCAATGTGCCCAGCGCGTTGGTGGCCGACCCCAGCCGCGCCGAAGCAACGACAGCAGACAGGCCTGTGAGAAACCCCATGAGGGCGAAAATCTTGACCGTCATCCAGCGCGTGTTGATACCTGCAAGCGATGCCGCTTCGGGGTTGCCACCGATGGCATAAACATAGCGGCCAAACCGCGTGCGGGTCATCACCACGGTCATTACCACGATCACCCCCAGCAGGATCAGCACCGGAATGGCAAAGCCGTGGCTGATGAACATCCCGCCTTCGGGAACTTCGATGTTGTTGGCGGCGGCATAGCGGCGCACGATACCCGTGGGCCAAGGATAGGCATTGACCAGCAGCACAGCACCAATGACAGCGCCGACGCTGATAATGCCAATAAACCACTCGGCCCAGATCGGGCGCAGCCGGAATTCAAACCGCTTGCGTCGCGCGCGCCCCATGATGATCAGGGCGATCACGACAAGCACCGCAATGCCGCCGACAATCCAACTGCCGGTGGCCCCCACGGCCCCGTTCGGCCCGCCGCCCAACAGTTTGAAGGTGCTGTCCAATGGCGAGATCGTCTCGCCCCGCGTGATCAGAAACGCCACGCCCCGCCAAACCAGCAGGCCGCCCAGCGTCACGATAAAGGCGGGGATCGACAGATAAGCGATCAACCAGCCATGAATGGCCCCCACCAGCGCGCCCGCAATCATGCCCGCGATGCAGGCAATGATCCAGATGCTCCAATGTTCCAGCCCCACCAGTTTCGGCAGAAACCAGACTTGGGTGATGCCCATGATAACGGCACAGAACCCCAGAACCGATCCCACACTCAAATCGATGTGGCGGGTGATGATGACCAGCACCATGCCACAGGCCATGATCCCGATCGAAGACGTCTGAACCGAAAGGTTCCACAGGTTGCGCGGCGTCAGGAACGCACCGAATCCGTTGTTGACTGCGCCGTAGACGTGAAAGCCCACCCAGATCAACGCCAGCGCGCCCAACATACCCAGCAACCGGGTGTCCAGTTCGGTGTCGCGCATAAACCGCTGGATCAGGCCGGGCTGGTTGTGTGTGGCACCTTGCGGTGCGCTGTTTTCGTTTGTGTCGGTCATGTCCGCACCCGTCAGATAAGCCGGTCCTGTTTGCGCGGGTTCGCGCAGCGGATCAGGCTGAAGTGGTTTGAGAAGTCAAATTATGGGGCACCGGCGGTTTCAGTTCGCCGGTGCCCGCTAGGGCCTTAGTTACAGCCCGCAACGCCATCCATTGCACCGGCACAGACTTTGTCTTTTTCGATGTGACCTGCGTCGATCACCTCCGAGATATTGTCTTTGGTCACCGGTGTCGGAGCGAGAAAGATCGCGATCATTTCCACGCCTTTTTCACCGCCCGACCAGCTTTCGGCACCATCGATTTCACCCATCTGCGCACCATCGGCCATGGCCAGTGCAATCTCGGCTGCCTTTTTACCCAGCTGACGCGAGTCCTTCCAGACCGAAACGGTTTGCGTGCCCCGTGCAACACGGTTCAGCGCGGCATGGTCGCCGTCCTGTCCACCGATCGGCACGTTCAGACCTTGGGCCTGCAATGCGGCAATTGCGCCACCGGCCATACCGTCGTTCTGGGACAGAACCGCATCGACGTTGTTGTTATTGGCGGTCAGGATCTGCTCCATGTTGCGCTGCGCGTTGTCAGGCTTCCAACCATCGGTAAAGGCTTCGCCCACGACCTTGATCTTGCCCGCTTCCACATCTGCGCCGATAACTTCCATCATCCCTTCCAGCAGAAACAGCGCATTCGGATCGCCCTTGTCACCCTTGATGATGGCAAAGTTGCCCTCGGGTTGCTCGGCCATAACGGTTTGCGCGATGATCCGGCCAACACCCTTGTTGTCGAACGTCAGATAAAAGGCGCGCGGGTCTTCGATCAGGCGGTCATAGCCCACAACCGGGATGCCCTCGTTGTCGGCTTGGTCGATGGCGGGGCCAATTGCGTCCTTGTCCACAGACAGGATAATCAGCGCATCGGCACCCTGCGCAATCAGCGCCTCGACGTCGGTCAGTTGCTTGGCCGCTGATGCCTGTGCATCCGCCGAGATATATGTGGCGCCCGCAGCTTCGAGAGCTGCCTTGATCGCAGCCTCATCCGTCTTCCAGCGCTCCTCCTGGAAATTTGACCAGCTGACGCCAACGGTGACATCCTGCGCCCAGGCGGCCACGGCCGTAACGGTAATTGTCGCCGCCAAGGCGACCGTTTTAATAAATTTCATTGTGTCCTCCCAAGACTTTTGCCCAACTGTCGCACGCGGGCGCAGCTCGGTGCTTGCATCATTAGTCATTTTAATTTGGAAAGCAAATTAAATTGGACAAGCCTTGAAAACAACGCCATCCTGTGGGTTCAGGCCCGCGACGTTCACCACCTAACCCTATGGAACTGCGAAACATAACATGGCATTCGGACACCAACGCGAAGACAGTCGGCTGATCCTGTTGCGTGAGATTTCGCAAGAAGGGCGCATTCCGCGCATCGACCTGGCCGAGCGGACGGGAATCAGCCGCGCGACCGTGACAACGATCACCGCCGACCTTCTGCGCGACGGTTTGATCGAAGAAATTCCCCGCGTGGATGGCGCGGCAACTGCCCGCGGCCGCCCGCGTGTGGACCTCAAGATTGCAGGTGCTGCGCATCTGGTGGCAGGGGTCAAAGTGTCGGGCACGCGGATATCGCTGGTGCTGATGAACTTCGAAGGCACCCAACTGGCCGACCACGAGGCACCTCTGGCCGCAGGGCGTCACAGCCCCGACGCCTTGGCTGGCCATATCGGCGACGCGGTGGCGGCACTTGTGGCCAAAGTGGGTCATGCGACGGCCGACTTGTCCGGCGTCGGCGTTGGCCTTGCTGGAACTGTCGATGTGGGCGCGGGGGCTGTTCATTGGTCACCGTCGCTCAATGTGCGAAACGTGGATTTTGCCGCAGTGTTGACCGAACAGATGGGCGTGCCGACCTATCTGGACAATGACGCCAACCTTGTGGCGATGGCGGAAAAGGCATTCGGCCTTGGTCGCGGGCGATCGGATTTCATCGTGGTCACCCTCGAAGCTGGTGTCGGCATGGGCATCATCCTTGGCGGTGAAATCTACCGCGGCACGCGCGGTTGTGGCGCGGAATTCGGCCACACCAAGGTCCAGTTGGAAGGGGCGCTGTGCCGCTGCGGGCAACGCGGCTGTCTGGAGGCATATGTGGCCGAATACGCCCTATTGCGCGAGGCAGACACAGCCTTGGGTACCGACACCTCTGTCAAGAACCAGATCGCGCGATTGCTGGAAGCGGCCCATGCAGGTGACACTGCGGCGGCGTCTATCGTGGCGCGCGCGGGGCGGATGTTTGCGATGGGGCTTGCCAACATTGTCAACATCTTCGACCCCGAGCTGATAATTCTGGCAGGCGAGCAGATGCAATTCGACTATCTCTATTCCGATGCGGTAATGGCCGAAATGCTCAAATCCATTGTCCAAGTGGACGCGGCCCCACCCGAAGTAGTCATCCACAAATGGGGCAACCTGATGTGGGCGCGCGGGGCTGCCGCCTATGCGCTGGAGTTCGTACAAGAGCGCGCCGCACGCGAGGGGCGTATCGATGCGGTTTAGTGTGGCCTTGATCCTGTGCGCGGGCGTCGCCCAAGGCGAACCGCTGTTCATCCCTGTCGCAGTGCCGCATCACGAATATGACGGTGGTTGGGAACATTTCGTGGGTGGCGGTCTGGCCGCGCTGGACTGCAACAGTGACGGGCGCACCGATCTGGTGGCCGCAGGCGGCGGCAACCCCGCCGCCGTCTTCGTAAACGAAAGCGAGGAATCGATACGCTTACGTATGGAGACACTGCCCGCCACCAACACCACTGGCGTATATGCGCTGGACATCAACAATGATACCCGCCTTGATTTGGTAGTGTTGCGGGTCGGGCCAGACCAGATTTGGCTGGGTGACGGGGCCTGTGGTTTTGCCCCCATCCGGATGATCGACTTTCCCGACAAATGGACCACCGCGTTTTCCGCCACATGGGAACAGGGCGAAACCCATCCCACGTTGGCGATGGGTCATTATGTGGACCGCACCAATCCCGACGGCCCGTTTCAGGCCTGCGACACCAACAGCCTGTGGCGGCCCGATGCTGACAGCTGGAGCCAGACCGTTCTTGAACCCGGATTTTGCCCGCTCTCGGCGCTGTTCACCGACTGGTCACGCAACGGTCAGGCCGATCTGCGCCTATCGAACGACCGGCATTACTATGTCACCGGCGGGTCCGAGCAACTGTGGCAAATGTCCCCGTCGCCGCGCCTTTACACACAGGCCGACGGCTGGGCCGAACATCACATCTGGGGCATGGGCATCGCGACCCGCGATCTCGATCGAGATGGCCGTGACGAAGTGTTTCTCAGTTCAATGGGCGACCAGCGTTTACAACGTCCTGCGGGCGATGGACCGGGCTATGTCGATGTACCATACGAGATGGGATCAACCGCGCACCGTCCCTATACCGGTGGCGACGGGCGGCCTTCGACCGGCTGGCACATCGCCTTCGGGGATGTGCAAAATGACGGGCTGGACGATGCTTTTATCGCCAAGGGCAATGTGCAGCAAATGCCGGGCATGGCGATGGACGACCCCAACAACCTGCTGATCGCGCAGCCGGATGGCCGCTTTGCCGAGGCGGGCGACATCGCGGGCGTCGCCTCCCTGCACCGTGGACGCGGGGCCGCGCTGGTTGATCTGGACAACGACGGATTACTGGATCTGGCCGTGGTAAACCGCCGCGCGCCGATGGAAGTCTGGCGCAATACCAGCACCGAAACCGGCAACTGGCTGTCGCTGGATGCCAACCAGCCAGACATCAACACCCGTGCCATCGGCGCATGGATCGAAGTGGACGACGGCACGTCTGTGCAATCGCGCGAACTGGTGGTGGGCGGCGGCCATGCGGGCGGCTCGGACGCGCCACAGCATTTTGGTTTGGGGGCGGCCACTTCTGTGCAAATCCGCGTGATCTGGCCCAACGCACCCGCGTCAGGTTGGACCACCATACAGACCAACCGCCGCTACCGTCTGCGCCCCGACACCGCGCCCGAAACTTATTGATCCACCGGTAACCCACTGGGTACGGTCGCGGGCACGCCCAATTGCCCGTCCAGACTTGCCGTATCGGTCAGTGCCCCCAAAAACGCGATGATGGCCGCCACTTGCCCGTGGGTCAGCGCGCTTGGGGTCAACTCGTTGGCGGCGGCAATGCGTGCAACCTCGGTCGGGTCATCCATCACGGTGGTATCCACAGTTCCCGCCAGATCAGGCAGAATCGCCTGCGCAGGATCGTAATCGACCAAATGCTTCTCGGGGTTCAGATGGTGGCGGATCACATCCTCAAGCTGCGCATAGACCCCTGCGTGGCCATACGGTAACGTATGCACCACATTGCGCAGCGACGGCGTGCGGAACTTGAACGCGTCGGCAGGATTTCCCGTGACCCGCATCCGCCCTTCGTCAGCCGCACCACTCTCGAAGGCTGCGCGCTTGCCCGGCCCGATCTGCGGCATCGCGATGGCATGAAAATCATGGTCGGTCTGGAACAGGCCAGAGTGGCAATTCGCACAGCCCGCCTTGCCATAGAATAGATCGCGCCCATGTGCCTGCGCACGCGTCAGCTCGGCTTCTCCGCGCAGGGATTTGTCAAAATCACTGTCCGTCGCGCGCCACTCAAAGGCGACAAATGCAGCAATCGCATCGGAAATATCGTGGAAATACACAGGCTTCTGGCCAATCACATCATCAAACATTGCACGGTATTCAGGAATGCCCGCCACCCGCTGCGCCAGTATATCCCACGCCCCGCCCGGACCGGTCAGCAGCCCCTGACGCACCGCCTTGGACACATCGCTTTCGCCCAAATGTCCCGCCATCTCGTCACCGGACAAAACCGGAAACATGGTTTGCGCGCTCAGCAGACTGGCAAAGCCTTGTTCCATCTCGAGGCCCAGCGGCGTGCGAATGCCACCCGCGCGAGTCTCGTCCACCTCAAGCCTGCCATCATGAAAGAACGACCGGTATTCCACAGCACCCACATTGAACAACGCTGGTGCATTGCGCGGAATGCGGTCTTCGGGCGTATTGGTCACATCAACCTTGCGTTCTGGCCCAAGGCCCGCAGCCCCGTCGCCCAGCCCCAACGAAACCCCGTCCCCCGTGGCATGGCGCGGATGGTGACACGTGGCACAGCTGACCGTTTTGCCGCCCGACAGGATCGGATCGTAAAATAGCAACCGCCCCAGCTCGATCTGCGGCATCTCCACCTTGGGAAAAACCGCATCCGGCGCTGGAAGATCGCCCGCCACAGCAACACCGGCCCACAAGGCGAATGCCGTAATACCGCGCGCGATGTCAGTCGATCCGATTGCCATAGGTTTCAGGTTTCCTTTGTCGCCAGCCACTCCACGTCAAAATCTGCATCATTGCAATGCCTTCAGGTTTGCGTATGCATCGCGGTACGCCTGATGCGCCTCGGCGCAAGCCGCAACAAGTGATGGGTCGGGGTTCACCGTGCGTGCGATTTCTGGCTTGGCCATAACCTGTACCGGATCGGCACCGGTCACGCCACAAATCGCCAGACGCGCAGCGCCAAGTGCCGCGCCGAACTCGCCCCGCGCAGGGATTTCCAGTGGCAGGTTCAACGTGTTTGCCAGCATCTGCACCCAATGCGCCGACGCAGCCCCGCCGCCGATTGCCAGCAACGCCTGTGGGTTGGCCCCCGTGGCACGCAAGGCCAAAAGGCTGTCGGCCTGCGCAAAACTAACACCCTCAAGCACGGCGCGGGTCATGTCCGGCAAATCGTGGGCAATATCCAACCCGCTGAACCCGCCGCGCACCTGCGCATCGTTGTGTGGCGTCCGTTCGCCCGACAGATATGGATAGAACCGCAACCCGCCCGGCGCACGCACGTCATCGCCCAAGGCAGCAGTCAGTGCCGCAGGCCCCTGCCCTGTGATCCGCGCCAGCCAATTGAGGCTGTCGGTACAGGCCAGCGTCACCCCCATCTGATACCACCGCGCGGGAACCGCATGGCAGAACGTATGCACCGCACTCTCTGCATCAGGCGCAAACCCGTCACGTGCGGCCAGCACCACGCCCGAGGTGCCAAGCGAGACAAAGCCGTCGCCCTCTTTCAACGCCCCCACGCCGCACGCGGCTGCGGCATTATCAGCCGCCCCTGCAATCACCTGAACCCCGCGCGGCAGGCCCAGTTCATCTGCCAAGGCATCGCGCATCGGCCCAATCACGCCTGTGCCCTCGAACAAGGTAGGCATCTGGTTACGGCGCATCCCGCCTGCGTCCAGCAACCTGTCGGACCAATCGCGCGCGCCCACATCCAGCCATGCGGTGCCCGCCGCATCCGACATCTCGCTGGCACAGGTGCCGGTCATCCACAGGCTGACGTAGTCCTTGGGCAGAACCACCTTGGCCACGCGGGCAAAAACATCAGGCTCATGTGCTGCAACCCATGCCAGCTTCGGCGCGGTAAAGCCCGGAAAGACGATGTTGCCGCTGATCTCGCGCACGCTTGTTTCCGCATCCAGTTTCGCCGCCTCGGCATGACTGCGCGTATCGTTCCACAGGATGCAGGGTCGCAGAACTTCACCCGCGTCATCCAGTAAAACCGCGCCGTGCATGTGCCCCGCCACGGCAATGCCGCGCAGGGCGGCATAGGCTTTCGGGTGTGCTGCCATCAACGCCGCCAACGCCGTCCGACAGCCATCAAGCCACATTGCCGGATCCTGTTCGCTCCAACCGGGTGCCGGATGCGCCGCCTGATAATGTGCCTCTTGTGCCCCCACGGGCGCGCCGTCTTCGTCCACCAACAGTGCGCGCACACCCGACGTTCCCAGGTCCAATCCGATATACATGGCATTTCTCCCTTGCCGCATCCTGACCCTGAATAAATTTTATTGTCAAACTAATAGCTGCTGCTGGCAATCACCTCGGCCCTGCGCCAAAGTCGCCCCATGACACGCACCGCCCTCATCACCGGATCAGCCGGCTTTATCGGTTATTTCACCGCCCGCCGCCTGCTGGATCAGGGCTGGAAAGTGATTGGGCTGGATGCGATGACCGACTACTACGACGTCACGCTAAAAACCCGCCGCCACGCGATGCTGAACCAAAGCGCGGGGTTCACCGCCGTCACCGACAGGCTGGAAACCCCCGACACGCTGCGCACCCTGTTCGACAGCCACCGCCCCGACGCGGTCATCCACCTGGCTGCCCAAGCGGGCGTGCGCTACTCCATCGACAACCCGCGCTCCTACGTCGAAGCGAACCTTGTTGGCACATTCGAACTTCTCGAAGCCGCCCGCGCCTTTCCACCCACGCATATGTTGCTGGCCTCCACCTCCTCGGTCTACGGCGCCAGCACCCAAATGCCCTATACCGAGACCGACAAGGTCGACAGCCAGATGTCGTTCTACGCCGCCACCAAAAAGGCGACCGAGAACATGGCCCACAGCTATGCGCACCTTTATGATCTACCGGTAACCATGTTCCGCTTCTTCACCGTCTACGGGCCGTGGGGCCGCCCCGACATGGCCCACTTCAAATTCACCCGCGCCATCCTCAACAATCAGCCGATCGAGGTCTACAACCACGGCGACATGATGCGCGACTTTACCTATATCGACGATCTGACCGCCGCGATCAGCGCCCTGATCGACGCCGCCCCCGAACGCGACAATCCGGTTGCGGGCGACAGCCTCAGCCCTGTAGCACCGCACCGTATCGTCAACATCGGCAACGGCGCGCCGGTCAAACTGATGGATTTCATCGCCGCAATCGAATCCGCCTGCGGCACCAAGGCACAGATAAACTTTAAAGACATGCAGCCCGGTGATGTCCCCGCCACATGGGCCGACGCGACCCTGCTGGAAACCCTGACCGGCAAACGTCCCGCCACCCCGGTTCAAACCGGAATCGACGCCTTCGTCGCGTGGTATCGCGACTACTACGACATCTGATCCTTCATCTTGCCAAATAAACTCCCGCCGGAGGCACCCGCACTTTCCACGCGCGGTCCGGCCCGTTATAGACAGCCCGACCCCAACCCAAAGGCTGCCCCATGACCTTCGACCGCGCCATCAAAATCGCCCCTTCCATCCTTGCTGCCGATTTCGCCAACTTCGGTGCCGAATGTGCCGCCGCCGAAGCCCAAGGCGCGGACTGGATCCACGTCGACGTGATGGACGGCCACTTCGTGCCCAACATCACCTTCGGCCCCGCCACCTGTGCGGCGATCCGTCCCCACATCAAGGGCGTGATGGACGTGCATCTGATGATCTCGCCGGTCGATGCCTATATCGACGCTTTCGCGCAGGCCGGTGCCGACGTGTTGACCGCCCATATCGAGGCTGGCCCACACATCCACCGCACCCTTCAGGCGATCCGCGCAGCCGGATGCAAGGCAGGTGTCGCGCTGAACCCCGGCACACCTGCGTCCGCTGTCGAAGACCTGATGGATATGGTGGATCTGGTTTGCGTGATGACGGTGAACCCCGGTTTCGGCGGGCAAAAGTTCATCGACATGACCGCCAAGATCAAAGCCCTGCGCAGCATGATCGGTGACCGCCCCGTGCATATCGAAATCGACGGCGGCGTCGATCCCGCAACTGCCCCGCTGGTGGCGCAGGCCGGTGCCGACGTGCTGGTCGCAGGCTCAGCTGTGTTCAAAGGCGGCTCGGTGCAAAACCCCGCGCCCTACGGTGACAACATCCGCGCCATTCGCGCCGCCGCCGAGGGCGTCTGGACCTAAGCCCCGAAAAGCGCCTCAGCCGATCTGATCGGCAAAGGTTTCAAGCAACTTGTGCTTCAGGATCTTGCCCGTGGGTGCCGCGGGCAGGGACGACGCCAGAATGATTTGGCTGGGCCGCTTGTAGCCCGCCAGCCGTTCGGCGGCAAAGGCGCGCAGGTCTTCGACGCTGACATCGCAGCCGTCGGCCACCTGACAGAACGCCAGCACCTTTTCATCGGCCCCGACCTTGTGGCCGATCACCGCCGCCTGAATAACCTGCGGGTGATCGTTCAGCGCCGCCTCGACCTCGGGCGGATAGACGTTGAACCCGCCGTGAATAATCAGCTCTTTCGACCGCCCCACAATGTGCAGGTGCCCTTTTTCGTCAATCCGCCCCAGATCGCCCGTATGCAGCCAGCCATCCGCCGACAGCACCTTGGCGGTCTCCTCTGGGTTTTTGTAGTACCCCTTCATGATCTGCGGCCCGCGCGTGATGACTTCGCCCACGCCATCGCCTGCCCCCGGCGCGTCCATATCCAGCGCCACCTCGACCCCCGGAAGGGCTGGTCCCACCGAAATGTCAGGGTCGCCGATCTCGTTGGTGGTGGCCGCCGTGCCTGCGCTGGTCTCGGTCATGCCATAGCCATTCTGCAAGGCGACGCCATAGAACGCTTCGGCCTGACGTTTCCACGCAGGGTCCAGCGGCGCGGCACCCGATGACACATAGCGCAAGCTGGGGCTCTCTAGCCGCGCATAGCCCATCTTTTTCGAGTAAGCCATCAACAGCGCGTGCATCTGCGGCACTGCCGAACACAGTGTCACCCCATCGCGCAAGGCGTCATAGGTCGCCGCCACGTCAAAGCGCGCCGCCAGCCGCACGGGTGCGCCGATATAGACAGCCGCTGCCATGACCGAACACATGCCAAACACATGGGTCAACGGCAGCACACCATAAATCACATCATCCGGTGTCATATTGCGCAGATTGGCCGAGGTCAGCCCGCCGAAACGCACGTTGGCGTGAGTCAACATCACGCCCTTGGGTGTGCCGGTGGTGCCGGTGGTGTACAGCAAAATCGCCACATCGGTGGCATCGTCAGACGTGCCGCCCTCCAAGGGGGCAAAAGACAGCGTGCCGTAAACCCCCACCGCTTCCACCGCGTCGAACCGCACCCCGTGGGCGGCTGCATCCGCCGATGCGCCACTGGTGCAGACCAGCGCACTCGGCTCGGCATGGTCGATGATCTTTTGCACCTCGCCTGCGGTCTGGCGCGCGTTGAACGGCACCACGGTCGCGCCGATCTTCCAAGCACCGAACAACAATGCCACAGCGGCCACACAGTTTTCGGCCAGCATCAGAACACGGTCACCCGCAACCACGCCAAGTTCGATCAACCGCGCGCCGATCTCGTCGGCACTGGCGTCCAGCTGGGCATAGGTCACGCGAACGCCGGTGTTGTCCTCGAACGCCAGTGCATCGGGGCGAGTGGCAACCTGCTGGGCCAGATAATCTTCGACCCGATCGTTCATTTGCCAAACTCCGGCGCACGTTTTTCCAAAAAGGCCGCGATGCCTTCGGCGGCTTCATCCGCGCCAGCGGCCCATGCCATGCCGTCACGTTCCATATCCAGTTGCGCGGCCTCGTCCTGCTCATAGGCGCGCGACACCATCGCGCGGATGCGCCCTTGGGCTACACGCGGGCCTTTGGCGATGCGATCCACGATGGCCAGTGCCTGCGGCACCACATCTTCCGCCGCGCAAAGCTGGCTCACAACACCCAGATCACGCATCTGCTCGGCGGTTACCGGCTGCGCCAGCACGCACATCTCCATCGCCAGTTGACGCGGAATCATACGAGCCAGATGCGCGGTCAATCCGCCATCGGGCACCAGCCCAGCGTTCACATAGGACGCGGTGAATTTCACACCCTCTTCCGCCACGATCATATCACAGGCCAGCGCAATCGACGCGCCGGCCCCCGCGGCCCCCCCTTTGACGGCGGCGATCACCGGCACCGGGCTGTTGCGGATCAAACGGACCAGATCGTGCAATTCGTCAATCTTGGTGCGGCGTTCGTCTTCGGCCATGTCGCGCCGCGCGATCAGCACATTCAGATTGCCCCCTGCGCAGAAAAATCCGCCCTGCGAGGTCAGAACAACGGCGCGAATACGCGGCTCCTGCGCCTTGACAAAGGCCTCTGCGATCACCGCATACAGTTCGGGCGACAGCGCCCCGCGCATCTGTGCATTGCCATTCCAGACAATCAGCCGGTCACCCGCATCCTCCAGATAGGCATCGCTCATCCCCGCCCCTCCGGCACTTTTTTGTAAACGCCAGTGGCCGTGGCCAGCAAACGTCCGTCTTCGTGATGCAATTCACCCTCGACAAACAACAGGCTGCGCCCGCCGCCCGTCACCTTGCCCGTCGCCACCACGCGGCCCGTCAGCGCAGGTGCTATGAACTGGGTGTTCATCGAAATCGTCAGAAACTTGTCGCTGCCGTCTTTCGACGTATGCACAGCAGCGCCATAGCCCATCGCATTGTCCAGCAGACAGGCAATGATGCCGCCATGCAGCGCACCGTGGCGGTTGCCGTGCTGCGCGCCGATATCCAGCACGCAGCGTCCTTTTCCATCATCGGCCGAAATATCAACCACATAACCCAAGAGCGTCTGTGCGCCCGTCTCGTCGCGGATAATTTCCGGCCCGTCAGTCATATCAGGCCGCACTCAGCGCGATAAAGCGTTCCAGATGGTGATCGGTATCGCCAAAACGGTGATCAGCCATGGTGATACGTTTGGCGATATGGGCCAGTTCGTACTCCTGCGTCATGGCGATGCCACCGTGCATCTGGATCGATTCCTCTGCGATCAGACGACCGGCACGGCCCAGCAGGTTTTTCGCCGCCGAAATGTTCATGTCGCGCGTGCGGGTGTCTTCGTTCAGATTGCCCGCCGCGTTGATGACGGCACTGCGTGCCTGTTCCATCTCAATCAGCATGTCTGCCATGCGGTGTGCCAGCGCCTGAAAGGTGCCGATGGGGCGGCCAAACTGCTTGCGCGTGCCAAGATAGTCGTTGGTCAGACGTGTCGCCGTATCCATCGCACCCAGCGTTTCGGCACATTGCGCCATCGTCGCCAGCGCCATCACATCGCCCAGCACGGCAAAGCCGTCCTCGGTCAGCAATTCGCCTTCGACACCGTCCAGAGTGACCTCGGCGGCGCGGCCACCGGCCAGCAACGGATAGCCCTGAATGTTCAGACCCGCCGCGTCCTTGGCCACAAGGTACAGCGAAATGCCCGCCTCGTCCGCCTCGTCACCCGATGCACGCGCCGACACAATCAGATGGTCGGCATTTTCGGCGTTCATCACCACGGCCTTGCGACCGTTCAGCTTGCCGCCGTCGACAGACGTGCGCACATGACTCAGATCATAGCGGCTGGTGGGTTCACCATGCGCCACGGCCAGTTGCAAACCGCCCCCGATCATCTCTTCAACCAGTTCGGTTTTGCCACAGGCGGCCAGCACACGGCCCCCGATCAATGCGCTGTCCATAAACGGCTCGACCACACCCGCGCGACCCAGCTCTTCGAAGACCACGGCAATGTCGAAACCCGCACCTCCAAAACCGCCCTGCTCTTCGGTGAACAGCGCACCGATGACGCCCAGTTCGGCCAGTTGCGCCCAGACATCCGCCGACATGCCGCCCGCGCTTTCCAGAATCTGGTTGCGCGTGGCTGTCGAATATTTGTCCCGCAAGTAACGCCGCAGGCTGTCTTGCAGCATTTGCCGCTCTTCTGTCAGATCAAAGTTCATTGACCGCCTCCCATCATGACCTTCGCGATGATGCCGCGCTGGATTTCGTTGCTGCCGCCAAAGATCGACAGCTTGCGATTGTTGAAATATTGCGCCGCGACCGGACCCGCCTCATGCGGATCGGGCAGGGCTTCGTTGCTACCTTCAATGGCTTCGGAGGCGAACGGCATCGCGTATGGGCCAACGGCCCTGCGCGCCAGATCGTTGATTTCCTGACGGATAATCGTGCCTTTGACCTTCAGCATCGACGCCTCGACCCCCGGCGCACCACCTGCGGCAGCCGCCGAGATAATGCGCAGGTTACTGGTCGCCATCGCCTTCAGATCAATCTCGACCTGCGCCACACGTGCCGCAAAATGCGGGTTCGCCATCAGTGGCTTGCCACCGGCCATTTCAGCGCGTGCAATCCGTTTGACAGTGTTCAGACCCGCCTGCGAAAACCCGACGCCCGCGATATTGGTGCGCTCGTGTGTCAGCAGATACTTGGCATAGGTCCAGCCCTTGTTCTCTTCGCCCACAAGGTTTTCAACCGGTACTTTGACATCGTCAAAGAACACCTCGTTCACCTCATGCGTGCCATCCAGCAGGATGATCGGGCGCACTTCGATGCCGGGCGTATTCATGTCGATCAGCAGGAACGAAATGCCTTCTTGCTGCTTCACGTCGGGATCGGTGCGCACCAGACAGAAAATCATGTTGGCGTGCTGGCCCAGTGTCGTCCACGTCTTTTGACCGTTGACGATATAGTGGTCGCCATCACGCACGGCGCGGGTTTTCAGCGACGCAAGGTCAGAGCCAGCACCCGGCTCGGAATAACCCTGACACCACCAGTCGGACCCGTCCAGAATGCGCGGCAACCAATAGTCCTGCTGCTCTTTCGAGCCGAATTTTTGCAGCACAGGTGCCAGCATCGACAAACCGAAGGGCACAATCCGCGGCGCGTGGTGTGCGGCGGCTTCTTCCTCGAAAATGTGGCGCTGCACGGCGTTCCATTCGGCACCGCCGAATTTCTTGGGCCAATTCGGGGCCAGCCAGCCCTTGCTGTTCAGGATGGCGTGCCATTTCTCCTGCCCTTCCTTGCCCAGTTCGTCACCAAGGCGGATCTTGTCCGACATCTCCTTGGGAAGTTCGTCACGCATAAAGGCGCGCACTTCGTCACGAAATGCCAGTTCTTCGTCGGTATAGCTCAGGTCCATATCCGGTCTCCTTATCGGGATCAGGCCGCAGCGGCCTTGTTGAGGTCGTCGAATGTCTTGCCTTCGGCCACCAGCTGTTCCAGCAGCGGCGCGATCTGCCAAAAATGCGGGTCTTCCTTGCGGTATTCTTGCATGTCGGCCAGCAATTCCGGCAGGCCCACAATATCGGCCCATTTCAGTGGCCCGCCGCGATAGCGCGGGAATCCATAGCCGAACAACAACGTCATATCCACGTCCAACGGACGGCGCGCGATGCCCTCCCCCACGACTTTGGCAGATTCATTGACCATCGCGGCCATATAGCGGCGCACGATTTCCTCTGCGGTGAATTCGCGGGGACTAATGCCCTGCTGGGCCCGCTCGGCTTCGATCAGGGGCATAACATCGGGGTTCGGCACACGCGCCTTGGCCCCTGCGGAATAGTCGTAATAGCCCTTGCCGGTCTTCTGGCCGAAATGACCGTCTTCACACAGCTTGTCCGCATAGGAACTGTCGCGCGCAGCCGGATCAATGCCCTCGGCGCGTTTGCGTTTGCGCACGGCCCAGCCGATGTCCAGCCCCGCCAGATCGGCCACAGCAAACGGCCCCATCGCAAAACCGAACGCCTCCAGCGCCTTGTCGATCTCGTAGGGCGATGCCCCGTCCAAAATCATATGATCGGCAGCTGTGCGATAGGTAGACAGAATACGGTTACCGATAAACCCGTCACACACGCCTGCGCGCACGCTGATCTTGCTCATACGTTTGCCCAATTCGAAGCCCGTGGCGACAACGTCGGGCGCGGTCTTGTCCGCCACAACGATTTCCAGCAGCTTCATCACATGCGCGGGCGAGAAAAAGTGCAGCCCGATCACATCTTCGGGGCGGCTGGTGCTGGCGGCAATCTCGTTCACATCCAGATAGGACGTGTTCGACGCAAGGATCGCACCCTTCTTGCAGACGCGGTCCAGCTCGGCAAAGACGGTCTTTTTCACCGACATTTCCTCGAACACCGCTTCGATCACCAGATCGACATCAGACAGCGCCTCATAATTGGTCACGACCGACAGAATGTTGTTCAGAATCGCATCGTGCTTGTCCTGACTGATCTTGCCTCGCTTCAACGCACCGCTCAGGTTGCCCGCGATCCGCTTGCGCGCCGCTTCACCCGCTTCGGGTGTCATTTCCAGCAACGTCACCTGAAACCCCGACAGCAGCGCGGATGTGGCAATGCCCGCACCCATGGTGCCGCCGCCAATCACGCCGATATGCTGCAACGCGCGCGGCTCCACGCCCTTCAGTTCGGGCAGGTTGCCCACGGCGCGTTCGCTAAAGAATGCGTGGATCATGCCCTGCCGCTGGTCGGTTTCCATCAGGTCCATGAAAATCTTGCGTTCAGCGGCCAGCCCCTCGGCAAAGGGTTTTTCAACACCGGCCTGTACCGCACGCACACACCATGCGGGCGAAATCTGGCCGCGGCCACGGGACAGAATGGTCTCGAACGCGCCATCCCAATCAATCGCGGCAGGAGTTTCCATTTCCGAAACCGGACGGCGCGGCGCGCCCGCATCCAGCAGCGACTGGGTATAATCAATGCCGTTCTGCTTGGGGTCGCCGTCGCGCACCTCGTCGATCAGGCCCAGTTTGGCTGCTTCGTCCGCCTTGATCTGGCGACCTGTGGTCATCACATCCAGTGCCGCCTCGACACCGGTCAGGCGCGGCATACGCTGCGTGCCACCGGCTCCGGGGATCAGGCCCAGATGCACTTCGGGCAGGCCAACACGGGCAGAGGGCACCGCAATGCGGTAATGACAGCCCAGCGCAACCTCAAGCCCGCCACCAAGACTGACCCCGTGCATAGAGGCAACCACCAGCAAAGGTGACGCCTCGATACGGTTGATCAACACCGGCAGATAGGGCTCCATCGGTGGCTTGCCGAATTCGGTGATGTCGGCACCGGCAAAAAACGCGCGACCCTCGCCCACGATCAGCACAGCCTTGACACCGTCATCGGCCTCGGCGCGGTCCATACCGTCCCACAGGCCCTGCCGTACAGCCTGACTTAGCGCGTTGACGGGCGGGTTTTGTACCGTAAGCACGGCGATGTCACCGTGGCGTGAATATGCAATCTTGTCGCTCATATCTGGGCTCTCCTCCGATTCGGCCACCTTGCGAGCTGGCCCTCTGTTTCGGGATGCGAAACTGCATTCCGCTCCAGCGCTGCCAGATAGCCACAAGGTACATAACCCCGCAAGCAGAACATAGGCGCGATGTGAAACGCCGCCACGTCACAACCCGCACGGTCACCGCGTCACGGCGCAAGCCCGGCTTAGCGTGGTGCGCGGTAGATGAAACAGCGCTCTGCCACAGCACCCTCGGGCAGGGGCAGTTCCTCGAAGCCTTCAAAATACATCCGGTCACTGGCCACCATCACCCCGCCGGGTGCCAGCAACGGCTGCACATAAGGCGAAATCGCGCGGGCAAAGGCGTCGTTCTTGGCAGGGTTATGCCCGCCCAGATCGGCATGTACCAGCGCCGCCACAGGGCCGAACCGGTCCAACGCCAGCGGCAGTGTTTCGAAAACATCGCCCAAAATCAGCATGTCATCGGGCGGCGTGCTGTCGGGATGCGACGCAACTGCGCGTTCAAACACATAAATATCGCGCGGTGCCAGCACTTTGCGCATGTGATCATAGGTGCGCCCGTTGCCCAGCCCCAACTCAAACGCAGGGCCGTTCATTCCTGCCACCAATCCCGCCGCATGTTCGAGACCGGCGCGTTGCGACACCATCCGGTCGATAAATATATCCAGTCGGCTCAAGGCAACAATCTCCTTTCGATCGGCTTTCCCAATGTACATGGGCCACAAGTGGGCGAATGTGTAGGGTACGACACGGATAAACCCGCCATCACTGGACCTGCGCCAAGAAATCGGGTTTCACTGATACACAGACTGTGCCCCTATCCGGCACAGCAGGGGACAGCATGACACCACTTCTTGATGTGGCAGACCTAAGCATCGGGTTCGGCACTGCGCCGCCCGTAGTGCAGGGCGTCAGTTTTTGCGTGATGCCCGGCGAAACTCTGGCACTGGTTGGAGAAAGCGGATCAGGCAAGACCCTGACCTGCCGGTCGGTGCTGCGCATCCTGCCCGCATCGGCGCAATTGCGCTCGGGCAGCATCCGCTTTGGCCACAAGGGAGCAGTGCAGGATCTGCTGGCCCTGCCCGAACGCCAGATGCGCGCCATTCGCGGCAACCACATCTCGATGATCTTTCAAGAACCCATGCGGTCGCTGTCGCCGTTGCACCGGATCGGCAATCAGGTCTCCGAAGTGTTGAAACTGCACAGGTCGCAATCGGGGGCGGCTGCGCGCAAACAGGTGCTTGAGACATTTGAGCAGGTGGGCTTTGCCGATCCCATGCGCGTCTTTCGCGCCTACCCCTTCGAATTGTCGGGCGGGATGCGACAGCGGGCGATGATCGCAATGGCAATGGTGGCCAAACCCGATCTGCTGATCGCGGACGAACCGACGACGGCGCTGGACGTGACCACACAAGCGCAAGTGCTGGGGCTGATCAAAGATTTGCAACACGACACCGGCATGGCTGTGATCCTTGTCACGCACGATCTGGGTGTGGTGGCCAACATGGCCGAAAAGGTCGTGGTGATGAACAAGGGCATGGTCATGGAAAGCGGCCCCGCAGCCGCAGTTCTGGGCGCGCCAAAACATGGCTATACGCAAAAGCTGTTTGCAGCAGCGCCGATGATCCCACAGGTGGCCGCCCCCTCTGCGCCGATGCCGCAAGACGACCTGATCCTTGACATGCGACACGTCAACAAAACCTACGAGGTGCGCGCTGGCGGCTGGAAGGCCCCCATAATTGTGCGCGCCTGCGTCGACGTGAACCTGTCGCTGCCCCGTGGCCGCACGCTGGCTGTGGTCGGTGAAAGCGGGTCGGGCAAGACGACCTGTGCCCGCATTGCCTTGGGGGCAGAGCAGCCCGACGCAGGCAGTCAGGTGATGTTTCGTGCCAGAGGCGCCGACGCAGCCCTGCCCGTGCATGCAATGGACCGCGCCCAGCGCACCAAATTCCAGCGGTCCGCGCAGATGGTGTTTCAGGATCCCTACTCGTCCCTCTCGCCCCGTATGCGTATTCAGGATGCGCTGACCGAGCCGATGGAAATTCACGGGCTTGGAACGCGCACCGACCGCCGCGACAAAGCCGCCGAAATGCTGCGCTGGGTTGGCCTGTCGCCCGATATGCTGGGGCGTTTTCCCCACGCCTTTTCCGGCGGCCAGCGCCAGCGCCTGTCGATCGCGCGCGCTCTGACGTTGGACCCGCAACTGCTGGTCTGTGACGAGCCGACCTCGGCGTTAGATGTATCGGTGCAAGAACAAATCCTGACCTTGCTTGAGGAGATCCAGCGGCGCATGGGGCTCAGCTACCTGTTTATCAGCCACGATCTGGCCGTGGTGTCGCGCATCGCGGACGAAGTTGCGGTGATGCGTCAAGGTGTGATTGTCGAACAGGCCCCGCCCGACACGCTGTTTTACAGCCCCCAACACCCCTATACCAAGGCGCTGATCGCGGCCCAGCCCGAACCCGACCTGTCACGTCCGATTGATCTGGCGCTGGTCGCCAAAGGGGCGGGCGCGCCGTGCTCGTGGCCCGAGATGTTCCGCTTTGACGGCACCGCAGCTCCTGCGCTGGTCGAAGTGAACCCAGGTCATCAGGTGCGCTGCCATGTTTAACCGGCTGTTCCCCCTTTTGCTGGCCGCCGCCGTAGCCCTTTCCTGCCCGCTGGCCGCCCAAACGCAGTCACCGCACCCCGTTGTGCAGGAAAGCACCTTTTGGGCCGACGAGGTCGCGCGCGGTCTGATGCCCCCCGCCACGTGGCGCATCCCCCAAGAACCGCTTGTCGTCGACCTCGAGGCGAAAGGCCGCAGTTTTGGCACTCAGGGCGGCACCCTGCGCACCATGATCTCGCGGTCCAAGGATGTGCGGCAGATGGTGGTCTATGGCTATGCACGGCTGGTCGGCTATGACCATAAATACAACCTGAAACCCGACATCCTGCGCGATGTGACCGTCGAAGACGGCCGTCGCTTTACGCTGCATCTGCGCGAAGGACACAAATGGTCGGACGGGTCTGACTTTACCTCGGCGGATTTCGATTATTGGTGGAACCACGTCGCCAATAATCCCGAACTCAGCCCCAACGGCCCACCCGATGTGATGCGCGTGGGGCGTCAGCTGGCCACAATGAGCTTTCCCGACCGGCTGACCGTGGTGGTCGAATGGCCCGTATCCAACCCCGAGTTTCTACAACAACTGGCGGCGGCGCGGCCTCCATTTATCTACCGGCCTTCGACCTATCTCAAGCAATTCCATGTTGATTTTGCCGACCCTGCAATACTGAAAACAGAGATCGACAAACGTCGGGTGCGCGGCTGGGCAGCGCTGCACAACCGTATCGACAATATGTACAAATTCGACAATCCCGCACTTCCCACGCTGCAGCCGTGGATGAGTGCGACCGCCACCAAATCGACACGCCAACTTTACGTGCGCAACCCGTATTTTCACCGCATCGACGCGCGCGGGGTGCAGCTGCCCTATATCGACGTGGTGGAAATGACCGTGGTGGGTGCGGGTCTGGTCGCAGCAAAATCCAACGCGGGCGAGACCGACCTGCAAGCGCGTGGACTGGATTTCAACGATGTGGCGATCCTGAAAAAGGGCGAAAGCGATGGTGCGAATTATCATACGCTGCTCTGGGGCAACGGTGCTGCCAGCCAGATTGCGATTTACCCCAACCTGAATTTTGCCGATCCCGTCTGGCGCGAGGTGATCCGCGACGTGCGTTTTCGCCGCGCCCTGTCAATGGGCATCGACCGACACATGATCAACCGCGCACTTTATTTTGGATTGGGACAAGAGGGCGGCATGGCGGCACTTGCCGGAAGTGCATTCTTTAGCGAGGCAAACCTGCACGCCTGGGCCAGCTATGACCCCGACGCTGCCAACGCGTTGCTGGACGAAATGGGCCTGACCGAGCGCACCCCTTCCGGACTCCGCAAACTGCCCGATGGCCGACCGATGGAATTCGTGATCGAAACCGCAGGCGAACGCCAAGAGGTCGAAAACGCGCTGGCCATCATTACCGACACATGGCGCGAGATCGGGATCAAGCTGGTGATGCGCCCGCTGGACCGCGACATCCTGCGCAACCGCGTCTATGCGGGCGTGACAATGGCGGCGGTCTGGTACGGCTGGGACAACGGGCTGCCCCAACCCTATACGCCACCGGGCTATCTGGCCCCCACCCAACAGGACTTTATGGCCTGGCCAATGTGGGGCCAATACTACCAGACACGCGGTGCTGCTGGCGAAGCCGTCAACATGCCGCAGGCCAAACGGCTGTTGGTGTTGTCCGCGCAATGGACCGCCGCCAAAGATGACGCCACCCGCAGTGCCATCTGGCGCGAGATGTTGGAAATTCACGCCAGCGAACAATACGGCATCGGCATTCTGGCCGAAGCCCCCCAACCCGTCGTGGTCAACAACACCCTGCGCAACGTACCAGAGGCGGCCACATGGGCGTGGGAACCGGGGGCGCATTTCGGCGTACACCGGATGGATGAATTCTGGTTCGATCTGCCCACGCAGACCGCACAGGTGAGCAAATGATGTTTCTGAAATATGCGGGCTACCGTCTGCTGACCATGCTGCTGACGCTGTGGGTGGTGTCGATACTGGTCTTTGCGATCATCAACCTGCCCCCCGGTGACTACCTGTCGAACCAGATCGCCGAACTGCGCGCCACAGGTCAGGCCGAAGGTGTGGCCAAGGCCGAATTTCTGCGCACCGAATACGCACTGGATCGCCCCTTGTGGATGCAATACCTGATCTGGATCGGCGCCGCCCCCGGCCCGCAGGGCTTCAGCGGCATGTTGCAAGGCGATTTCGGCTGGTCCTTTGAGTTTGACCAACCAGTGTCCGAGATCGTGGGCGACGCGCTGTGGCTAACCGTGCTTGTCAATCTTGCGGCTGTTCTGTTTGTCTATGTGGTGGCCTTGCCACTCGGGGTGCTGGCGGCAGCGAAATCCGAAACATGGGTGGACTATACGGCGGCTTTTGTCGGCTATCTGGGACTGGCCACGCCCAACTTTTTGCTGGCGCTGATGCTGTTCTACTATGGTCACAAATATATGGGCCTACCCATCGGCGGATTGATGGCCCCCGAATTCGAGGGCGAACCGATGAGCCCCGCCAAGGTGCAGTCGATCCTGATCCACCTGATCGTGCCGACGTTCGTCATCGGCACCTCGGGCGCAGCGGCGATGATGCAGCGGTTGCGGGCGAATATGCTGGACGAACTCAGCAAACCCTACGTCGAAACCGCCAAGGCCAAGGGCATGGCCCCTGCCCGTCTGTTGGCGAAATACCCCCTGCGCATGGCGTTCAACCCTTTCGTAGCCGACATCGGCAACCTGCTGCCTGCGATGGTCTCGGGGTCGGTGCTGGTGTCGGTGGTGCTGGGGTTGCAAACCATCGGCCCCGCGCTGCTGACCGCGCTGAAGTCCCAAGACCAGTTTCTGGCCGGTTTCGTGCTGATGTTTGTCGCCTTGCTGACATTGATCGGCACCATGATTTCCGATCTGCTTTTGGTGCTGCTTGACCCGCGCATCCGCTACGGGGCGCGCGAAGGATGAGCATGTTGCCCGGCAATCACTACGTCGACGACGCCCCGTATAATCCGGACGTCAACCTGAGCGAACCGGACCGCAAAGACATGGACGCGCCTGCGTGGCTGCTGGTCTGGCGTCGGTTCCGGCGGCACAAGATCGGGTTGCTCTCGGGTGTTTTCCTACTGCTAAGCTATCTGATGCTGCCCTTTGCGGGCTTCATCGCGCCCTATACTCCGAACGAGCGCAGCGCCGAGAACCTGTACCACCCGCCGCAAGCGATCCGCTGGTTTCACGAGGGCGATCTTATCGGCCCCTATGTCTACGCCACCAGCGGTCAGGCTGATCTGGTCAACTTCCGCTGGCAATACGAAGCCGACACAGACACCCCCATGCGGTTGCAGATGTTTTGCACCGGCGGTGAATACAATTTGATGGGATTCATCCCCTCGGATACGCACCTGTTCTGCGCGCCCGAGGGGGCCACGGTGTTCCTGTTCGGATCGGACCGGCTGGGCCGCGATGTGTTCAGCCGTATTCTTTACGGCGCACAACTGTCGCTGACCGTGGGGATCATCGGCATCACCGTATCCTTTGTCTTGGGCATCTTCTTCGGGTCCATCGCCGGGTACTTTGGCGGCAAGACCGACTGGATCATCAACCGCGCCATCGAGATACTGCGCAGCCTGCCCGAACTGCCGCTGTGGCTGGCGCTGTCCGCTGCGGTGCCGTCAAACTGGGGGCCGGTGGCGGTGTTCTTTATCATCTCGGTCATCCTCGGCATTCTTGACTGGCCGGGGCTGGCGCGGGCGGTGCGATCCAAGTTCCTGAGCCTGCGCGAAGAGGAATATGTGCGCGCCGCCGAGATGATGGGCGCAAAGCCGGGGCGTGTGATCCGCAGGCATCTGTTGCCCAATTTCATGTCACACCTGATTGCCAGCGCCACGCTGTCAATTCCAGCAATGATCCTCGGGGAAACCGCACTGTCGTTTCTGGGGCTGGGTTTGCGAGCGCCTGCGGTCAGTTGGGGCGTCATGCTGAACGATGCGCAAAATCTGGCCAGCATCGAGATCTATCCGTGGACGGCGATCCCGATGCTGCCGATCATCATCGTGGTTCTGGCGTTCAACTTCCTAGGGGACGGGCTGCGTGACAGCCTCGACCCCTACAAGTCCTGACCGGATTTAGCCGCGCGGTTTGCGGGGTGGCTGGCTGCCACCCGAACCGGAAAAGCCGCGTTTGCCAGCCGGTTTGCCCTTGGACGGCCCACCCGCAGATGCGCCTTTGCCTTTGGGTTTGCCGCCAGTGCCACCAGAGGTGTCGCCAAAGCGCGCCTTGCCGCGCGGACTGGTCACAGCGCCGTCAGCGCGTGCCGTATCCATCGCACTGCGCGGCTTTTTCTTGTGCGCGCTGTGCGGGCCTGTCGGCTTGGCACCGGCCTTGGGCTTTTTGCGGCGCGGGGTCGATGTGTCGTTCCAATCCACCGGACCCGCGGACTTTGGTGGGCCTTTGCGGGCGGGTTTGTCATCGGGCGAATAGTCCGACTTCGGCTTATAGTCCGATTTCGGCGCGGGTTTATACGCGGGCTTGTCAGACTTGGGCGCGGTATGCGTTTCGGGGGCGCGGGTTAACGCCGGTTCGGCCTTGGGCTTGTCATCCCACTGCTTCTTCGGCTTGTCGTCCCACTGTTTTTTGGGCTTGTCGTCCCGTGGCGGACGCGGCGCGCGTTCACCGCCAAAATCGCGGTCTTTGCCTTTGTAGGGCGGCTTGCCACCCTTGGCAGGGCCACGATCATCACGCGGCTTGTACGCGGGCTTGGGGCGGTTGGCTTCGGCGGGCGGTGTCGCCAGACGTTCCAGTTTCAGGCCACCTTCGACAGTCATGTCACTGCCCAAAGCCGCGGCAAAACCATCCGCGCTGGACTGCAGAATCTCGACAAAGGACGCATCGTCCGAAATACGGATCGCACCCAGATCATCCTTGGTCACGTCACCGGCCTTGCACAGGATCGGCAGCAAGCGGCGCACTTCGACGCCCTGATTGCGCCCGCCAGACACAGAGAACCACACGCTGGGGCCAAAGGCCGCGCGCGGTTTCGGCGCTTCGTTGCTGGTGGCCGACAAATCTTCGGGCGCGGTATAGCGTTGCGCCAGCACCCGCACGGTGGCCGTCGCCAATTGCTCTGCCGAATAGGTTTCGACCAGTTTGGCAACCAGCCCCGCTTCGCTCTCTGCGATGGGTTCGTACCACATGGGGTCGGCCAGCAAACGCGCCTCGTCCTCGGCGCGCACGGCGTCAGCACCCGGCGCTTCGCACCACGTCGCTTCCAACTGGGCCATTTTCAGGATGCGAGTCGCTTTCGCGCGCACCTTGGCGGTGACAATCAGCGCGCTGACGCCCTTGCGTCCCGCACGACCGGTCCGGCCCGAACGGTGCAACAGCGTCTCATGATTCGACGGCAGTTCGGCGTGCACAACCAGATCAAGGTTGGGCAGGTCGATGCCACGGGCAGCCACATCTGTGGCCACACAGACACGCGCACGCCCGTCGCGCATCGCTTGCAGCGCGTGCGAGCGTTCGGCCTGCGTCAGCTCGCCCGACAGGGCAACAACCGAAAAGCCGCGGTTCGACAGACGCGTGGTGATCCGGTTGACCATCGCACGGGTGTTGCAGAACACGATGGCATTGGGTGCCTCGAAAAACCGCAGGGTGTTGATGATCGCACTTTCGCCATCGTGGTTGGCCACGGACATAGCGCGATATTCAATGTCTGCGTGTTGCGAAGTGCCCGAAAGGGTCGTGACCCGCTGCGCGTTGCGCTGGTATTTCTGCGCCAGACCGGCAATGGATTTCGGCACCGTGGCCGAAAACATCAGCGTGCGGCGGTCTTCGGGACATTCGCCCAGAATATATTCCAGATCATCCCGGAACCCAAGATCCAGCATTTCATCGGCTTCGTCCAGCACCACGCCGCGAATAGCGCTCAGGTTGATCGAGCCGCGCATGATGTGATCGCGCAGACGGCCAGGCGTGGCGACAACAATATGCGCCCCGCGGTCCAACGCACGACGTTCGTCGCGCATGTCCATGCCGCCAACGCAAGACGCCATGACAACACCAGCTTTTTCATACAGCCATGCCAGTTCGCGTTTCACTTGCATCGCAAGCTCGCGGGTTGGTGCGATCACCAGTGCCAGCGGTGCGCTTGCGGGATCAAAGCTTTCGCTGTCGCCCAACAGGGTCTTGCCCAGCGCAAGGCCAAAGCCCACGGTTTTGCCCGATCCGGTCTGGGCCGAGACCAGCAAATCCTGCCCTTCAAGGGCCGGATCGGTCACGGCCTCCTGTACGGGCGTGAGGGTTTCATATCCGCGCTGGGTCAGCGCATCGGCAAGGCTCTGTTTCAAATGTTTTGGCTTTCGTTTGCGTAAGGCACGCGACCTATGCCTTTTGGCACCTGTTGTCGAGGGAATTTAATTACGCCATTCCAACGCCTGCAACAGCTTTGGCGCATCAAAAAACATCATCAACTGCCGCGTCTGGGTGCAGTTGCGTTTAACCAAAAGATCCAACTCTTTGGGATGCAACGAGGTTTGGGCATGTGGCACCTCGAAATCGGTCTCGTCGGGGAATGTTTCAAACTGGGCGCAAACCTCTTGCGACGGCACCACCCAACGTTCGAGGGCAGCAATCTTGGGGCGGGGCATGTTCCAGCCCAGCGGCAATTCCTGCGCCGAACTGTCGATCAGCGACTGAAACAGGCCCGCATAGATCTGTGGATCGGGAGAATGGCTGGTCTGAGTCGCCAATTCCAGCCCGCAGCTTTCGCCAAACCCGCAGCGGCGCTCCTCTAAAATGGCAATCGCCAGTTCGCCGCGCGCGGTGCGCGCCTGTAGCAAGGTCGTGACCGGATCTTTCAGAAACGACTGTGGCGCGCCGCTTGCGGGATGTTGTGGCGTGTTGCGGATCAGCACGGCGATAGTGAAAAACGGCACCTCGCACGGGGCCCAGTCCACCGGCCCGGTCATGAAGGGCACCGCGCGCGCCTCAAGCGCGTCGCAGCCGTCAACATCGGCAAAAGAGCGGTGGCGATAGTCGTCGTTGACCCCGTACCAATGCTTGCCCGTGCCCTGATTGATCACGTCCTTTTGCAAAAAGGTGGCATAGCCGTGGTTGATCGAGGCCAGGATTTCCGACAGCGTTTCGGCACCCGAATTCTCGAAATATCCGCCATCCACCAGATTTACAGCCTGTGTAACCTCGGGGCCGGTCAGAGTGGATCTGTCGGCGGGCATCTCATGCGGCGCATCGATATACGGGTTGAACCCGCGGCGCAGGGCAAAACGCAGCGACGGCGTCACCCACGGAAAGCTGGCAGAGGCCAGCGTGACGCTGCCAAGGTCCGGCTCGACCAGCGTGTGCGTGCCGGACTGCATGTCGCCCGAACCGCTGAAAAACGTCCAGCTGTTCTCGGCCCTAGTGTTGAATTCAAACGGCGAAAAAACAAACCGGTTGCCAGTCTGCACATTGGCCGTGACCGACACCAGCGCCGGTTTGCCCGACAGACGGTAGGGAAACGGGCCATTTTCGGCGCCATAAGTCCAAAAGTGGTCGGAATAGGCCACATCGGGCACGGGCACATAGCCCTCGGGAACACTGTTCAGACTCTCCAGCAGAACCCGCGTGCGTCCCTTGTCAGCCGATCCCAGAAACAGCAGCTTGCGCGGGATTTCCACAAACAACAGATGCGCCAACAATGGCGACAGATGATCCACCGTCAGATAACCCAAGTTGCTTGACGTGGCATCGGACCCGCACTGCGACACTTCGGAGGAATTGACCGCGTCGGTGTTGGCCTGAAACAGGGTGTTGCCCACCTGCCCGCCTGACACACCCACCATCGCAAACAGATGCTGCGCAAAGTTCGGGCAGCGTTTGGCCATCTTGGACAAGAACGCATAGGAATGCGCCATCGCATAACCGCCGCCGCCTTCGGATGCGGCCAATATCACCGGATAGGGTAACCGGTTGCGGCGGTAATAACCGGCATCGGCGCGATCGAACAGCCACAACGCAAAAGGATCCGCGCTGCCGACGTTCTCGGCGTTGACCGGCTGGCGGTCACGATAGACCGCCTCGTGCTGGAACTCGAAAAACACGAAACCGGCCAACACTGCCGCCCCCACCAGCCACGCCGCCCGCCGCCAGCGGCGCAGGATCGACAGGGCCACCATGACCATCCCCAGAAACACTGCGAACAACGACAGTGCCCCCATAAAGCGGGCAAAGCCCACCGCGTCCCACGACACCAGAAAATACATGACGACAAACAGGCCAATGGTCATGCCAAAAAGCTGCTGCATGGCCATTTCATTGTCCCAAGCGCGGCGCGGCAGCAGCAGGAACATCGCAAAAAGTTGCAGCCCCCAAATGACCGTCAAACCCCACACAGGCGCGACCGCATCCGACCACGGCGGACGCAGCGCCATAAAGACCAGCGGTAGCGAAAAAACCACAACATCCGCAACAAGACCGGCAAAGCTGTCGGTGCCCGAGCGGATCGCGAACAGACAGATCGCCGCCACAGCCAACAGCATCACCGGCCCGTACAGCGCCAGCGGGCCGGTGGCATCGGTGAACAGGGCCACAACCTGCAAATTGGTGCTGCTCGCAACCAGCCAGACGATCAGCGCCATCAACATCGGGATCACCCGATTAGGCAAATAATCCAGAATGCGCCCCATGCGCTGGCGCAGCGTGATCACAGGTTGGGATGTGGCCTCATCGGTCATCACCTGTCTCCTGTGCAACGTCGTGCATGTCTTCTTCGATCACAGCCTGTGCCGCGGCAGTCACCGCATCGCGCTGTTCTTCGTCCAGCTCCGACACTTTGCCATCGGCCAGACGCACAGTCACCTCGCGGTGGGCAAAGCGGATACCTTCGCGTTCGAACAGCGCGCGGATGTCTTCATAGACCTTTTTGCGCACCAGCCACTGATCGCCCGGCTTGGTCATGAACTTAACGCGGATGATCATCGCGCTGTCTTCCATCTGGATCACGCCTTGGGACTTTAACGGCTGGATGAAGTTATCGCCGATCACCGGATCGTCCAGCAACTCTATCCCCAGTTTCTTGATCAGCTTGCGCACCTTTTCCACGTCGGTGTCATAGGTCACGCGCAGGGGCAGTTTCATGATCACCCAATCGCGGGAAAAATTGGTCATGACCTGAATTTCACCAAACGGGATGGTGTGCAGCGCACCCAAGTGGTGGCGCAGCTGGAACGATCGCACGCTGATTTTCTCGACCGTGCCTTTGACGCCGCCCACGTCGATATATTCACCCTTGCGGAACGCGTCATCGAACAAAAAGAACGCTCCCGAGAACACATCCCGAACCAACGACTGGCTACCAAAGCCGATGGCGACCCCGACAAAGCCCGCACCGGCGAACAGCGGGCCCACGTTGACGCCAACCTCCAGCAGGATGATCAGCACAATCGTCACCACCACCACAATCAGCATCACGTTGCGAAACAGTGGCAGCAGCGTGGCCAGACGGGTGGCGCTGCTGGCACCACCACCTTCGTCGCCCAGTTCGGCCTCCATTTCATCGCCCTGTTCGTCTGCAATCTTCCGGTCGATCCAGATACGGAACGCGTGATAGATGATGTAGCCGATGAAGATAATCACCATGATGTCCAGCAGCGACTGGCCAAATATGTTGCCCTCGACCATATCCGAGGCGTTGCCCCAGATCAGCAAGAGCGCATAGCTGCCCGCTACAAATGCCAGAATACCCGACACCCGCCGCGCAAGCTGTTCATAGGTGTGCATCACATGGCGCGGCACAAACGGCGGCTTGGGGTGGTCCACCTCTGCCTCGGATGTTTCGTCACCAGTGTCGTCTGTTGTCTGCGCAAATGTGGGATCTGTCTGCGCGTTCATCATCTCGATCTGCCGCGCGCGTTCGAAATAGGTTTCGATCAGGTAATTGATGACACCGTACACCACCAGAATCGTGACCAGCACACCATAAGCCCCCGCAATCAGCGGGATTGATGTGGGCGTTTCCAGCACCAGATCAAAGGCCAGCTCCAGCCAGCCAAAGATGATATAAACGACCATCACCGGCAGCCACCACACCGACACGATGCGCAGCAGCCAAGCCACTTCGATTTTGCTGCGCCCATTGCGGATGGCGTTTGAAATCGCGGATCGGTTTACTGTCAGCAACAGGACGTTGATCAGCGCCATCGTCAGGCTGAGAATGCCAAAAACGATCGCATAGACGTTGTAGTTCAGCCCGAAGTCTTTCAGCCATGTGGCAAAGACCACGACGCAAATATCCAGCGACCCAACGTAGAACGCCCAGCGGTACAACCGTTTGGCATCGCGGTCGGAAAAGCGCGGGATGCGGTATTGCGACAGAAACGGCGACAGCACCATGCGCCACACGTCCCCCACGGTCCGGCAGGCCAGAAAGGTCGCGTTGATCGCCAGAATGGTGACCTGCAACGAAATGTCGGTGACGGGGTCAAAGAACAAAACGCCCAGCACATAGGCAATGGCCATCGACATCAAAGTGCTGGCAATGCCCACCAGAAAGCGGAACACCAGAAACGGCATTTTTTCGCGATAGCCTTTCGGGGTGTCCTGCATTCGTCCGGTGATAAAGCCTTGGAACACATAGGGTCCGATCAACTGCCGCATGGTCTGACTGCCGACAAACAGCAAAAGCGCACCCAGCAACAGCAGCTCGACATAGGTCATGATGCGGCCATCGGGGCTGGTTGCACGCAAGATATAGCGGACCTCGTTCAGGGAATCCGGAAGGGCATCCAACCGCTCGCTCAGGGTGCTGCGAAACTGCGCCCCGCGCTTTTGCGTTTCCATCAGCGTAGAGCCTTGCGGGTTTGGCGCTGGCACATCATCAGCAGCTTGCGGGTCTTCCGCTGCGTCCGGTGTGATCAGGTTACCTTGGGCGTCCACGACGATCACGCTCAGGCCCGCCTCGCGGGCTTTGCGCAGGGTTTCAGCCAATGGATCGTCCTGCGGCGCAGGGTCCGAGACGCTGGGAGTGAACAGGCTTTGGGATTGGGCGTGTCGCGGGGCAGCCGCAACTGTCAGCAGAACGCTTAGCCAAAAGCATAAAATCAGCCGCATCCTGTCGCCTTTTCGTCATCAAGATGACGATGACGCTAGCCGAGACGCGCATTCATTGCAATTCGCAAGCACAGACCCCACTTGTGGACACCGGTGATTTTTGCACCGTAGATATTAATAGCAGCAGTCCGGTTTGGGCCGCACGCCGCCAAAGACCAAAGGACGAATATGACAGACGCCACCCCGACCGGTTCCGCCCAGAGCGGACGTATCGCTATTCTCGGGCTGGGCTACGTCGGCCTGCCGCTGGCACTGGCACTGGCGCGTGCAGGTTTTGACGTGTTGGGACTGGACACCGATCCCGATATGGTGACCGCCCTCAGCGCGGGGCACGACCCGAACGGCGAGGTTGCGGACGCATCTCTGGCCGACACCACCGCGCGGTTCAGTTCCGACGCAGCCGACCTGAAGGGCGCGCGCAACTTCATCATCGCCGTCCCCACCCCGATTACCGACGCCAAAACCCCCGATCTGGGGCCTGTCTTGGGCGCCTGCGCCACCATCGCGCCGCATCTGACCGACGGTGCCCTGGTCGTGCTGGAAAGCACCGTCTATCCGGGCGTGACCGAAGAGGTCTGCGGCCCCGCACTGGCGGCGGGCAGCGGTCTGACCGTCGGCACCCAGATCAAACTTGGCTACAGCCCCGAGCGGGTGAACCCCGGCGACGCCGAACATTCGATGGAAAACGTGGTCAAGATCATTGCCGCCCAAGACGCAGAAACGCTGGACCGTCTGGACCTGATCTATGGTCCCGTGGTCAAGGCGGGCCTGCACCGTGCATCCTCGATCGCCACTGCCGAGGCGGCCAAGGTGATCGAGAACACACAGCGCGACCTGAACATTGCACTGGTCAACGAATTTGCGCTGATCTTCAACCGGCTGGGTCTGGACACGCTGGAAGTGCTGGAAGCGGCGGGCACCAAGTGGAATTTTCTGCCCTTCCGCCCCGGTCTGGTGGGCGGGCACTGTATCGGTGTCGATCCCTACTATCTGACCTACAAGGCGCAGCAAGTGGGCTATCACCCCGAGGTGATCCTTGCCGGTCGGCGAATCAACGACCACATGGGCGCGCATGTGGCCCAGACGCTGATCAAAACCATGCTGGGCCGTGGAAACCGTGTGCAGGGCGCACGGGTGCTGGTCATGGGCTATACGTTCAAGGAGAACTGCGCCGACACCCGCAACACCCGCGTGGCCGACATCGTGGCCGAATTGCAGGACTATTCGGTGCAGGTTGATGTGCATGAACCGTGGGTCGATGCGGACCTCATGCGCGCCCGCCACGGCGTCGACACCGTGACCGACCCCGAGCAAGGTGCCTATGATGCGATCATTGTTGCCGTCGGGCACCGCGAATTCGTCGCTTTGGGCGCTGATGGCATCCGCGCCTTTGGCAAACCGGGTGCGTTGGTCTATGACATCAAAGGGGTGTTTGGCCGGACCGGAAGCGACTTGCGCCTTTAAACACAAAAGATCAAAGGTGGCCCATGATGGCGCATGACACGACCCTGCCTCCGGCACAAAACAGAGCCCCCGATCGCCCGCGGCGGATCGTTCTTTACAGCCACGACACCTTTGGTCTTGGCCACTTGCGACGCTCGCGCGCTTTGGCTGCGGCGCTGACGCAGGCCAATCCGGACGCATCCGCGATCATCCTGACCGGATCACCCGTGGCGGGGCGCTTTACCTTTCCCGAGCGGGTCGACCACATCCGCCTGCCCGGTGTGACCAAGTTGGTCGATGGATCATATGTCAGCCAGACGCTGGGTCTGGACATCGACGAAACGACGAACCTGCGCGCGGCGCTCATCCGGTCCGCTGTCGAACAATATGACCCTGACCTGCTGATCGTCGACAAAGAGCCCACAGGCTTTCGCGGCGAGCTGTTGCCGACACTGGAGGCAATCCGCAAAACCGGCCGCACCCGCACTGTTCTGGGTTTGCGCGATGTGCTGGACGAGCCCGAAGTTCTGGCCGCTGAATGGGGCCGCAAAGGCGCGCTGGACGCGGCAGAGAAATATTATGACGAGGTCTGGGTTTACGGCGTGCGCTCGGTCTATGACCCGACCGAGGGGCTGGAATTGTCCGACGATTTGCGGTCACGCATGTATTGGACGGGATACCTGCGTCGTGATGGCGTCGAATCCGACGAGGTGCCCGACGACCCCTATGTGCTGATCACCCCCGGTGGCGGTGGCGATGGCGCAGGCATGGTGAACCTTGTGCTGGCCGCCTATGAACAAGACCCGACACTGAAACCGCGCGCAATGCTGGTCTATGGCCCGTTCCTGTCCGGCGAAGTGCGCGAGGATTTCGAGGCGCGGGTGGACAAACTGAATGGTCGCGTGACCGCTCTTGGCTTTGACAGCCGGATCGAGGCGCTTTTTGCCAAGGCTGACGGCGTGGTGTGCATGGGCGGCTACAACACCTTTTGCGAGGTGTTGTCGTTTGACAAACGCGCGGTGATCGTCCCGCGCACAGTGCCCCGTCTGGAACAGTGGATTCGCGCCAGCCGTGCCGAAGAGCTTGGCCTTGTGCGGATGCTGGATGAAAACCGCGACGGCATGACCCCGCAATCAATGATCGACGCGATCCGAGCCTTGCCAACCCAAGGCAAACCGTCGGATGCAGGGGCCGACGGGCTGCTGGACGGACTGGACTGCGTAAACGCACGCGCACATATCCTGATGTCGGCGGCCTACAGCCGGACCGCCGCCGAATGACCCGCCTGCCCGCCCGCCTTGCGGTGGTGGTCAAAGGATGGCCCCGCCTGTCCGAGACCTTTATCGCGCAAGAGCTGGTGGCGCTTGAGGCCGCAGGGTTGCAGTTGGACATCTGGTCGCTGCGCCATCCCACCGACACCAAGACACACCCGCTGCACGACCGTTTCAAAGGACCGGTACGCTATCTGCCCGAGTACCTGCACACGGAACCCGCACGCGTGGCCCGCGCCCTGCTGCACGCCCACCGTCTGCCTGGATGGGCTGCGGGTTGGGCGGCCTTTCGCGCTGATTACAAACGCGACCGCACCCGCAATCGCATCCGCCGTTTTGGGCAGGCTTGTGTCATGGCCCGTGAACTGCCCGACGATACCGGCGCGCTTTATGCGCATTTCCTGCACACACCCGCATCTGTTACCCGCTATGCCGCCATCTTGCGCGGCCTGCCGTGGAGCTTTTCGGCCCATGCCAAGGATATCTGGACCTCGCCCGAGTGGGATTTGCGGGACAAGCTGTCGCCCGCCACGCATGGTGCTGATTTTGGTGCCACCTGCACCGCGTTTGGTGCGGACCATCTGAACGGTTTGTCAGCGGGCACGCCTGTCGATCTGGTTTATCACGGGCTGGAGCTTAGCCGTTTCCCCCCCGCACCCGACCGCGCGTTGCGTGCAGTGGACGCACCCCTGCGGATGATGAGCGTCGGGCGTATGGTCGAGAAAAAGGGCTTTGACCGGCTGATCGCGGCGCTGGCCCTGCTGCCTGTGGATCTGAACTGGCACTGGACCCACATTGGCGGCGGCGACCTGAAGGATACCTTGCGCGCGCAGGCCGAGGCCGCAGGTGTGGCCGACCGGATCATCTGGCGCGGGGCCTGCGACCAGCCCGAAGTCATCGCCGCCATGCGCGAGGCCGATCTGTTCGTGCTGCCCAGCCGCGTGGCCGAAGACGGCGACCGCGACGGCCTGCCCAATGTGCTGATGGAAGCCGCCAGCCAGAAGCTGCCGATCCTGTCGACGCCCGTTTCGGCCATCCCCGAGTTCATCACCGACGGCACCCACGGCATCCTTAGCGACGATGCCCCCCGCGCGCTGGCCGACGCGATGACCCGTGTGGCCTGCGCCCCCGCACTGGGCCCGCGGCTGGCAGAGGCAGCCTACACCCGTTTGCACGCCGAATTCACCATGCAACCGGGCATTGACCAT
This sequence comes from Pseudosulfitobacter pseudonitzschiae, assembly GCF_002222635.1. Taxonomy (NCBI): domain Bacteria; kingdom Pseudomonadati; phylum Pseudomonadota; class Alphaproteobacteria; order Rhodobacterales; family Roseobacteraceae; genus Pseudosulfitobacter; species Pseudosulfitobacter pseudonitzschiae. Next base: position 262,728 of record NZ_CP022415.1, on the reverse strand, counting down.
CTGGCCCGCCGCCTGACCGCATTGCTGTCGGGGGCCGCGTGACCGTTGCGGTCTATGCACCGCTCAAAGCGCCGGATCATCCGGTGCCCTCGGGTGACCGCGCGATGGCGCGAGCACTGATCGCAGCACTGGAACTGGGTGGAAACGAGACGCAGGTGGTGTCGGGCCTGCGCATCTATGACGGGCGGGGCGATGCCAACCTACAAGCTGATCTGATGGCCAAGGCGCAATTCGAGGCCGATCGCTTGCTGGCGTCGGATCAGGCGGCGGGCTGGACGCATTGGCTGACCTATCACAACTACTACAAAGCCCCCGACCTGATCGGCCCTGTGGTCTGCCGCGCCCTTGGTATCCCTTATTTACAAGTGGAATCGACCCGCGCCAGCAAGCGGATGACCGGCCCTTGGGCTGCGTTTGCCGTTGCGTCCGAGTCCGCCTGCGACGCCGCCGATGCCGTGCTGTACCTGACCGAACGCGACAGCCACGCCCTGCGTCGCGATGCGCCCGAAGGTCAGCGGCTGATCCACCTGCACCCGTTTCTGGCCCGCCCCGATCTGCCCGCGCAATCGGACCTGTCCGGCCCGATGCTGTCCGTGGGCATGATGCGTCACGGCGACAAGCTGGGCAGCTATGCCCTGATCGCGCAGACGCTAAAGCTGATTGTCCATCGGGACTGGCGGTTGGACATCGTCGGTGACGGGCCCGCACGCGACGAAGTGGCCGCGCTGATGGCCCCCTTCGGGAACCGCGTTCAACTGCGCGGACTGCAAACCGGTGCGGCCCTCGATGCCTTCTACGCGCAGGCGTCGCTGCTGTTCTGGCCCGGCGTCAACGAAGCCTTTGGCCTGACCTATCTTGAAGCACAAGCCGCAGGCATCCCCGTGGTAGCCCAAGACCGCGACGGCGTGCGCGACGTGGTTGTGGGGGGGCATCCGTCCCCACAGGACGGCCCCGCAGCACTGGCAGGGAACATCACCACCCTGCTGGACGATCCTGCCGCGCGCGTCATCGCAGGCGCCGCTGCCCGCACCCAGGTTGCGGCGCAACATCTGCTGCCTGCTGCGGCGCGCACGTTGACGCAGGCCTTGCAGGACTGTGCCAGATGATCCGCCTTGCCCTTTTGCGCCACGGCCACACCGCATGGAACCGCGCCCACCGCATTCAGGGGCGCACTGACATTCCGCTGGACGACGCGGCGATTGCCGGTCTAGGCGCCCTGCGTCTGCCCGCGCCCTGGGATACGGCCCAGATCTGGTCCAGCCCGCTGCTCCGCGCCGTACAAACCGCCCGGCTGGTTTCAGGTCGTGTGCCGCTGACCGATCCGGCCTTGATGGAAATGAACTGGGGCAACTGGGAGGGCCTACACGGCACCGACCTGCGCGCCGATCGAGCCAGCGGATTTTGCGACATCGAAGACTGGGGCTGGAACTTTGCCCCGCCGGAAGGCGAAAGCCCCGCTGCCGTGCGCGCGCGCCTGATCCCTTGGGCCAATGCGCTGGCCCGCGACAGCGTTGCAGTCTGCCATATCGGCGTGATGCGGGTGCTGCTGGCCCATGCGACCGGATGGGATTTTGATGGCCCCGCCCCCTTTGCCGTCAAACGCAACCGGTTGTTTGTCATAGATATTTCCGCCAGAGGCTGGGCGTTCGATGGCGAACCCGTACGATTGGAGACACGCCCGTGAAGGTTATGATTGTCGTCACACATCTGTTGGGCACCGGCCACCTGACCCGCGCCCTGACGCTGGGCCGCGCCTTTGTTGCGGCCGGTGACACCGTGGTGCTGGTCAGCGGCGGCGTGCCCGTCGCGCATCTGGATTTCGACGGCATTGATCTGGTGCAACTGCCGCCGCTCAAGTCCGACGGCGTTGACTTTAGCCGCATGCTAACGCCGGACGGGACCGTGGCCGATGCGATCTATCTCCAGACACGGCGACAGGCATTGCTGGACGCCTTTGCCGGTCTCCGTCCAGACCTGCTGATCACCGAGTTGTTCCCTTTCGGGCGTCGCATTTTACGCCACGAGTTCACCGCCCTGTTGCAAGCAGCCCAAGCGTTGGAGGTGCCTGTTCTGTCGTCGATCCGCGACATTCTGGCCCCCCCGTCAAAACCCGCCAAGGCAGCACTGGCCGAGGATTTGATCACCACCTATTACAGCGGTGTGCTGGTGCATTCCGTAGCCGGTATTGCCGCGTTAGACATCAGTTGGCCGGTATCCGAAAACATGCAAAAATGCCTGTATTACACAGGGTTCGTGGCCCCCGCGGCGCCCGAACCACACCCCGATGGCACCGGCACTGGCGAAGTTCTGGTCAGCGCTGGCGGCGGCAGTGTCGGCGATAACCTGTTCGACGCGGCACTGGCCGCCGCAGCGCTGGACAAGGGGCGAAAGTGGCGCGTTCTGGTGGGCGGCAGCGCGGATCGCGTCGCCGCCCTGCGCAGCCGCGCGCCCGAACACTGCACCGTAGACGCGGCCCGCCCCGACTTTCGGCAAATGCTGTGCGGGGCGGCTGTGTCGGTGTCCATGTGCGGCTACAACACCGCGCTGGACGTGCTGCAAACGGGCGTGCGGGCGGTCTTTGTGCCCTTTGATGCGGGCGATGAGGTCGAGCAGGGATTGCGTGCCGATGCGCTGGCCGTGCAGCCCGGAATTGCGGTACTGCGCGCGGCGGATCTGACGGCTCAACGCTTGCTGGATTCTGTGAACGCCACCCTCGCCGCAGCGCCGCGTGCGCCGCTGACCGAGGGCGTGGACGGAGCAGCGGAGACGGTGCGTGTTGCGCACCGGATTTTGGGAGAGCACCATGCAGGTTGATTGGACCCCGCTGCGCAGTGCCTTGCGCGAGGCGCGTGGGCAGGGGCGCGCCCTGCGGTTTTGGTGGCGCGACGATGATGCCATTGCCCCCACGCCTGCGCTGGAACGATTGGAAGGCATCGCGCACGCGGCGAATGTGCCGGTTCACATCGCGGTGATCCCCGCAACAGCCACGCCGGAATTGGCCGAAGTTTCAATAGCTTCCAAGGTTCTGGTCCCCGTCGTTCACGGTTGGGCCCATGCTGACACCTCGGCGCCGGAGGCCAAGAAATCCGAGTTCGAGCGCAACCGTTCTGAAGCGGCGGGGGAGACTGCGTTGGGGTTGGCGCGGATGCAAAAACTGTTCGGGGCGGCGCTGGTGCCCATGTTTGTGCCGCCGTGGAACCGGATCAGTGAGGGGCTGGTCGCGCAACTGGCCGCGCAGGGGTATCGCGGGCTGTCGACATTTGGGCCGCGGGGGGTGGAAATCCTGCACGGGCTGCATCTGGTCAACACCCATGTCGATCCGATTTTCTGGCGTGGAAACAGAGGCTTGGCCGATACCTCATGGCTGATCGAGACCGCCGCTGCGCATATCCGGTCGGGCAGTTCCGAGCCGCTTGGGCTGCTGACCCACCACCTTGTCCATACCGATGATATATGGGCGTTTTCCGCGCGTTTCATCGCTGAAATGCAGGATGGCGGGGCGCTGCCATTTGACCTGAAAAGCGCATTGAAGAATTGAATTGCGCAGGCGGGCCAAGGGCTTAAGCTGGGCGAAATCACCCCGTTCAGGAGCTTGACATGAAGCTGATTTATACTGCAATTACAATGGCTTACATCGCATCACCACTTTGGGCTGCTCCGCTGGAACTGATGCCTGCGGACCCGCAACCGACCGGGCTGTCCGAGGGGTTGGCGGTGCGCTATGCCTATCCGCCGGACGTGAAGACATTGGCGCAGGCCGAGGCGTTTCTGGCCGACGCAGAGCCGGGTGAACCGCTGGCCGGACTGGATTACCGCGACACCGCGGATGGTGACATGACGCTGACATCGACCAGCGCACACCATGTGGTTGCGGGCATTTCAGGCTTTGTCAGGTTCGAGACCGCTGGCACCTATGTCATTGATTTCCTGAGCAATGACGGGCTGAAAGCCAGCATTGGCGGGCAAGAAGTGGTGGTGTTTGACGGCCGCCACCCCTGCGAGGAATCCGAGGCTGCGGAGGTGAATGTGCCCCAAGCCGGATGGTACAGGCTGGAGGCAATCTACTTCCAGCGCACTGGGTCTGCCTGCCTGCACATGCGCGCGGGACAGGACGAAATGCAGTGGATGGAGAACACAGCCTTCGGGCACTGATAACGGGGCGTCCGGTGGGTTAACCGCCCGCTGGGGTCCGCGCTGTAGGCTGGGTCCGGTACATATCCGACCGGATCCGGTACAGCATCAACCAAGGCCAAAGGGGCGGTTTCAGCCCCGTTTCGGCGGTGCGGTACATATTCGGGGCAGATGCGTACACAAACGCAACAGGCCCGAAAGGTGCGACAATATGCTGCCGGCAATTCATACAGTTTCTTTTTCAGACTTCCGCGCAAACAGCGGCCCGCTGCTGCGGTTTGTCACCCGCCAGAACGGCAACCTGTGGCTGACCCGCTATCGCCGTCCGTTCTGCGCGGTGATCCCGATGCGCGACGCGCATGTGCTGGGAGAGGTGCAGGGGCGCGACGTCAACGAGCTGATCCACCGGATACAGGTGGACGCCAACCGCCATGTCGCGGCGGCACGACTGGACAAGACCTTTGACCGCTATGAGGTGGCGGGCGAGGAGTGGACCTATCCGATCATGGAGCAGGCACACGGCCGGCCGAACAGGTTTGACGAGAAGTGGCCGAAGGGGTGAGGACATTGGCCATGGCCTAACCGCTAGGGTGCGCCTGACCCGATGGGGGGCGAGAAGCGCCCGCGTCACGCCGAAGGCGTGCTTTCAGCACGACGGGGCGGTTCGGGCGCTGCCAAACCCCTTGGGAGTCTGGCATTACTCAATCACATCGTCACCATTGTCTTCAATTTGTCGGGTGCTTTCGGTGAGGTCTGTAATCATACCAACATTCAAGTCGTCGAACTCCCTAGCAGCGGCAGTTACTTTTAGGCGCTTTTGTCGACCGTCAGGTGCATCGACCGAAGTAAACGCACAGACGGCCTCCATATTCTCGTCAAATTTACCTTTTTGTCGCAAAGCATATGCACGGGCTGCATCTACAATAACAGTAAGCGATTTACGATCAGCTTCGGCTAACAAATCAAACGTGAAGGCTTGTTCTTGCTCTAAATCAAACAATCGGCCCGTACGGTTTCGCCCATCAAAACTAGTTACCAAAAACCGCTGCGAACGCATTTCATCATTAAAGATACTTTCATGCATATATTCCTTGCTATCAGCATCTAAGGTGACAATATTTGAATCCCCGTTTATGAAAATACTCACATTGGATGCACCATGGTTCACAACAGAGTGAGACCTTCGGACCGAAGGTTCAACGGCTTGTATCAAAGCACCTAGGTCACCGGCATTAATTCGGCCATCACTTTCAGCCTCTTCAATTTCATTGGCCCCGAGAAGACCGGTAGCACGATTGAAAACAGTCTCGACCAGCTTCCAAGACGCGTTCGCAAGCCCACTACCGTATGCTTCAATCAAATAGGGAGCAAATTGAGAGAACTCAAAAACAAATTCATACGACCCCGGCCGAGTTACTTTTAGGTTTAGGACCGTATCAAGGTCTTTAAAGTTTCTTCGTCTAATCTCACCAGTTTGAGCAAAATTCACAATCATCATCAACGCTTGCGAAACAGCGTGCGCACTATCAAGCGCTGTGAACGCAGGCACGTCATGCCCATCACTCTGCCCACCTGTTAGCGATACAATTAATTCAATTTTTTCCGACACAATCTATCTCCACATTGAGGTCTAAGAATTGTCTAATTTGGTAAACAACTCAAGGGCGAAGTCGAAATCGAACCAGCCTTGAAGAATTAGTCGGAAAAGGGCGACCAAAGATGTATCTATGTGTCTGCTGTAATGCCCATTAATAATGACAAACCTTTGGTGTTTTGGGTACTGCCACACCACACAACCGTGTGGGGTCGCGCCCCGCTGCGCGGGACTCTTACCCCACCGGCCTTTATCAGCGTCGAAAATGGATTAAGAATCCATTTTCAGTGCGCTGATAAAGGCCTCCTGTGGAATATCCACCTTACCAAACTGGCGCATCTTTTTCTTGCCCGCCTTCTGCTTGTCCAGCAGCTTGCGTTTGCGCGTGGCGTCGCCGCCGTAGCATTTGGCCGTGACGTCCTTGCGCATGGCGGACAGGGTCTCGCGGGCGATGACCTTGCCGCCGATGGCCGCCTGAATCGGGATCTTGAACATATGGCGCGGGATCAGATCCTTGAGTTTTTCAACCATGGCGCGACCACGGGTTTCGGCGCGGTCGCGGTGGACCATCATCGACAGGGCGTCGACGGGTTCATCGTTGACCAGCACCGACATCTTCACAAGGTTATCGGTTTGGTAACCTGTCATCTGGTAGTCAAAGGACGCATAGCCCTTGGTCACCGATTTCAGGCGGTCGTAAAAGTCGAAGACAACCTCGTTCAGCGGCAGGTCGTAGACGACCATCGCGCGGCTGCCGGCATAGGTCAGGTCAAGTTGAACGCCACGACGGTCCTGACAGAGTTTCAGCACGTCCCCGAGGTAGTCGTCGGGGACAAGGATGGTCGCCTTGATCCGCGGCTCTTCCAGGTGATCGACCACGCTGAGGTCGGGCATGTCGGCGGGGTTGTGCAGTTCTTGCATCGACCCGTCGCGCATGAAGATGCGATAGACCACCGACGGTGCGGTGGTGATAAGTTCGATGTCATATTCGCGTTCGATCCGGTCGCGAATGACTTCCAGATGGAGGAGGCCCAGAAAACCGCAACGGAAGCCGAAGCCAAGGGCGGCAGAGGTTTCCATTTCGAAACTGAAAGAGGCATCGTTGAGCGCCAGTTTGTCGATGGCGTCGCGCAGGTCTTCGAATTCGGAGGAGTCGACGGGAAAAAGGCCACAAAAGACCACCGGCTGCGCGGGCTTGAAGCCGGGCAGTGCCTGCACCGTTTTCTTGTCGTGGGTCACGGTGTCACCGACGCGGGTGTCGCGGACCTGTTTGATGGACGCGGTCAGAAAGCCGATCTCGCCGGGGCCGAGGCTGTCGATGACCTGCATCTGGGGGCGGAAGACGCCGATGCGGTCGACGTGATGCACGGTGCCGTTGGACAGGAATTTGATCCGCTCGCCCTTTTTCAGGCGACCGTCGATGATGCGGACCAGAACGATCACGCCAAGATAGCTGTCGTACCAGCTGTCGACCAGCATCGCCTTGAGGTCGGCGTTTTCGTCACCTTTGGGCGCGGGCAGGTGATGCACGATCGCCTCGAGGGTTTCGTGGATGCCGATGCCGGTTTTGGCCGAGACGCGGATGGCGCCGGATGCGTCGATGCCGATCACGTCTTCGATCTGTTCGGCCACGCGGTCGCAGTCGGCGGCGGGCAGGTCGATCTTGTTCAGGATGGGCACGATTTCGTGGTCGGCGTCGATGGCCTGATAGACGTTGGCCAGAGTCTGCGCCTCGACGCCCTGGGTGCTGTCGACGACCAGCAGCGAGCCTTCGACCGCGCGCATGGAGCGGGAGACCTCGTAGGCGAAATCGACGTGGCCGGGGGTGTCGATCAGGTTCAGCACATAGGCCTCGCCGTTGTCGGCGACATAGTCGATGCGCACGGTGTTCGCTTTGATGGTGATACCGCGCTCGCGCTCGATGTCCATGGCGTCAAGCATCTGCTCTTTCATGTCGCGGTCGGCCACGGTGTGGGTCGACTGGATCAGACGGTCTGCGAGCGTGGATTTCCCGTGGTCGATGTGCGCGACGATGGAAAAATTGCGGATATGTGAAAGCGGTGTCATGGTTGGGATATGTAGGGGATTTGGGGGTTGGTCAAGTGAGCATGAAGGGCGCGGCGCATTGTGATGCTGCGTGTTTGCGGGTGGCCACGGCAGATGCGGGGGCCGGACGGGATCGGCCCGCGATTTCCGGCAGCGTTTCGGGGTGATCCGGTCGGGCGTCTTGGGGCGTTCGGAACAGGCTGTGATTTGAAAACGGGATATCTGGCGGTATTCGGTAGAAACGGGGTGCGGGTTTGAACCGCGTATTCGCGAGAATGAACAGAGCGGAAATACCGGATTCAGAAGAGTTTTGAATTGTGACCAGCAGGTTCGGGAAATACCGCAGGCTGGACGGTAATTCTGTTTGCGCGTGTATTCGGGCGCTGGATCGAACGCCGCCTTAAACGGCAGCTCCACACGGAGTAGCGCCACGTCGATGCGTAAGATTTATTGCGCCGCTTTGACCTGCATCGGAATAATTGCAGTATAGTGCCGAATTATACGCGCTGTCGGGCTGGAATGACGCCTGCCCCGAGCCCACAACGCTCAAGCGGCGCTGCAGTATTGATCGACCAGCCCCATCAATTCACCGGCGGTGATCGGCTTGACTATGAACCCGTCCATCCCGTGTTTACTGACCACGGATTGATCGTGATAATATTCATCGGCGGTTACGGCAAAGATCGCCACATTGCGGGGCGGATCGCTCAGGCTTGCGCGGATCATGCGGGCGGCATCTGTTCCGGACAGCTTTGGCATATGGATATCCATCAAAACCAGACCATAATCTGCAGGGCAGCGATTGAGTTGTTCATAGCCCTCTTGGCCGTTTTGGGCGATATCCACCAAAATGCCCAGCGTGTCGATAATTTCTTTCATCATGAAACGCGTAAAGTAATCATCTTCCACCAGCAGAATCTTTTTCGCAGTAGACATCTATTTGACCTATTTGTTCAAAGGTTTGCAATGTTAGCGAGAATATTCAACAGTTTTCAATCGTAGCGAGAAGATCGTTGCGTAGCAACCTTGTGGTGACGGGCATGTCACATCAAGCGACGCGCCCATCAGTTCCGCCAGCTCGCGGCTGATGGCAAGTCCAAGACCCGAACCGCTGTTTTCCCGAGTCTGGGCATCGTCGACCTGAACAAATCTTTCAAAGATGGCAGCACGTTTTTCGACCACAATTCCGCATCCTGTATCGGAAACTGTAATTTCCAGCGGGGCGTTTTGCGATGCACCGGATTGCGACCCTTGGCAAACGTGTATGTCGACGCGACCGCTTTTGGTGAATTTCAGCGCATTGTCGGTAAGATTGTTTATTATCTGAGTGACCCTGCGCGGGTCGAGGTTGAACAGCTCCGGTGTATTTTCGGCAATATCCAAAGACATTTTGATCGGTTTTCCCAACCGGTGATTTGTTGCTATTGCAGTTTCCAGCCATTGTTCGGCCAAGGGCCGGATTTCGGTCATTTTCGGTGTGATCTCGACTGCGTTTGCTTCTACGCGCGAAAGTTCCAGCACATTGACCAATTGCGACAAAAGATGATGCGAGGCGTCCAGACCGACCTGCGCCTGCTTTTTTTGCCTTTCGGGCACATCAGCCATCTGGATAAGCTGGAAAAGCCCCATGATTGCATTCAGCGGCGTGCGTACTTCGTGGCTCATATTGGCCAGAAACACCTTGCGGATTTCTATGGCCTTTTTGGCCTCGGCCGCACTTTCTTCGGCGCGGACCTTTGCCGCGTTCAATTCGGTCACGTCATTTGCAATCAGGGATATTTTGGTCGCTTTGCCATTCACAAAATGCGTGATGTTCGACCAGATCATTGTTTTGCGCTGACCGTTCAGTTCCTGTTCCTGAACGAACGAAAAGGACGGGTTCTGTGGCGTGGCGGTTGCCAGATTGCGCATAATTTCGATCTGGGTGTTTTTGCTGAAGTGATAGGCAAATCTGGTGCCGACAAGATCCTCGATCGGGTGGCCAAACAGATCCGAACAAGCGGGGTTGGCCAGCAATATGGTTGTATCGGGTTCCAAAATCGCCATCGGTTCATTCACATGGTTGAACAGGGCCGAGAAGTTTTCAGATTCTTCAAGCAAGGCATGTTCGAGGTGGCGACGCTCGGTTATGTCGATGCAAAATGCGATGAACACTGCGCCGCCGGCATCGTGATGATGTTCCAGACGGATGGATACGGGGTATCTGGTTCCGTCCTTGCGCTCGTGGTGTGTTTCGAATTCCAGCTCTGATGTTTCGCCGTCTTTCAGCGGTTTGACGAAGCGTTCGAATTCCGACCATTCAAAGCCGGGTTTGATGTCGACAGGCGTGAGTTGCCGGATTTCATCCAGGGTGTAGCCAAGGTTGTGACGCGCGCCCTTGTTGACGTTCGCGAACAACAATGTGTCCGGATCAAAGGTGAACACTTCGTGGTGGGAGTTTTCGATGATGCGCCCGAACCGGTTGGCTGCCTTGCGGGTGCTTTCACTGATCAGCACAGCGGCGCGCAGCCTGATCTGGCTGGTAACCGAGGCCGCCAGATCGGCAAGCACTGACAGGTCGTCACCCGACCACTGGCGCGGCTGATGGTCGATCGCGGATAATGTGCCCAGAATTTCGCCATCAGGCAGCGTGACAGGAAAGCCCAGATAGGCGGTGATGTTCAAGTCGTCTATCGCCGGATTGTCACGGACCAGCGGGTGATCGCGGGCATCTTCGACCATCAAGGGTTTGCCGCTGGCCACAACGTGTTTGCAAAATGAATGGGACAGAGGGGTTTGCCGCTGGCTGGCCCAAGGTTCGTTCAGGCCACATGCGCTGGTAAAGAATTGCCGGTTGTTAGCGGCATCAATCACGCAGACCAGAGCCACCGGCACACCAAGTGCCTTGGTCACAAGTCGGGTGAAGCGGTCAAAGTCTTCGGTCGGCGGGCTGTCGACCAGCGACAACCGGCGCAGGGATTGTTCCATTGTGAAGACACCTTGACCCTTGGACATGCAGAGTTGTGATTGACCATATGCTTAATCAGTCATTAAGAAAGTGGTAGGCTGAACGTATTAACAGATTGTTAATGTCTTGATGCTAATTTGAAAGCTTATGTCTTTTCGCGGGTTCGGGATTTCTGGACGCAGGAAGGGTGTAGAATGATGAATTCCCCTGATCAGAGGCAATCTGGTGAAGGTCCTGGTTCTAGAAGATGATCCTGCATTGCGATTTGCGCTGACGCAAATGCTGGAGGAGGACGGCCACACGGTGAGTGAAGCCGCCGATATTCCCACGGCATGTGATCTTTTGAACGAGGTCAAACCGGATCTTTTGTTGCTGGACCTGATGATTGGTCCGGCGGATTCGATTCAGGTGGCTGATCTGGCTGGATACCGTGTGCCGGACGCCGATGTGATCTATCTTACGGGCAGCAACAAGTTTCCCAATGGCGAGTTGTTCGGGTTTTCGCGAAACGCCTCTTGGGTGTTGCGCAAACCGATAGATTTCTACGAGTTGAAGGCCATGATTGATCATATTGGGCGGTCCGGTCGCAGCCAGACCGCCGCGCCGCCGGATGGTTCGACACCGAGCTAGACACAAATGGCGGCTGTCCGCACAGTCGTGAATTGCCCCCTGCCCCGTTTTGGGACATAATCACGCACAGCAGTAAGCTGCGGCCAAAGAATGCCGCGATGGTGTGAGGCGTAACCATGATCCGAATGATGGCACTTTTATCGTGTCTGGCCCTTGTTGCCGCGTGCAGCGGCGGGACCAGATATTCCAGTCACAATGCGCAGGGCGCGCGGGCGTATTCGTCACCTTTGGGCCAGCCGGCGCCCACTTTGTTCGCGTCGGGGCCGATTGCGAATGCCTGTCAGGCGTCGGGCCGCAAGCAGGCGAACAAGGCGCGGTGTGGCTGTGTTCAGGCGGTGGCTGATATGTCGCTGAGTTCTTCGGACCAGCGGCGCGGCGCGGGGTTCTTTTCCGATCCGCACAGCGCGCAAGAGATGCGCACCTCTGATTCCGGCAGCAACGAGGCGTTCTGGCGGCGGTGGAAAGCCTTTGGCGATCAGGCCGGACAGCTTTGTTCCTGAGCCGGTTTACAGGTCTTTGATCCACACTTGCAGCGGTTTGGCCGTGGGCGCGTCTGCGCCGACGTCTTGCCATGTGAACTGCGCGATGGCCCCGTCCAGCGGCGCGTATCCGCGTTTGCGCCAGAAGGCATCAAGCGGGCGGTAGTCGGCCGGATGTAGCGGGTGGTCGGCAGGGCGTTGCACGGCGCAAAAGGCAGATTTGCTGTAGCCGAAGGCGCGGGCGGCGTCCTCGCGGGCGTCGAAAAACTGGTGGCCGATGCCCTGCCCGCGGTAGTCGTCGAGCAGCACGCTTTCGGCGCAATAGAAGACATCCGCGATGTTCACGCCCGTGCCTGCGAAGGCTGCGGCGAAGTCGTCGGCATGGTCGGCCAGAGGGGCGGCTGTCGCAGCACCCACGAGTGTGTCGCCGTCATAGGCGCCGACCACGACGGCCTGTGGCGAGGCGCGGAAAGTGGAGAGATAGCGGCGCTCGTAGTCGAGATCGCCGTCGTAGAGGTAGGGCCAGTCGCGGAATACGGCGATGCGCAGGCGGGCCACATCGCCAAGGGCCGCGTCGAGTGCGGCACCTGTCAGCACATGGCACAGGGTCACGCGACCTGTGCCGTCCAGTCGGCCAGATTGTAGTAGGTGGTGACGCGGGCGATCTTGCCGTCCCTGAGATCAAAGAACGACCCTGCGGGGAGTTTATAGGTCTGGTTGCGGGCTTCGGGCAGGCCCGCGTCGGTTTGCAGGTAGGTGCCGTTGACCACGTATTCCGCCGCCGCGCGGGTCTGGTCGTCGTTCACGAAGATCACCATATCGGTCAGGTTCTCGCGGTAGCAGCGTGTCATGTGGGCGCAAAACTCGGCAAAGGGGGCCTTGCCGGTGCGGATCTGGCCTTCGTTCACGTGGTGGGCGATGTCGTCGGTCAGACAGTCCAGCATGGCGTCGGTGTCGCCTGCGTTGAAGGCATCGAAATAGCGGTGCACCACGGTCATCGGGGTCTCCTTCAGGTGAGTACGGTGGGGTCGCCCCAGCGTTCGAGCAGGTGGGCGATGATCTGGTCGCGGGCGTTGCGATAGCTGACCAGCTTGGCCTCGCGGGTTTCGCCCAGTCCGGTCGGGTCCATGATCGGCCAATAGGCGATTTCGAGGTGGCAGTAGCGGGTCAGGTCCAGCGCGCGGCGTTGCGATGCGGGTGACAGGGCCACGATCAGATCGAAGCTGCCCAGATCGTCGCCCCAGTCTTCCATCTGGTCGAAGCTGCGCGACCGGTGGCGCGACAGTTCGACGTCGATTTCCTGACAGACGGCTATGGAAAAGCCATCGATTTCCATGTCGGCCTTGACCCCTGCGGACTGGACATAGGTGCCGGTGCCATAGAACTTTTTCATGATCGCCTCGGCCATCGGAGAGCGCACTGCGTTGTGATCGCAGCAGAACAGAACCGATTGGGGCAAGGGTGCAACCATTCTAACCGCCGAAATGCAGGACGCAGATCAGGGTAAACAGGCGGCGGGCGGTGCCTTCGTCAATCTCGGCCTTGCCGGTCAGCCGTTCCTGAAGCACGCGGCTGCCTTCGTTGTGGATGCCGCGACGGGCCATGTCGATGGTCTCGATCTGGCTGGGGGGCAGTTTCTTGACCGCCTCGAAATAGCTTTCGCAAATCTGGAAGTAGTCTTTGACGACCTGCCGGAACGGCCCGAGCGAAAGATGGAATTCGGCGGCCTTTTCGGCATCTTCGGTGGTCACGTCGAAGACAAGCCGGTTTTCACGGATGGCAAGGCCAAGGTGATAGGGCCCCGGTGGCACCTCGCGGCCCTCGCGGGGGGGCAGCGCAAAGCTGTTCTCTTCCAGCATGTCGAACATCGCGACTTTGCGCTCTTGTTCGATTTCAGGCGTGGGGGGCGGCAGGTTGGCGTCGTCGAGGTCGATATGGGTGATGCGGGACATGTCGCATCCTTTGCGTGTGAGTCACATCAGGTTAGACCATGAACAACAGCGGGTTCAATCACCCCGCTGCGTCATGTGTCAGGTTTCGCTGTTCAGGCGTTTCAGGCGGGCCGTGACCGACAGGCTGTGGGCCTGAAGGCTTTCCGACGTGGCCAGCGTTTCGGCCGCAGGGCCGATGGCGCGCAGGGCGTCGGGAGTCATTTGCGCCAAGGTGGTGCGTTTGACAAAATCCATCACCGACAGGCCCGACGAGAACCGCGCCGAACGGGCGGTGGGCAACACGTGGTTGGGACCGCCGACATAATCGCCAATGGCCTCGGGGGTCCAGGCGCCCAGAAAAATGGCACCGGCGTGGGTAATCTTACCACTGAGGCCCGTGGGGTCGGCCACCATCAGTTCCAGATGCTCGGGGGCGATGCGGTTGCTGAGGGCGGTGGCGGTGTCGAGGTCGGGCACGGTGATGACCGCGCCGAAGTCGCGCCAGCTGGCCCCCGCAATGGCGCGGCGCTCCAGCGTTTGCAGGTGGCGGTCGACCGCTTCCGCGACCTTGCGGCCAAGGGTGGCATCGGTGGTGATCAGCAGGCTTTGGGCGCTTTCGTCATGTTCGGCCTGACTGAGCAGGTCGAGGGCGATCCAGTCGGGATCATTGTCCGCGTCGGCAATCACCAGAATTTCCGAGGGGCCTGCGATCATGTCGATGCCGACCTTGCCAAAGACGCGGCGTTTGGCAGCGGCGACAAAGGCATTGCCGGGGCCGGTGATCTTGTCCACGGGTTTGATCGTTTCGGTGCCATAGGCCAGTGCCGCAATCGCCTGCGCACCGCCGATGCGGTAGATTTCATCAACGCCCGCCAGACGGGCCGCCAGCAACACCAGCGGGTTCAGGATACCATCGGGCGTAGGCACGGTAATGGCCAGACGCTGCACCCCTGCGACCTTGGCGGGGATCGCGTTCATCAGCACCGAGGACGGATAAGACGCCAGCCCGCCGGGTACATAGAGGCCCGCCGCGCTGACGGGTGTCCAGCGCCAGCCCAGCGTGGCACCGGCGTCGTCGGTCCAGCTGGCATCTTCGGGCAGTTGGCGCGCGTGATAGGCGCGGATGCGCGCGGCGGCCAGTTCCAGCGCGCTGCGGTCGGCGGCGTTCACCTGTGCGATGGCGGCGTCAACTTCGGCGTGCGAGATGCGCAGGGTGGCTGGCGTCAGGTCAAGACGGTCGAATTTCGCGGTCAGGTCAATCACGGCAGCGTCGCCACGGTCGCGCACCTGCGCGATGATGTCGGCCACGATGGCGTCCACATCGGGGCTGTCCTCACGCTTGGCGGTCAGCAGCGCGTCGAAACGGGCTTCAAAGTCGGCGTCGGCATGGTCGAGAAACTGGGGCATGGGGTGCTCTTTTGCAGTGTCGGTGTGACATAGCGGGCGGGGGCGGCAGGCTCAAGCGGGGTCGGGGGCGCTGCCCCCGCGCCTTGCGGCGCACCCCCGGAGTTTAAGGGCAAGATGAAGGGGGACGTCAGTCGGGGTGACGGGGTTTGGATTTGGACGGGGCAACATAGGGGCGTGTGACGTCTTTCAAGGTGGCCTCGATTGCCTCGACGGACAGGCGGATCACGCCGTCGCCCGCCAGTGTCAGCAGGATATAACCCGCGCCGTCTTGGGTGGGTTCGAAGGTGACCGACAGCAGCGACAGCACGGTGTCCTTGTCGCTGCGGTCAATGCCCTGGCTGGCGACTTCGAGCACGGTGTCGAAGGACAGCAGCGCCTGCACCCGTTCGGGGCGGGCGGCGTCGTCTTCCCAGCGGAAGCGGTTGAGCAGGATGGCAAAGCGGCGCTGGCGGATGGCCCATTTCATTTCGGTGATCGGGAACACCGCGTCCTGCGCCAGCGACGAGATCACCGACAGGTCGTCGGCATCGAGTGCGCCGAGGTTGAGGGGGCGTTCGCGGCCATCCTCGAAGGTTGCGTCCTGACTCATGTGTCTTTGACCCGTTCGATGTCGGCCCCGACAGCCGAGAGTTTGGCGACCACGTGTTCATAGCCGCGGTCGAGGTGATAGACGCGGCTGACCTTGGTTTCACCGTCGGCGGCGAGGCCTGCGAGGATCAGCGAGACCGAGGCGCGCAGGTCGGTGGCCATCACCGGCGCACCTTTGAGACGTTTGACGCCCTTGACCGTGGCGACGCCGCCCTGCACGTCGATATTGGCCCCCATGCGGATCAGTTCGGGGGCGTGCATGAAACGGTTTTCAAAGATCTTCTCTTCGAGCACCGAAGTGCCGTTGGCGGTGCACAACAGCGCCATCATCTGCGCCTGAAGGTCGGTGGGAAAGCCCGGGAAGGGTTCGGTGGTGACATCCACGGCCTTGATGTCGCCGCCGTTGCGTTTGACCGTCAGGCCATTGGCGGATTCCGAAACCGAGATGCCAGCGGCGTCGAGTTTCTCGCAGAACGCCTGCACCAGATTGATGCGCCCGCCCAGCAATTCCACCTGACCGCCGCAGATCGCGGGGGCCAGCATGTAGGTGCCCAGTTCGATCCGGTCGGTCACGACAGGGTGCGTGGCCCCGCCCAGACGGTCGACGCCCTGAATGGTGATGGTCGAGGTGCCCTCGCCTTCGATCTGGGCGCCCATCTTGCGCAGACATTCGGCCAGATCGACGATTTCCGGCTCGCGCGCGGCGTTGTTGATCACGGTGGTGCCCTTGGCCAGCGTGGCGGCCATCAGCGCGTTTTCGGTGGCCCCGACCGAGGCGAAATCAAAGTTGATGGTGCCGCCGCGCAGACCCTTGGGGGCCTTGGCGTGGACATAGCCGTCTTTCAGATCAAGTTCGGCGCCCAGTGCTTCGAGCGCTTTCAGGTGCAGATCGACGGGCCGCGCACCGATGGCGCAACCACCGGGCAGCGACACGATGGCATGACCGTCACGCGCCAGCATCGGCCCCAGCACAAGGATCGAGGCGCGCATCTTGCGCACGATGTCGTAGTCGGCGGTGTGGTTGTTGATGTTGTGGCTGGACATGGCCAGCACCTTGCCGTCCTGCAGGCTGGTGACCTCGGCCCCGAGCGAGCCCAGAAGCGCCGTCATCGTCTTGATGTCGCTCAGGCGCGGCGCGTTGGTCAACGTCAGCGGCTCTTCGCTGAGCAGGGTCGCGGGCATCAGCGTAAGACAGGCGTTTTTGGCACCGGCAATGGGGATCTGCCCCTTGAGCGGGCCACCGCCCCGTACGAGAATCGAATCCATCAGTTTTTGTCCTTTGCCTGCGCCGTCTGTTGCCCATTGGTTGCCCGCGCGCGGGCCTGTGCCTTGCGTTTAGCCATATTGGCCTTGAGCGCTGCTTTCAGGCGGTCCTGACGCGCGTTGGAGGGCTGGGGTTTGGTGCGGTTGTTTTCTGCCATGCGGTCTTGTTAACGCAGGGGCGCGGGGGCGTCCAGAATGGGTTGCATTTCCAGTGCCGAAGGGGGTTGCGCGGGGGGACGTTTGCGTCTAATCACCCCGCACACTGGCGCTGCTGTAGCTCAGAGGTAGAGCACTCCCTTGGTAAGGGAGAGGTCGAGAGTTCGATTCTCTCCAGCAGCACCATGTGTGGTTTCCTGATAGATTTATTTGACGTGGGGCCGGTGGGCGGACTGGTCTCTTGGTGTACACCAAGGTCTGATGTGCAGGACTTGGCGAGATTTCACAGCTTTCACGCCAAGAACAGCTTTTGTAGCACAAGCCAACAACGGTCGCTTTCGCCAATGACAGAACCGCAGGAGTCGTCGAAAATTTCTTATCCAGCAGAGGCTTAAATAACGCCTGATTTGACAAAAATGTCGGCGTTCCGAGCACTCTGTACTGGCGAATGCGAACAAGTTAGGGCTGTATCCGAGACGGATATGAAACTGAGGGTGTACCAGTGAAGAAAATACTTCTTGTAAACTGATGTTTGTAGCAGCCTGCACGGTGCAACCAGTTTTTACACCCGAGCAAGGAAAATCTTTGGCAAAAGCTTGCATAGAAGAGGTGCAAGCGCCCGGGGTCTATTCGATGTCGCCTGGCCGCCCCTCAGCGAGTCCCCGAGAAGCATTGCCACGCGCGCGCGCAGTTGAGAGGCTTGGGGGGACGTCGTCTGGAGCTGCCGCTATTAATTCGTGTATTCAGCGCCGGGCGATTGGATGAAGTACGAGAAAAATTGAGACTGTTAAAACAACGACAAAGTCGCGTGACGACTATGTTGTCTCTCTGCCGGACAGAACCACCCGCCACAAGCGCCTACTAAAAAACGACATGGTGTGATTGCGGCGGTCGCTCTCCAGTGGCGAACGAGGTCCGGTATGTTGGCCTCATGGATATAAGCCGTGAGGAGAACGACCTATGGAACATTATGCTGGTTTGGATGTGTCACTGAAAGAAATTTCGATCTGCGTTGTCAATCATGATGGCAAGACCATCGCGCGCGGGACGTGCCCTGCGGACCCGGAGGGCGTGGCAGGTTGGTTTCGCAACCGATCGCTCACGCCACACCGGATCGTACATGAGAGCGGGATGCTTTCGATCTGGCTGCAGCGCGGGATGATGAGGCTTGGTCTTCCAGCGACATGCATCGATGCCCGGAAGGCGCACAAGGCTCTGTCGGCCCGGCTCAACAAGTCCGATGCCGCTGATGCTGAAGGACTGGCGCAGCTCGCGCGGACCGGCTGGTTTACACCGGTCCACATCCGCAGCGAAGATGCTGACAGGCTGCGAAGTCTGGTCGGTGCGCGAGAACGGATGATCCGGTTGCGCAAAGACCTCGAAGGTCACATCCGGGGCGTGCTGAAAACCTTCGGCATCCGAATGACCGGCATCGGCCAAGGTCGGCAGCGCCAGAATTTTCGCGACCAACTGGCCGCAGCGGGGGAAACCGATCCGGTGCTGCGCGCCATCGCCGATGGGTTTATTACGGCCCACTCCACGTTGTGCCAAGCGGCGGACAATCTCGATAAGGCTGTGAAGAAAAAGGCAAAGGCCCACCCCGTTGCGTGTCGCCTGATGACCATTCCTGGCGTCGGGCCAGTGAATGCGCTCAGCTTCATTGCCCTGGTCGATAATCCAGACCGGTTCAGCCGGGTGACTGATGTCGGCGCATTCCTCGGGCTCACACCAAAGAGGCACCAGTCTGGCGAAATGGATTGGTCGGGACGGGTGTCGAAGTGCGGAGACGGGACGATGCGCGGACTGCTGTTCGAGGCAGCGTCCTGCTTGATCCGCCAGGTGAAGCGTTTCTCGCCACTGAAGAGCTGGGCTGTGCGACTGGCCGGACGACGCGGGTTCCGAAAGGCCGCAGTCGCAACAGCGCGCAAGATCGCAGTCCTGATGCTGACGATCTGGAAATCTGGCGCGGACTATCACTGGACAAAGGAGGCCACTGCCTGATCTGAATTTCCGCCGCTGAGAAGGCGGGAAGCGAAGTCCCGACGGGACGGAGGTAGATCGATCTCGTAAAAACGGTTGGGGCGCAGGCTCGCTTGCCCACCCCGCAAACGACATTGGAGACGATCCACCACCGAAAACCATCATGAGGCGCAATGCGCGACCTCGGAGAGATGGGATGGTTGCCGCCCTCCCGAAACGGCATCGCAATGTGCCATATTGATTTTGTTGATGATCAATAAGAGAGGACGGCAAAATGAAGGATACAATGATTGGCGTTGACCTGTCGAAGTCAGTTTTTCAGCTGCACGGCACATCAATGACGGGTGAACTGAAGTTCCGAAAGAAACTGTCGCGACAGGGATTTGTGCGGTTCATGGAATCGCATGATCCAGCGGTGGTCGTTATGGAAGCCTGCGGCGGTGCCAACTTCTGGGCAAGGGAATTGGCCGGGCTGGGCCATGATGTCAAACTCGTAGCACCTCAGTACGTTCGACCGTTTGTTAAGCGGCAGAAAAACGACGCGGCGGACGCGGAAGCGATTGTCATTGCCGCGCAACGTCCGGAAATGCGCTTCGTCGAGCCGAAGACGGAAGAACAGCAGGCAAGAGCAGTTGTCTTCCGTGCACGCGAGCGACTGCTCTACCAAAGGACCGAACTGGTCAACGTTGTTCGCTCCATTCTCTATGAGCATGGCCTCACGTTCCCGACAGGCTTCGAGCAAATCGGACGCATTGAGGCAACGCTTCGTGATCCCGCCACCGTGTTGTCCGATATTGTCCGCACAGAGTGTCTAGATTTGATCGAGCAGATCGCAGAAAAGACAACGCGTATCAATACGAAGACGCAGATGGCCAGGGAACTCGCAAAAGATGCGGAAACGGCGAGACGGCTCCAGACGATGCCCGGTCTCGGACCGATCACGGCATTGGCCATCGAAACCTTCGCGCCGCCAATGGAGACTTTCAAATGCGGCCGCAGCTTCGCAGCCTGGCTTGGTATCGTCCCTCGGCAGCATTCCTCCGGCGGCAAAGCCAGGCTGGGACGTATCTCCAAGGCAGGACAGGCAGACATCCGAAGACTGTTGATCACCGGCGCGATGACGCGATTGAACTGGCTCGGCCGGAAAAGAATCCAGCCCGGTTCATGGTTGGCAAAGATGCTGGACAGAAAACCGAGGCTCCTTGTCGCGATCGCCCTGGCAAACAAGATGGCACGCGCGATCTGGGCGATGCTCACCAAAAAGGAAGACTACCGGGACCCCGCACAAGTTGCGATCGCCTGACAGCACAGCATAACGAAACCCAAAGGGCGGAAAGGAATAGTCCAAGAAGTCGATCCCTCGAATGGGCAAAATGATCGAACAGATCTGGATCGGGAAAACCAGAGTGGTTCTGTGAGCGCTTCAGCTCTGCGGAGAGATTTGGACCCGACCCGCTGATCACCATACCGGCCAGCGGCTTCTTTAGCGCCGCACACCAAGGCCTTATAGAAGACCGCACTCGATCACTCGCCAATAAAGGGAAAGAGTTCTTGCACTACGGGCGGCAACCATAGAAGAACCATGACCCCGAACGGACAGATCGCCATCCCGCTTGACAAAGCCGCAATCAGAGAACCGTTTTGGGCCAAGCTACAGAAAGCGGTCATTTGCCACTGTGCAACTATCCGGTAGGCTTGGGCTCGAAGCCGCCTCCTCTATGAAGCACCTCAAGGACCGCAGTGCGGGACAAAATGGCATTTCAACCCGGCTCAGCGAAGGGCTGCTTTCCAACGTTCCTGTAACCGTCTAAGTAGTTTTAAGCTTTTGCTAACTTAATAGCGTACTTTCAGTTCACAGGGTCCGAGAATATGACGTTTTTCGAAAAAGTCGCAATCGCTGAAGAAAAGAATAACTCGCACTTATGTATTGGTTTGGACCCTAGGCATTCGCAAATGCCGCAGCATATTCAGCAAGACGAGAATGCGCTTTTTGACTTTTGTACTGCGATTGTTGATGCCACAAAAGACTTGGCCAGTTCATATAAACCTCAAATCGCGTACTTCGCAGCCGAAGACGCGTGTGACGTACTCAAGTCATTGATCACCTACATCCATGAGACGACTGAGATACCGGTGATCCTAGACGCAAAGCGGGGCGATATTGAATCAACAACCGAACGATACGCAGTTGAAGCCTTCGAAGTTTATAAGGCAGATGCCGTTACAGCCAACCCATATTTGGGGATAGATGGGATTGCTCCGTTTACCAGTTATTCAGACAAAGGCGTTTTTGTTCTCTGTAAGACCTCAAATTCTTCGGCTCCTCAATTGCAAGATTGCCTGTTGCAAAATGGGCACCGACTGTATGAACACGTCGCAGAACTCGCAAGCACAAAGTGGAACAAATCGGGCAATGTCGGGCTGGTTGTGGGCGCAACAGTGCCCGAAGAGGCATCGGCAGTACGTGAGATCGTTGGCCAAATGCCCTTGCTCATCCCCGGTATCGGGGCGCAAGGTGGTTCATTGAGCAGGATCATCGCCGCCGCTGCGGGTGGCGGCATACTAATTAACTCTGCCAGAGCGATTAACTACGCGGGATCGGAGCCAGATTTCGCAGATAGAGCTAGGGGCGCTGCTATGACTCTCAAGAACGAGATCAATGAAACAGCACGACAAAAGAACAAAGATGTATTTGTTTCATACAGATAGCCGATTTCTGCCAGATGGATGCCCATTGCTTTTGATTGTTGGAAGGCTAGTCGACCGAGCCCCTTGGATATCGAATTCCATCATAACTACGAATTCAAGGCCAACATCCCGAACTGAAGCGGACTTTCAGACAACTTGCAGCATTCGGTAAAGTGGCCCCGAAGCTGGCCTTTGCCGCGCCTGAAAGCAAGATTGGCGACCAGCCGGAAGGCGAACGGCAGATGTGCAGAACTTAGTATGCATTCGCTGCGTCTGCACCAATGACGGATTTGGAGAGCGTTCAGTAAAAGTTCATTTGTTGAGCGTACCTGTGTGTTGGACTATTTTAGCGCTGCGATCTTGTTACAATTGCCCGACGTATTGAAAGGAACACGTAGCATGATTGCATATGTCACCGTCGGCGCTGATGATCTTGTGTGCGCGAAACGGTTTTACTCTGCGTTTCTGCCAACCCTTGATTATGATCTGAAAGAGGGCCCTGAAGGTCTGAGCTTTACGTTGCCCGTACCGGCAGGTCAGACTGCCGTTCTGCCGGATTTTTACGTTAAACCAACATTCGATGGACGTCCCGCGTCGGCTGGGAACGGTGCCATGATCGCATTCGAGGCGCGCAGTCAACAGCAGGTGCGTGATCTTCACTCCGCCGCGCTTGCCGCGGGCGGTTTTGACGAGGGTCAGCCGGGTTTCCGCGACTCGTATGGGGCTCATTTTTATGTTGGCTACCTTCGCGACCCTCAAGGCAACAAGATCGCGCTGTTTTCCAACGATCCGGAGGAACCCGGACGAGAGGGGTAATGCGCGCAACACGGGTGACGCAAGCGCAGTGGTCGCATGCCAGACCTAGGGGCAGCGACGCATCCGCCAAATTGGGCGCGATGTATCCTTGCGGCAGCGCAGCGTATAGATTTCACGCGGCGCGCATCGACTTTGGGTGCTGTTGGCGGCAGGTCAGCAGACTGCGGTCACAGCAATCAGATTTTGCCCGAGGCTGTTTTAAGCACATATTGCCGGGTGAGGTGTTGGGGAACCCGCCGGTGCGGCCCCCTGCCCGCCTGGGGTGGCCCGTCAGGATGAAGGAAGGCGTTTCGTGAAAAACCTGCTGCAAGAGCTTTACGAAGGTGACAGGCGCACGGCGCGGTGGTTCCGCACAGGCTTGTTGGCTTTTGATATTCTGACGATCAGCTATTTTCTGTTCACTGCGACGGCAGAGCTGGACGCCTCGCTTCTTGCGCTTGATCTTGTCATCGGGGTTGTCATCCTTGCCGATGTCGTGGCGCGCGTATGGATTGCGCCGAAGCGGCTTCGGTTTTTATTGTCTTTGACTACCATCTCGGACCTGATCGTGCTGGCCTCACTTTTTGCGCCGCTGATCACCGGGTCGAACCTTGGCTTTCTGCGGGTGCTGAGGATGCTGCGTCTGGTCAGGAGTTTCCGGCTGGTAGAGCGTCTTGACGACCTGACCAAAGATATTCCGATCAACACGCGCGTGCTTCTTGCTGCCGCCAATCTTGTGACGTTCATATTCGTGGTCACCAGCGTGATCTGGGTCTGGGAGCATGGCCGCAACGCGGAGATGAAAACCTATGTCGACGCGCTTTACTTTACGATCACCACGCTGACGACAACCGGATATGGTGACATTACGCTTACCGATCAAACGGGGCGGCTGCTGACAATCGGCGTGATGATCTTTGGCGTCGGGTTCTTTCTGAACCTGCTGCAAGCGATTTACCGCCCCTCCAAGGTGCAACATCCCTGTCCCCATTGCGGCCTGAGCCTGCATGACCACGATGCCAGCCACTGCAAGCATTGTGGCAGCGTGATCTATATCGAGACCAAAGGGCAAACCTGAGGGGCTTGCGGATCTGCAGGGCAGGATCGGTGCCCTTTTTCGTGTTCAACGCATGGTTCTTTTTGTGACTCCGGTTTTGAACGGCTGGATGTCTGTGGATTTTGCCGGAAACCTCGGGATTCTGCTGGCCGGGCTGTGGGGATGCAGTTGAGCAGGCGCAAGCGGCAAGTGGTGTGATCGACGTGAACTTTGCCATAGCAGACGTGCCAGCGGGAACGGGTGTGTCATTGTCCCTTGGGTCTGATGCCGGATCAGTAGTCTTTTTCGAAAAACACACCCAGACCTGTTTCGCCATCCGATTTGACGCTGCCACGGGCGGTCAGTGACGGGCTGATCGTGAGGTTCAGGTTCACTTCGGCGTCGCCTTCGGCCCCGACTGTGACATCGGTATAGATGTTGTCGGTTATGTATTTGCCCACACGCGCACTGGATTGGCCGTTTTCGTCGGTGACAATGTCCAGATCATCCAGACCAAAGCGTTCGCGGATGCTGTTCAGCAAGCCGCCGCCGCCCTTGCCGCTGAGCGTGCGCACGGCTGCGGCCAGTTGCACCGCTTGCAGCGGCGAGATTTGCGCCAGACCGCGCCCGAACAGCAGTTGCGCCAGAATTTCGTCATCGGGCTTGCTCGGGGTCGAGGTAAAGGAAATCTCGGGCTCGGAGGCGAGACCTTCGACGATGATGCGGATGGTGGCGTCGCTGGTGGTGGTTTCCGCGACAAAGCGGATATAGGGATCAAAGCCGCCCTGAAGCCGCGCCGCACCTTCGACAAGCTCCAAGCGTTTGGTCAGGATGTCAAAACGACCACGGATCAGGTCGAAGCGGCCCATTGGCACCACATTGGCGGTGGTGCCGGTCAGGCGCAATTGCCCGCCCAGTTCAGCATCAAGACCGCGACCGCGCACGAAGATCCGCGAGGGTGCGCGCAGGGTGATGTCGATGGGAAAGGCGATGCCGCCGCCGCCACTGCCCGCTGCGCTGTCTTGGGTTGTGATCAGCCCTGCGCGTTCGCGGGTTGCGCGGACGGCTGCGGGTTCGGCAACGTGGTTCAACCCTTCGAGGACCGGCGCGGACGCTGCACCGCCTTCGGGCACACGAATTTCGGTTGTGCCAAGGGTCAGGTCGGCCCTGATCGCAGCGCCACCCGAAAGCGGCCCCCGAACCGAGGCGGTGCCATTAATGGTGGTGTCGTAGAGATTGGGGTCGGTGATGCGCACGGCAGAGGCGGTGATGGCCAGATCGGCGGTATTGGGCGCGTCCAGAGCCACGGGGCCGGTGACGCGGACGGTGCCCCCCGACGAGACAGTCGCGGTGACATCCAGCGTGGCGCGGCCCCCTGACAGGCTGACCGATGTTACGATGGGTGCCAAGGTGATGCTCTGTTCGGGCAGCACCAGACGCGCGGCGTCGGTGTTGATCTGGCCCGACACGGAAGACAGCGCCAGCGGGCCATTCAGCGACAGGTCAAAGCGTGCCTGACCGGCGGCAATATTGGGCGCAATAAAGGTGTTGGCAAGCGCGATGGGCGCGGCCCCCGTCACGTCGATGTTGGCGCTGCTGCCGTCGGCGGCAACCTGACCGCGGACGGTGGCCACGGTGCCTGCGGGGCCGGTGGCGTCGATGTTGACGCGCCATGTGTTGCCCACCTGTTCGGCGGTGCCCTTGGCGGTGGCGGGGCCATTGATCCCTTCGGCAAACAGGCCGATGTCACGCAAGCTGGCGTCGAATTGCAGGGTGGCGCCCGTTTCGGGGGTGGTTGCGGTGACAGAGGCCTGTACTTGCGGAGTTTGCAGGTTCAGCCTGTCCACGATCAGCGGCTGGCCTGCGGTCTTGTGGGCGGCCAGATCCAGCGTGCTGGCACCGCGCAGCAACTGGTCTAGCTGCGGGATGCCCACGCCAAGGTTCTGGCTGCCAAGGTCGGTGGACACGTCAAATGTACCGTCGCGGGGGTCGTACCAGCCTTGGGCCGTGACATTGGCGGCCCCCGAAAGCTGTCGCCCTGCCAGTGTCGAATAGGGCGAGAGCGCCTGTGCCGAGCCTTGTATGTTTGCGGTGATCCGCGCCGGTGCGCCGTCCACGATGGGCACCACACCATCGACGCGCACATCGGCGCGCCCCGGTCCGGTGGCGCGCATGTCCACGGCCCAGTCGTTGCCGGTCTGGCGCAGGGTGCCGTTCAGCGTCGCCGCGCCCGACAACCCCGGCGCCACCACGGCGGTATCGGCGATGCGGGTGTCGACACGCAAGGCGCCCTCTTGCGTGCCAAGCGTGCCGTTGACGGTGGCGGTGATGTGATCGGTGGCCAGTTTGAAGGTTTCGATGGTGGTGACGGTCTGGTTGCGCTGGGCGACCACGTTCAGCGTGCTGGGGCCACGCAACAGACCGTCAAGCTGCGGAATGCCCGCGCCAAGGTTCTGGCCGGTGAGGTCGACATCGAGATCAAAAGTGTTGTCGCGCGGATCAAACCAGCCCTGCCCCGTCACGTTGGCGGCACCGGACAGCGACCGGCCCGCGAGTGTGGAATAGGGGGCCAGCGATTGTACCGATCCTTCTACATCTGCGGTGATGCGCACCAATGCGCCCTCGACCAGCGCGATGACGCTTTTGATGTTCACATCTGCGCTGCCCGGACCGGTGGCGCGCATGTCCACATTCCAGTCGGGGCCGGACTGGCGCAGGGTGCCGTTCAGGGTCGAGGCACCGTTAAGGCCTCGTGCGATGCGGGAGGTTTCGGTGATCTGCGCCGCGATACGCAGGTCGCTGCTGTCCGAGGCCAGCGCGCCGCTGACAGTGGCAGCGACGTGGTCGGTGGCGATCTCGAAATTCTCGATGCGGGTGCCGGTTTCGTCGCGCTGTGCGGACAGGTTCACACGGCTTTGCCCTTCGATCAGGGCATCGACCTGCGGAATGCCCACGGCCAGATTGGTGCCGGTGCCGGTCAGCGCCACGTCGAACGCGCCAGAAATCGGGGCAAAGGTGAATTCAGCGTCGAATTTAGTCGCGCCTTGCAACTCTTGGCCCGAAATCTGCGAAAAGCGGGCCAGATCGTCGGCGGTCAGGGTCATGTCGCCCGCCACAGACAGGTTCAGATTGTCGGTGATACCTTGCAACCGGGCCTGTCCGGTCAGGCCATAATCGGCGCCGGTCAAGTCGATGTCGGTCAGGTTCAGCGGAGCGTCTTCGGTCCACGCAAAGGTCAGGCCGCCATCGATACGCGGGCCCACGGCCTCGGCCAAGGCGGTGTCGGTCAGTTCGATCCCTGCGATGGCATAGGTCAGCACGCCCTGTGCGCCGCCGACGTCTGTGCCGCCGCCCTTGGTCAGTGTGCCGTCGGCCTTCAGGCTGAGGCTGTCGAGTTTCAGGGTTGGCTGGTCCAGACCCGCGACCGCGATTGTCGCGTTCCACCCGTCGCCCGATGCAGCGTCAAAGCGGACTTCCAGCAAGGCCGTGTCGATCTGCGTCTGTTCGCCGGGCAAGGGCAGCAGAACCGGCGTGCCTTCGGCGTCGGCGATACGTCCGTCCAGTGCGATGACCGAGGGCCAGCCGCCCGCGTCCAGTGCCACGTTGCCGGTCAGGGTCAACGACCGGGTGTCCAGATCCAGCGTGTCCAGCGTCAGGCGGCCATCGGCAAACAGCGTGCCCGAGGATGTGAGCGAGATGTTGTCGCCAAAGAATGCACCGTAGCGCGGGGCAAACACGGGGGCGATGTCGCCGCCAAGGTCCAGCGCAAAGCTGCGGTCGATCGCGGGGGCGGCGCCTGTCTCGGACGGGGTGCCCTTGAGTGTGACCGACCCGTCAAGACGCTGGGTGTCGTCGGTGGCCAAGGTGATGTCGGCGGCGAAATCATCCAGCGGGCCGGAGCCTGCGATGGTCAGGTCGATGGAAGGGGTGTCGGGCAGCGACATCAGGGTCGAGAGAATACCGCCGCTGTCCTCGGACACGGTCAGTTCCAGATCAAGCACATCGGTGGCGTTGGCGTAAGTTGCTGCAAGGGTCACGTTGCCCTCGGTTCCGTCGATGCGGTTGACCTCGACGCTGGCGGTGCCTTCGCCGCCGGCCAGTTGGGCGGAGCCGTTCAGCGAGATCACAGCCGCCTCGCCAAAGACCGGTGCGCCGATTTCGACGCGCGCGGCGCTGATCCGTTCAATGTTCACCGAGACCGGCAGATCGGGGATGGAAAAGCTGCCCGAAGCCTCGGGGGCGGGCACGTCGATTGTGTCGGGGGTGATCGGTTTGCGCGGCAGGATGACTTCGGCCACCGACAGTTCGACGACTTCAAGCCGGCCGGTCAGCAGGGCCGCACGGCTCCAGTCCAGCGCGACATCGCGCAGGGTCAGCCAGACGCCTTCGTCGTCGGCGATGGTCAATTCCTCGATCGTGGCGCGCGAACTGAGCGCGCCTTGGAAGCCTATGATGCGCACCTGACGGCCCGCGCCGGACAGGCTGTCTTCGAGAAAGGCCTGAAGATAGCCGCGGTCGTCATTTGTCTGCGCAGCGACGCCGCCGGGCAGCCAGAACAGGGCAAGAGCGGTGAGGACGATCAGAAACTGTTTCAAAACGATTGTCCTATGCCGACGTAAAACTGCACCCCGTCGCCGGTGTCGCCACCCACGGGGGCAGCCACGTCCAGCCGGATCGGGCCGATGCCCGTGTTGTAGCGCAGGCCGACGCCCGCGCCCGCGTGCCAGTCGCCATCATCGGCAAACAGCGAGTCCGCCGAGACAAAGCCCGCGTCGGCAAAGCCCACCAGACCGATGGTGTCGGTGATTGACGCGCGCACTTCACCCGACAGGCCGACAAAGGATTTGCCGCCCGACAGGGTGCCGCCGCCCAGATCGACGCCAAGCGACTGGTAGGGTTGCCCGCGCACGGTACCGCCCCCGCCCGAGTAAAACAGGAAGTCCGGCGGCAGGTTGGCCAGATCGGCGCCCACGGTAGAGCCGATTTGCACGCGGCCTGCAAAGACCACATTATCTGCCTCACCGACCGAGCGAAAAATACGCCCGTCGGCATAGAAGCGCAGTCCAAGATCGGAATCGTCCAGTCGCACGAAAGGCATCGCCTCGGCCTTGAGGTAGTAACCTGTGGTCGGGTTCAGCACGTCGTCGCGGTGGTCCAGCGTAGCCGAAACCGGCGCGTTCAGGAAAAAGAACGTGCGTTCGCCATAAAAATCGTCGGTGGCTTTGACATAGCGCAGTTCCAGCGCCGCTTCGGCCTGTAGGTGATCGGAGAAGATGCGCGATGCGCCTGCGCCAAAAAGAGCCTCTTGCTGGTTGTAGAATTCTTCATCCTCGTCCGAGATCGAGCCGTAGACAAAGCCGTCGGTGTCGGTGCCGAAAAAGGCGGGGCTGTTCAGACGGCCCGACAGATTATAGTCGATGCCGCCGGTTTGGCCTCCGATGCCCGACATCTCGCCTTCGATGCGCAACCGTTCGGCGCCGCCAAGCAGGTTGCGGTGCATCCAGAAGCTGGACAGGGTCAGCCCCTCGAACGAGGAAATTTCGGCACCAAAGCCGAAGCGGCGGGGTTTTTCATCGACCAGCGCCAGTTCCACATCCAGCGTGTCCCCGTTGCGCAAAACATCGGCTTCGGTCAGGGAAACAGACGAAAATGCGCCTGTGCGGCGCAGGCGTTTGGCCATGGTTTCAAGTTCGGCAGGCGAGAAAACGGTGCCTTCGGGAAAGCCTGCGATGCGGGCGATCCGTTCGGCGCGCACGTCACTGTCGCTGGTGCGCACCAGCTTGCCGAATGTCACGCGCGGTCCGGGTGCCAGACCCAGACGAACGGACAGGGTGTTTTGCGCGTGGTTTGCTGTTACGTTTTGTTGTGACAGGGCCACTTTGGCGTGGCCTGCGTTGCGCCATCCGGAAACGCCGCTGTCCACGGTTTCTTGTAACACCGTGCTGCGGGCGGGTTGGCCCGGCTGGAAATCTGCGGGCGGTGTGTCACCGGGGGCCAGCGGTGCAATCTGCGCCACGCCCAGCGCGAACTGCGGGCCGGGGTTGATGGTGACGGTGGCCTGACCGATGCTGGCAGGCACTTGGAACGTAGGGATCGCCGAGGCCTCGCGGCCATCCAGTTTGATATTCACCACACCGCTGTAATAACCCATCGCATAGAGCGCACGCACCAGCCGTGCATAATCGGCGGTGGCGGCGGCCAGAACCTCGCGCGGGGTTGCCTGTTCGTTGTCGGCGGCGGCGACAACCAGCGAGGCCTGCATCAGCGTTTCGCGCATATCCTCGTCGTCGGTGGCGACATCGAAGCTGCCGATTTCGATGGCTGACGCTGGCACTGATGCGGTGACGGAAAACACGGCCAAGAACGCCGCAAGAGTTGTTCTGAATGGGTGTTTCGTCACGTTATCTAAACCACAAGTTGGCAGGCTGCTTTAAAAGATCATAACCAACGGCCAAGCGGGTCACCATCCGATAATCGTACTGTGTCGGGACACATCAAGTTGATGTCGACAACTGGAGTGTGAACGTAGTTCGTGCGGGGTTCGAGACAATGGCGCGCGGGCGGCGCGTTTTCGCCTATGGCTTGCGTCTGCCCTGACCATCGGCACGATTGGGGGACGCGACCCCTACACCCGATTGCTGATCCAGAGGCATTGGTAGGGGTCCAATGTGATCTCGGGGGCCAGCACGTCGACCTCTTGGCCCGACAGCAGGTCGTACCACGCCATGTCCTCGATCAGGTTCAGCGCCTCGGTTGAAATGGTCACGGTTTCATCGCTGATGTTGTGCAGGGCAAAGATCGACTGGTGACGGTCAAGGCTTTGCCGCCAGACGCCAAAGATGCGGTCATCGCCCATGTTCACGGTGAACTGGGTGGCGTTGGGGTGGAATGCGGACTGGCGGCCCCGAAGTTTCAGACGCCGGGTCAACGATTTCAGAACGCGGGCCTGAAGGCTGTCGGCGTCGTCCAGCAGGGCACGCAACTGCGGATAGTCCCAGTGGTGACGGTTGATGGCGCGGTTCATGCCGCGGTGTTCAACCTGATCATGGTCGTTGGGCGTGGCCAGCAGTGAATGGATGTAGAAGGCGGGGATGCCCTCAAGCGACATGACGATGGTTTGCGAACAGATGAAGCGTTCGAAATGGTATTGGTCCGCGCCTTTGAACGTACGGCCCGTCGCCTCGTAAAAGGTGGTGTTCAATTCGTAAGGGCTTTGACTACCATCGGGCAAAGTGCGCATCGACACCAGCCCGCCGATGTCGCGCACGGTGTCGATGACCTGTTGTTTCTCGTCATCGGGCAGCAGCCCTTCGGCCGGGCGCATGCCGATGCCGTCGTGGCTGGCGGTGAAATTCAGATAGGCGCAGCCCATCGGCGCGGGTGGCATACCGCGCTGCCAGCGGCGGAGATACCGCGCCGAGCCGGACATCATCGCGTGCAGGATCAGCGGCGGCAGCGGAAAATTGTAGATCGCGTGCGCCTCGTCGCCCTGCCCGAAATAGCTGAGGTTTTCGGCCTTTGGCACATTGGTTTCGGTCAGCAGGATGATTTTCTCGTTGGCGAAATCGCACAGCAGGCGCATCAGCTTTACCACCGCATGGGTCTGCGGCAGGTGGATCGACGGCGTGCCGATTTTCTTCCACAGGAACGCCACCGCATCGAGGCGGATGATCTCGACCCCGTTGTCGACGTGCAGACGGATGATGCGCAGGAACTCCAGCAGCACCTCGGGGTTGCGGAAATCCAGATCAATCTGGTCGTGGCTGAAGGTACACCAGACGTGGCGCGGCCCGTCAGAGGTTTCGACCTTGCGCAGCAGGGGCGTGGTGCGCGGACGCACGACGATGCTGAGATCGTCATTCGGATCGGCCTCGAAAAAGAACTTGTCATAGGGTTCCTGCCGCTGCCGGTAGGCGTTGAACCATTTACCCTGACTTGAGACATGGTTGAGCACCAGATCGGACATCAGTTTGAAATCGCGCGCGATACGGTTGATGTCGGCCCAGTCGCCCAGTTGCGGATTGACCGCGCGGAAATCGGACACCGCAAAGCCGTCATCCGAGGTGTAGGGAAAAAACGGCAGGATATGCACGCAGTTGATCGCGCCGCGCAGGTAGCGGTGCAGGAAATCGTTCAGCAAATCCAGCGGCTTGTGCGCGCCATCAACGATCGAGTTACCATAGGTGATGACCAGCGCATCATGCTGCGACCACAGCGTGTTGCCACGCACCCTGCCCCTTTTGCGGCGCCGGGTGTCCTCGGGCCAGAAGGCGTCGATGATCAGGGTGGACAGGATCGTGGAGTCCAGATCAGGATAAATCTGCTGGACCAGCTCTTGCAACCTACGGCTGAGGGATCGTGAATTTCGGGTCATACCTGAACGCTCTTGATCGTGGCACAGCGCCTGCGTGTCATACGCAGGATATGGGGCATCGGGTTGGATCGAGCGTGGGCTGCTCTTGTCATGTGGCCCGAGTATGAAGCCTGAACAGGCGGGTGCAACCCGTGCCCCCGAAAATGGCCGGAAATTGGGCATGATGCCTGATTTTGCAGCGCTTTTCGCCCTGATGGACGCCGCCAGCACGTCCACAGGACCGAATGACCCTGCGCAACAGCCATCGCAAGGGGGCGGCAGAATATGCGGTGACCTTTTACCGTATCCCCCCTACATTGTTGTCAAATGAACCCTTATGCAGAAATCACACGCCTGCGCGTGCTGGAATATTCCGAACTGACGGAATGGCTGGTGCGGCTGCTGGGCATTGCACTGGGCAGTGCATTGCTGGCTGCATATGCGCACCAGCCGGTTGCACTGCTGTGGATCGCAGTCTTTGTCGGCGCGCATTTATCCTATTATCTGTTTCTGAACAGCCGCACCGAAACCGCCACTTTGCGCGAGCTGCGCATCGCGCAGCTGCTGTTTCTGGTGGTGCTTGAAAGCTTTCTGTGTGCGCCCGCGTGGATGGTCAGTCAGGAAAGCCGTGTGCTCAGCCTTGTCGGGGCGGGTCTGTTCGGCTGTGGGTTGATGTATCTGATCCGGCGCAACGAGGTTTCAAAGTTTCTGGTCATTGGCGAAATCCTTGTGATCGCGCTGACGATGGCTGTTGTGGCGTTCAAGTTGGTGCAGGAATTCGACACTGTTTCGGGACGTCTTGGGCTGGTGGTCAGCTGGATGGCGCTGATTGGTTATTTCGCGCAATCCATGTGGCAAACACGCAAACTGACGCTGGCCGAAAAGTCGGCCAAGAATGATGCGGCACAGGCCCACAAACTGGCCGCGATCGGGCAGTTGGCGGGAGGCATCGCGCATGACTTCAACAACAACCTGACGATCATATCGGGCAATCTTGAACTGCTGGAGGACATGGACGATCCGCAAGAGCGGGCCATCTGTCTGGCGGCAGCGCAACAAGCGACCGCGCAGGCGGCGGCGACCGTGAATGAACTGCTGATCTTTGCGCGCAAGACGCCGACGCGGCTGGTCAAGCTGGATGCGAACACGCCCTTGGCTGACGTCGGGGTTTTGGCGCGCGGGCATATGTCGGAAAAGATCACGATGCGCGTGCACCCCCTGCCGGACGAGGTGTATGTGCTGGCGGATAAACACCAGATTGTGACGGCGGTTCTGAATCTGGTATTCAATGCCCGCGATGCGATGCCCGATGGCGGCACGCTGGACATCTCGGCGCGCATGCTGAATCTGGCGCATTCCGAACCCGTGGCCGGCGAGCGCAAATTGCCTGCAGGGCATTATATCAGCTTCGAGGTACGCGACACAGGCCACGGCATTTCGCCCGAGATACAGCGCTGGGTGATCGAGCCGTTCTTTACCACCAAGCCGACGGGCAAAGGCACGGGGCTGGGGCTGGCGATTGTGCATTCCATCGCGGAAAGATTCAACGGTGGGGTGCAGATTGCATCGGACACCACCGGCACGACAGTGTCCATTCTGTTGCCGCAGATTGATAACGGTCAGGTGGTTGGACTGGACAGTGATCGCCCCTAGATTAGAGGCAACGAAAGGTCTTACCTATATGCAACACTTCTCGCTTCTTGATCTGTCGCCGGTGCCCGAAGGGTCAACCACCGCCGATGCCCTGTCCAACACCGTCAAACTGGCGCAGGCAGCCGAGGCTGCGGGTTATCACCGCTATTGGCTGGCCGAACACCACAACATGCCGGGGATTGCCAGTGCTGCAACCGCCGTGGTGATCGGCCATGTTGCGGGTGCCACGTCGCGCATTCGCGTCGGGGCCGGTGGCATCATGCTGCCCAACCACGCGCCACTGATGGTGGCCGAGCAATTCGGCACGCTGGCGACGCTTTACCCTGACCGGATTGATCTGGGTCTGGGCCGCGCGCCCGGCACCGATATGGCCACGGCACGCGCGCTGCGCCGGTACATGGCCCCCGAGGACAGTTTTCCGCAGGATGTGGCCGAACTGATCAACTATATGGACGATGGCGATGGCACCGCCGCCGTACGCGCCTTTCCCGGCGAAGGCACCAAGGTGCCGGTCTGGATTCTGGGCTCGTCGCTGTACGGGGCGCAACTGGCGGCGCATTTCGGGCTGCCTTATGCCTTTGCCTCGCATTTTGCGCCTGCGATGCTGGAGGATGCGCTGGCGATCTACCGGCGTGATTTCAAACCTTCGGCGTGGCTGGACAAACCCTATGTGATTGTGGCCGCAGGTGTGTGCGCTGCAGAAACCGATGCCGAGGCGGCCTTTTTGCGGTCGTCGCAATTGCTGGCCTTTGCGCGGTTGCGCACGGGGCGTCCGGGCAAGCTGCCCTATCCGGTGGAAAACGTCGAAGAACAGATTCCGCCACAGGTGATGGTGGGCGTGCAGCAGGCGATGTCCTGTTCAGCGCAGGGGACGCCCGAAAATGTGCGCGCCGGACTGGCGCGGATCATTGAGGCACACCAGCCGGACGAATTGATGGTCACCGGCATGATCCACGATCACACAGCACGGGTGCGGTCGTTCGAGATTGCCGCAGAAGCGCTGCGCGCATTGCAGGGCACGTCGGAAATGGCCTGACGACAACCGGCCGGACAGATAAAAAGTCCTGCGTATCGGGTGATACGCGGGGCTTTTGTTTGCTACGATGGACCGGATCAGGTCAGGGTGATGTTGTGATTGCCGTCGTGCTTGGTGACCGCGCGCCAGACCCGTCTTTGCGACCCGTCTTGTGACTCAGCGCGCCCGGGGTGCCGCGCCCAGTGGCAAGCGGGCGATCTGGTGGAAGCGGCCTGCGTCGTCCTGTCCCAGAAGCGTAAGCGCATCGATTGTGAAGGGCGCAAGGGGAACATCGGCAAGACGGGTGGCCAAAGCGGCCTGCGCAGTCTGGCGGGTGTCGGCATCCAACCGTCCGGTCAGGGTCATGTGATAGCGGAACTGGTCCATCACGTAAGGATAGCCCCAACGTTGCAAATGCGCCTCTTGCTGCGGGTTCAGACGGGCGGCGCGGCGTTTTTCGATTTCAGCGGGTGTCGGGGGCGCGCGGTGGTTGTCCAGTGTCTGCACCACCTCGGCCGCCATACTGGCCAGTACGGTGCTGTCACCGACGGGCACCAGCGCAAAAAACCCGCCCAGCCGCGCCAGCTCCAGCCCCTGCAATGTCACCGCTGGCAACCGTGCGCACAGTGCCGTCAGATCAGCCAGCAGCGCGTCGGGCGTGGTGTTCCGGGCCAGCCGGAAGGGTGGCTTGACCGTGCCGTGAAAACCGTAGGGGTGCGGGGCAGCGGTGATTGCAGGCAGGTCCAGCCCCGTCACATCGGGCTGCGCCACGCGCTGTCCCGTGGCGCTGTCCCATCCCAGCCACTGCGCGCCGAAACGGGCCAATGCGCTGTCAGGCGTGGCGGTGACATAGATGGCATAGCGGTGATACATAAGACGCCTTTCCGGTACCCTGCCCGACTGATGGCAAAAGTCGCAGGGTTTGCCAAGGCTGTCTTAGTCTTGCGGTGCGGCAGCTCTGATAGCCATACAGAATGTCGTGCCAGCGCCGATTTCACTGTCAAAGCTGATGTGGCCGCCGTGTGCTTCGACGATGCGCTTGGAAATGCTGAGCCCAAGGCCTGTCCCTTCGAACTGGCGGTCATCCTGAGAGTCGATCTGGAAGAATTCTTCGAATATCTTTTCCTCGGCCCCTTGGGGAATACCGATGCCTTCGTCCCTGACAAAAAGCTGCACATGGGTGTCGGTTTTGGCCAGCGACACATGAACGTTGCCTGCGTTTTTCGAAAACTTGGCGGCGTTCGAAAGCAGGTTCAGAATGACCTGTTCGATCCGTTTTTTGTCGCCGTCGATCCAGAACAAATCCGGTGCGGCCTCGACTTCGATCGTGACGCCCAGCCGCTGCGCATAGGGCAGCGTTTGTTCCACCGCATCCTGCGCCAGAACGCCAAGGTCCAGACGCTCTTTGTTCAGAACGACGCGCCCCGCATCGGAGGATTGCAGGAACAACAGATCGCCCACCAGATCGCCCAAACGGTCGCTGTTGCGCCCTGCCATGTCCAGCAGACGCTGCATTTTTTCGGGCGCCTGTCCCAGAACACCGGCGTTGATCATATCCAAGGCACCTTTGATCGAGGTCAGAGGCGTGCGCAATTCGTGGCTGACAGTTGCCAAAAATCGCGTCTTGGCCTCGTAGGCGGCCAAGGTGCGCTTGTGCTCGGCCTCCAGCGCGCTGCGGCTTTCCAGATGGGCCGAATATCCGACCAGAAAGCTTCGCGCGAGTTCGAAGATGAAACCAAGGACAAAAAGCACCGTGAACAGGTTCATCCAGATTTCCGACGACAGCGGTGGCCGGACAACCCAGACGTCGCGAATCGGGATGAACAGGATGGCCGACACATAGATCAGCAACCGCATTCCCAGGACAACGTGGAAATGGTGATTGTTCATCGCAGCAAAGATCGACGCCGAGACCAGCAAGAACAGCGGAAAGAAGTGGCCCGTTTCGGTGCCCTGCAGAATCGCGATGGAAATACAGAACATTGATATGGTCGTGGCACTTAGAATGGTGCCGACATAAAGCCGCAGCATCTGGGCGCGAAAAACCCGTGGCGAAAGGGAGCGGCGGCGTATGACGCTGCGAAAGCTGAGTGTATCGAAGGTCTCGCAAAAGGTGATCGCGGCAAAATACCAGCCCGCTGTGGCCCAGTCATAGTAGATTCCGGTTAGCAGAATTGCCGAAGAATATATGACGATGCGCTGGAAAAGCAGCTTCTGCCCGACCTCGGCATAGTCCCTGAGCCGATGGCGATCCGCCCATGTCACGGCGGTTCTCAGCCGTGCACGGGAATCTGGAGCAACTGACTTTGGCATCTCCATACTTTAATCTCACGCTGTGTGGGCAGCGCCCATCATTGTTGCAGAATAGTCAACAAAACCACTTTAACGTGAAAAATTGTCAACAAAATGGCGAAACTTTGCTGCAAGCGTACTAGTTGTGGTTGAATCGTTAACACAATCTTAAGGGTATCGCCAGAAGATGGGAACTTTTGCCAAGAAGATATCGAATGCCTCGAAACTCCCCGGCCTTCAACCACAAGGCCCGGACACCGCTGCGAAAAAGCCGGGTTCCTACAAAACCCGTTCGGATTATATCAATATCGATGCCTTCGAAGGGCAGTCGGGCCGGATCACCGAAACCACTGTTTCCGTGACCAACCAACACCGGTTTGGCGAGTTGTATGTTGATTTCCTGCGGGCCCGTAAACGTGTGTTTATCGATCACAAGAAATGGGATTTGCCCAATACCGACGGTATGGAATTTGACCAATATGACACGCCGCAAAGCTCTGCGGTGATTGTGCATGAATTCGGGCGCGTGCTGGCCGGTGTGCGGTTGTTGCCAACGACGGCCTATTGCGGGTGCTACAGCTATATGCTGCGGGATGCGCAGCGCGGGCTGTTGCCTGACATCCCCGAAACCGTGCTTTATGAAGAGGCACCCGTTGCCCCGCATGTGATCGAGGCAACACGGCTGTTCATCACCCCCGATGTCACGGCAGAGCGGCGTATGATCGTGCAGATGAAGCTGATGCAGGCGATGGCGAGTTCGGCAAGTGCCCAAGGCGCGAAATTCGTGATCGGCATCGTGCCTGCGATCTTCCAGCGCTGGATGACGCGACTGGGCTTTAGCGCGGTGCCGATGGGACCAAAGCTGAACATCAGCGGAGACAACACGCAAGCGGCGATCATGAACGTCAGCTCTGCCGTGACGTGGAACAAGTTGAGAAACACAGTCCCGTCCTGAGCGTGCCGCCCATAGAGGGTGGTATAATGGCGATCCCTGAAGGACTCGAACCCTCAACCTGCTGATTAGAAGTCAGCTGCTCTATCCGGTTGAGCTAAGGGACCGCTTGGGCGCGGTTATGGGCCAAGCCATCGCCTGCATCAAGAGGAACCATGCTACACCGGTGCGGGTTAGGGTGATATGATCACCATATGGTAAAGGGAGACCCATCATGAAACTGACCAAAACAATGCTCGCGTCCGCGCTGTGCCTTCCAATGGCACTGCCTGCATTTGCCGAAGGGCACATGACACCTGCCGCCACGGCAGAGGTCAATGGGGCCGAAGCGGATGTGTCGGGCACGGTGACGCTGAACCGGACGGCGTCGGGGATGACACTGGTGCAAATTGACCTGACCGGCGTGCCCGAGGGCGTACACGGCGTACACCTGCACGAAACGGGCGACTGTTCGGCAGATGATTTCACATTGGCAGGTGGCCATATTTCGGGCACCCAGACCCACGGTGTACTGTCCGAAAACGGCCCGCATCCGGGTGATATGCCCAATATGACCGTTGGTGCAGATGGCATTCTGAAGGCAGATGTGTTTCTGGACCTGCTGGATCTGGAAACAATGATCATGGACGAAGACGGTGCCGCGTTCATCGTGCATTCGGGGGCAGATGACTATACGTCGCAACCCTCGGGCGATGCCGGATCGCGGATTGCTTGTGGTACGTTCGCACCTGCTAGCTAGGCGCTAGATCGTCCGCGTCATAAAAACGCTTAGGGGATCAAGGTGGTAGTCGCCAAACGGCGGGCACTCTTTGAACCCTTGGGCCGCATAAAGCGCACGGGCCGGAGCGAAAAGCCGGGTCGTACCGGTTTCAAGGCTGAGGCGGTGCAAGCCCTTGGTGCGGGCCATATCTATCAGACCGCGCACCAGCGCCTGTGCGATGCCTTTTCCACGGGCTTCGGCGGCTGTGTGCATCGATTTCAACTCGCCGTGCTGCGCGTCCAGCGGTTTAAGCGCGCCGACGCCCAGAACCCTGTCACCCGCCCTTGCGGCCAGCAGCACCGCGCCCGTGCCGACGAGCGCTGCGGGGTCCATCACATGGCAGCTTTCGGGGGGCGATTCCGCCTGCATCATCTGCATGTGCCGGACCAGAAGTGCGGCAACATCGGTGTCATCGGCGGTGGCTGTTGTGATGGTATAGTGCATGTGCGGGCTCTTGGGTGTCTGGGGCTTTTGCGGATTACTCTGCCGCAATCACGGCACGCTCGGCCATCTGCAAAATCGCGTCGCGGCTGTCTGCAACCGCGATAAACAGACCATTGTGACAAAATTTTGCACCTTTGACGCCGGATGCTTGTTCCAGCGCCGCATCGGTCAGCCCGGCCCAAGCGGCGGGCAGATCGGCACGGGTGTCGAACGTGTCATCGCCGGTGCGAATGGTGGTCAACGCCCAGTCGTCGCCGCGCGGGTGGACGACGAACAGCAGATGGTCGGCACCCGCGCTTTCTACGCCTGCGCGGAACGGCATACCCATCGGCAACTCCAGAATACGGCTTTCTCCGGTGGCTTTGATCGCCGCCAGCACCATCGCCTCGGCGCGGAATTTTGCAGCCTTGAGTCGAACCTGCGCCTCGACAAAGGCGCGGGCCACCGGAAGGGCGACCATAAAGGCGCGATCATCGGCCGCCTCGGCGCGGTCGTCGAACACCGGCTTGAGTGTTTCGAGCAGCACAGGCAAGGTCAGCCCCGCAAACGGGCCCGCCTCGGAAGCGTTCACCGCTCCGTTGTCCAGCAGATCGACCGGCAGCACAAAGCCGCGATCAAAAGAGGCATGGATCGCCGCGACGTCATGTTGCGGGACATCCATCGCCAACAGATAGTCGCGACCATAATGCGCCCAGATCAGCCCGAAAGAGCTGTAAGGCTGCCCGTCATCGCGCAGGGGGTTGGGGCGCTGGTGGTGGTCAAAGATTTGCGCATCAGCATCGAACCGGCCACCGACGTCATAGATGATCCGGTCTGCGGCAGGGGTGATCCAGCCCTTGTCGCGGCTGCGGACAAGTTGTGCGTCGGGGAACAGCCGCGTCAGGATGACCGAGGACAAGAGTTCGTCGGCGTGAAAGCCGCCCGAATGGGTAACGAGATGGGTGATGGTCATGGCTGCGCCTTGCGTAAACGGGGCGACCGTCGGGCCGCCCTCGAGGTGTCGATTGTATGTGCGTGCGTTCCCTGCTGCCGGTCCATCCTATTGGCAGGACAGTTTTGCCAGCCTTAGCATGGCCTTGCGGTAGCGGCCAAGAGAGGCATTCGCACCGGCGACGCGGTTGGACCAGTAGCGCGCATATTCAAGGTCATATGACAATATCCCGCCCGCCTTGCGGAGAGTGGCCAAAGCTTGCTTGGCAACCCTTGTGGCTTGGATGCTCTGCTGTGCAGGTTGGAAATTAAATTTGGCAACAAACCAGAGATGGTCGGTTTGGAAAGCAAATCTTGTTCGCTTCAGCGATCCTCACGCCCTTGGCGAGAGGCGAGGTTCCAAGGGCGACCCGCAGATTCGTGGCCCTGTCTGGCGTTAGAAAAATCTGCCTGTGAAAGCGTCTCTCTGATGTGACAGTTTCAGGTACTTCTATCGCGGTTGCTGTGCAACCTCACCTGAGGATCAGAAAGAGACCACTGACAATTGCAAAGATCAACACTGCCAAGCGAAGCCCGGGCCCACTGATGCGACTGTGTGTCAACCGCGACAGACCGCTTCCCAAAAGTACAGCGGGGCACAGATACAGAGCGGCCAGAAGTTGTTCGTGGCCAATCCGTCCCGCTGCTGCGAGTACAATCAACGAAAGAACCTCGCCCACCAGGAAACACACTGCCACGGTTGAACGCAAAACAGGGCCGGACGCGTGTTGGTAAAGCAGAGCCAATGGTGGCCCCCCGATCCCTGTCGAGGTTTCGGTGATACCGGTAAATAACCCGACCCCAAGCGCGGTTGGCCGGTTTGGATCGAACGGGCGCGCAAACAGCGCCGCACCAGCCGCGAGTATGGTGAACCAGCCAACCGCCAGATCCAATTGACCTGAAGAAAGTGCCGCCAAGAGCCAAAGCCCTGCAAAAGTTCCAGCAAACCGCCCGACAGTGATCCACTTTGCACCGTTCCAGTCTACATGTACCCGTTCACGCCACCCAACGAGGCTGTTCAGCGGCAGCATCAGGATCAACAGAGTGACAGGAAGCAGGTCAGGGCGCATCAGGCCAATGATCGGCGCGACAATCAGCGCAAAGCCAATCCCGATCGCACCTTGAACGAACGCAGCGGCAAACACGACCAAAGATAGAATGAGCAGCAATTCAACGGTCACGATTTGCGTGCCTTCTTGTGCACGGCCGCAACCGGATGAATGCGTTGTATATCGGACCTCTCAATCGCCTTGCCCGCATGTTCACGAATCTCTGTCAACAACCCGCGGGCATCCCAATCCACGGGCCAGCCCTGCCACAGCCGAAGCTTACCTTGCGTGAACACCGCATCGATTTGATCGCGATTTCCGTAGCGCACCAGTTCCCAGATCAAATCATAGGTTGGCGTGAATTCTGGCCGCTCCAGATCGACCAGAAGAAAGTCGGCCTCAAGGCCGGTTTCCACCGATCCTGTGACTTTTGACAGCCCCGCACTGTCGGCGGCACGGCTGGTCGCGGCCTCAAGCCAGAGCCAGCCGCCACCACAGGATGAATCGCCACAGGCCAAACCAAAGCCTGCACGCTGAAGGCTTTCGGCGGCATCCATCAGGCGAAACCCATCCGCCCGTGTGCCGTCGGTCCCCAGACCAAAACGAATACCCAAGGCCTCCATTTGCAGGGCCGGTGCAATGGCATTTCCCTTCCAGACGCTGGCGACCGGATTGTAGGCAACCGCCGTTCCGCTGTCGCGCAACAGGTTCAGTTCGGTGGGTGTAACCAATGTCGAATGGGCAATCAGAACATGTGGCCCCAGCGCACCGATGTGCGCCAGATGTTCCAGAGGGCGCATGCCCCTGTCCACAAGCGACCGTTCGACAGCAACGAGGTGTTCATTGACATGGGTCTGGAAAATGGCACCAGCCTGACTTGCCATTTCTGATACGTCGTACAGCATCTCGTCGCTCCCGACCTCGGGTATGGAAATCGCCAACGACGGGTGGATCAAGGGCTCGTTTTGCCATCCGCCAAGATGGCGCTGCGCCCGATCCAGAATTTCCGCCCGATCAGGGATTTGCGCAGCACCGCCCAGATCGTTGCAGATTAACCCGATCACACTGCGCAGCCCGGTTTCCCGCGCGGCCTGTGCCAGCGCGTCGATGCACCCATCCGAACGGGTGCCTGCATCCACCGCTGTTGTGAAGCCCCCGCGCAAACATTCCAAAGCGGACAGTTTTGTAGACATATAGACCATCTGTTCGGACAGGCTGGATTCAAGCGGCACCCAGATGCGACGGAAAATCTCGGACGGTTCGCCGAAGACCAGCGATTTTCCAAGGGACTGCGTCAGATGCGTATGCGTGTCGATGAAACCCGGCATCATCAGATGATCGGGGAGGTTAATCGGCGA
This sequence comes from Pseudosulfitobacter pseudonitzschiae, assembly GCF_002222635.1. NCBI lineage: Bacteria > Pseudomonadati > Pseudomonadota > Alphaproteobacteria > Rhodobacterales > Roseobacteraceae > Pseudosulfitobacter > Pseudosulfitobacter pseudonitzschiae. The sequence continues at coordinate 220,212 of NZ_CP022415.1, read as the reverse complement.
CAGATCAGGGTGACGGGCAACAAGTGTCCCCGCATCGTCGATATCGTGGTACTTACCCTTTCGGATAAGTACCCCTTTTCCGGTTTGGCACGCGCCGTTGAGATAAAGCTGCGCCGGCAGCAACAACAGATCACCTTGAGCAGCCAGACGGTCACGCATGGTCATCATACGCCTGTCTCCGCTTCCGCCACGGCCTGTTCCGTCGCACTCAGCGTTTCTGCACCGATGTGGTGGAACAAGGCATTGATGATCACGGCTGTGATCGTTCCTATCGCAAGACCGTTTCCAAGGATCATCTGGGACCATTGTGGAAACTGGCTGTAGACACCGGGCACCAGGATGGGCAGCAGGCCCAAAGACAGGGCCGTGGCCAGGGTGAACATATTGCCATGCTCGCGTAGATCGACACGGCGCAACAGATCGATACCGATGACACCAATGATGGCAAATACGATGACCGCAGTGCCCCCGACGACCGGCCCCGGCAAGGCAGAGGCCAAGCGACCGATTGGTGCAATCAAGGCGATCACCACCAGAATGACACCCGCAGCGGCAGTCACATAACGTGATTTCACGTTAGTAGCACGCACGATTCCGATATTTTCACCTGAGGTAATGATCAAAGATGTGCCAAACAGACCGCCAACCAGCGATGTCAGCGCGTCACCGCGGATCGTCTTGGGAACAATGGCATGCGCATCGCCGCGTCGGCCGACAATCTCGGCTGTTGCAACGGTCTGCCCCGTCGCTTCGGCCATCGAAATAATGGAAAAGACAATCAGCGGCAGGGCGGCAAGCAGGTTGAATGTGGGCATGCCGAACGGAAACAGCTGCGGGATGGCAATGGCAGGGCCGGTCAAAACGCCGGACAAATTGACCTGCCCCAGCGCCATTGCAAGCAGCGTTCCGCCGACAAGACCCAACATGACTGCAAGGCGTTGTAGCGTTCCTTTGAAGAACCGGGCAAAGAGCACTGTCAAAACAATGGTGGCCAGAGCCAGTCCGATCTTCACTGGGTCAGCAAACCCATCGGAGCCGGGTTTTCCGGTGATCGTGCCTCCGTATATCCGCACAAGATTGATCGAAACCAGAAGCAACATCGTTCCAACCACGATTGGTGGAAAGTAGGCCAAGAGCCTCCTGAACATCGGCAATGCGATGAAGTAGAAGATCGCTGTCATAATCACAGCACCGACTGCAGTCTGAACGTCAGTTTGCATGGCAATCGCGAGAAATATCGCGATTGGCGCCCCACCCGGCACCATGATGAAAGGCAGCCGCGCACCAAAACCCGCGGGACCAAAGCTTTGCAGGATCGTGCCAAAGCCGCAGATCAGGAATGTCGCACTGATCAGCGAAACGGTCACGGCGTCATCAAAATTCAGCGCCTTGGCAACCAGGAATACGGCCGTGATCGGCGACGCCGCCATCACCAGAACATGTTGCAGACCAAACAGGATCAGACTGCGCAGCGGCAGAACCTCATCGGTTGGATCGCGGGTTTCATCAATTGTTGTCATTTCTTTCCTCCCTGTTGTCACCAGATTTCATGGCAATGACACGAAACATGGCTATGCAAATCGGTTTGCACTCACCCTGCGTAGCAGAAAATCTGATTCTTGCAAATCGATTTGCAAGCACCCCGTAATCGTTTACCTTTGGACAAAGAGACTGTTCTTGATATCGGGGTGAAATGAGCAAACCGACAATAAGCGATCTGGCCCGTCTGGCTGGTGTCTCGAAGACAACTGTTTCCCATGCCTTTAGCGGTCGGCGGCACGTTGACCCCGAGACGTGCAAAAAGATCAGGGAACTGGCGCGGGAAATGGGCTATCGCCCCAACCGATCGGCGCAATCCCTTCGCACCGGACGGACAGGTATGATCGCACTGGCTTCATCGATGCCCTTCTCGATTGCTGCAGGGCCATCGCGGCTTGGATTCTTCATGGAAATTGCCGCAACTGCTGCGGTGGCTTCGCTGACACGCAATCAGGCGCTTTGCCTGATCCCGCCAATGGAGGCCGACAGCGAACTTGATGCCATCGCGATGGATGGTGCCATTCTGGTCGAACCTTTTCTTGGCGACCCAATGGTGGATCGGTTTTTCAACATCGGAATCCCACTCGTCTCAATCGGGCGCGTGCCCGGACGGGATGACATTCCTTTTATCGACCTGCATTCTCACGCAACGGCTCTTATGGTCCTGAACCACCTGCTTGATGCCGGTGCCAGTCAGATCGCCCTAATAACTGGGACCCAACGCCGCAATTCCTATCTGGAGACCGAGGCAGCCTATAGCGCATTTTGCGAAAGCCACTGCATCTCGCCAATCCTTGTCCGCGTGGACGAGACCGGAGGTGAAGCCGAAGCCGAGCAATGTTGTGCCGCCTTGCTAGCAGATCATCCGGGCCTTGACGCCCTCTATGTCCCAGTCGACGCATTTGCATCCGGAGCGACAAAAGCCGCCAAGTCATTGCACCGGGATGTGCCGGGAACCTTGTGTTTGGCCACGCGATATGACGGGACGCGTGCAAAGCTGGCTGATCCCCCCCTGACCGCAGTGGATCTGCATCTGGATGACCTTGCCAAACTGGCAGTTGATCTATTGAACCACACGATCGATGGCCAAACAGGCATGACATTGATGTCCCCTATGCCCGACCTGATACCTCGCCAGTCGTCTGAGCGCTGAAGCCAACGCAGGGTTCGCAATGCAACAGCAGTGCGGAGCCCACATCATCCTGCGATGCCGAATTGCTGGCGGTAGGCTGCTGGACGCAAACCAGTCAGTTTCTGGAAAAGTTTGCGAAACGCCGCCGCGTCGGAATATCCGACGTCCCATGCGATGGTTTCTACAGGCGTCAGCGAACGCTCCAGCGCCTCACGTGCTTTTGCGATCCGCACCTGCTGCAGATATTCTACCGGCGTCAGTCCCGTCGCCGCACGAAACCGTCGCAGGAATGTGCGCCCCGTCATCCCCGCCCTGTCAGCCAGTTCGGCCACACCCTGCATCGTCGAGGCATGAGCATGAATATAGTGCTGGCTGGCACGCACGGCGTCATCGCCATGATCAAACCGCGGAACAAACTGCGCAAAGGGCCGCTGGCTTTGCCGCGGTGGTTCGATCAAGAGGAACCGTGCCGTTGCCAACATCGTGGCCGGGCCAAGCAGACGATCCACCAGTGTCAGCCCCAGATCGGCCCATGCGAGTATGCCACCCGCAGTTATGATGTCGCCGTCGTCCACCACCATATGTTCGTCAGCCAACCGGATTTTGGGAAACCGTTCTGCAAGCTGTCGGGCAAAGGCCCAGTGCGTTGTTGCACTTCGACCGTCGATCAACCCTGTTTCGGCCAGCACAAAAGCTCCGGCACAGACCGAACACAGCGTGGCCCCCTTTGAATGCTGGTCACGCATCCAGGCAGCTGCGGCAGGCGCGGGCGCCATGCGTTCGGGCATGATGATGCTGGGCGGTGCAATCACATGCGTCAACTGGTGCGGGCTACCGGGATGGCTGTCCCAGACACAAGTGACGCCTTCATCATCCGCCTGCCAGTGCGAAACCCGCACCGCGCGCGCAACTTCTCCTGTCCATTCGCCCGCGATGCGGAACAGATCCGTCAGCCCGTAGATCGCGGCGAGTTGGCATCCCGGATAAAGCAGCAGTCCAATATCTGCGACCAGCGTCACATTTGTCACTTTTGCCTCGTTCATTGTCATTTGCGCCACCTCCCTGCACCCACCACTCCGCATAGTTTGTCCATACCGAAACGAAAGGCACCGCAATGAACACAGCCATCACAAGACGGACACTGATCACCTCTGCGGCCGCCGCAGCCGCCCTGCTCATCTTGCAACGCAACAGCACCAACGCACAAACACAAGGAGACATTATCATGTCAACATTCACCACAACCGACGGAACAAACATCTTTTACAAAGACTGGGGCCCGCGCGATGCGCAGCCGATCGTCTTCCACCACGGCTGGCCTCTTTCGAGTGACGATTGGGACAACCAGATGCTGCATTTTCTGGAACAGGGCTATCGCGTCATTGCTCATGACCGCCGCGGTCATGGCCGGTCAGATCAAACCGACCACGGCAACGAGATGGACACCTATGCACAGGATGTGGTCGAGTTGGCCCGTGCTCTGGATCTGAAGAACGCCATCCACATCGGCCATTCCACCGGTGGCGGAGAGGTCACGCACTACGCAGCCCGTGCCGAGGCCGGACGCATCGCCAAGGCCGTCTTGATCGGCTCGGTGACGCCGGTGATGGCCCAGACTGCGAACAACCCAGACGGCATCCCGCTCGAGGTCTTCGACGGATTTCGTTCCGCACTGATCGCAAACCGGGCGCAGTTCTTTCTGGATATACCTTCGGGCCCCTTCTTTGGCTTCAACCGTGAAGGTGCGACCGCCAGCCAGGGCCAGATCCAGAACTGGTGGCGCCAAGGCATGATGGGCAGCGCCAAAGCGCATTACGATTGCATCAAGGCCTTCTCGGAAACCGATTTCACCGAAGACCTGAAGGCACTGACCATCCCGGTCCTGCTGATGCACGGCGAGGATGACCAAATCGTCCCGATCGAGAATTCGGCGTACAAGGCGATCAAGCTGCTGCAAAACGGCACGCTGAAAACCTACCCGGGCCTGTCGCACGCCCCCTTCGCGACGCATCCCGAAGTGATCAACGCGGACCTGCTGGCCTTTGCCAAGGCGTAGTCGAACGAAACCACGGGGGGCGGGCGTGAGCCTGCCCCTTGGCTTTGAACACCTTAAACCCATAACAAACCAGTCCCCCTTCCAGCAGGCGTATGACATACGTACAGCCGTGGTGCCGGTCGATGCTGGTATTATTCAGAATGACAACTTTTATATTAAAAGCCCGACATGCCGATACAGAAGTGCCTTCCAGGTTTTGATCGTGTCGTGGGGAATACCGAATTCAGGCAATTCCATCAAATCCCATAGCTGTCAGGACCGAACCGATGTATTCGATCGACTTTTTCTGTAGGTGAGGCTGAGCCATCCAGACCGGCGTTGTTGCCCATCTCTGACGCCATAGGATTCACTTCGCGAATCCATGCGGTTACACAGGCTGCATGAGCAAGCCACCTCTCACCCGCTATCGTACGACGAACTGGTCCAGCTACAACGCGGCGCTGCGCAAGCGTGGATCTCTGCTGATCTGTTGAACCCTTCGGACGGCACTTCAAAGTCAACTGACGCTGCCCGGGAGAACTGGTCAGCGTGCTTAGATATCGCGATTGTATTAGGTGTTTTCACCGAAACGAATCCGCTTTGTGGACTTTCGTTAAGGTTCCCAGATTTGCGTGCCTGTGGCGGGAGCCGAGATTGGCGCATCGTAGCGCGAATGCACCTCATCCGCGGCCAAATACCATCCACCATCTTTCTCATAGTTGAACTCTACAAGGTTCGCACGCAGCGCATCCGCATGACTTTCGCGTGACAACGCGTCGCCAAGAGCTTGTGACACCTGATCGAGACGCCAGGCGGTATGACGCGATTTTGCATCATTGCTGGAAGCAAACTTCTCTGCGGCGGCTGACAGCAGGGCGAAAACGCGGTCCTGTTGCTGCTGCGTCCCCCGTGGCATGTAACCTGAGTGCGCAAGCCGGAACAGGATTTCCGCGCTTGCATTGCTACCCGCAGAGAACGCCAGGCTCTCCAGAGCACTGTCCCGCAACCTCCCGCTCGGACCGGGGTATTGTTTCCAGGGGTCCGCTCCGGATTGCAAGAGGATCAGCATTGCTCCAAGATTGTTTTCCAACCTCGCTTCTCCAAACGGGGTGCGCGGTAGAAAGCCATAGCGCTGGACATTTGGGTTCGCCCCAGCCTTAAGGCACGCCCGCAGGAAAGGCAGCATCGCGTCGAAATCCGGAAACATCATGAACGGCGGCGCACCGCGGGTCTTCTGCGTGACTGCCAGAAACAAGGCCTCTCCGTGGTTCTCATCCGGATCGGCTCCCGCCGCCAGAAGAGCCTGCGCTGCTTCAAAGTTGTATGCCAACACCGCCTCCTGAAGAAGAGTTGTCATAAAGACTACTGGCCGGTCATTGACGGTGAAATCAAGGCGCGGTGCCGGATAGCCGCGCGACAAGCCATCCCTTCCGATTTCGTGCAACGCGTTTGCCTCGGGTATCCTGCCACGCGCGATCTGCAAGGCTAATGCCACAATCTCTCGCGGCGCATTTCGCCACCGGTCCTCAAACCGGCTCAGTTCCTCTCCAGTCATGCCAAAACGTTCTGTTTCTTCAACTCCAGCTTCAACAAACCCTGCCAGCTGTACGGCCTCAATCGCTGGGCCCCTTCTGATCTTGGTGGAATCCGGTGCCAGAACCAACCATCCGATCCCACAGAAAAGTCCAGCCGTCGTCAGGCCGCAGATAATATGAAGGATGTTGTTCACTTGTGAAAACCTCAGTTTGATTTACCCGGAGTTGGGGTTGCCCCCCAAAAGACCGGACATGCTCAGGATTGAGATTGCGAGCTGATGTACTTGCACGGTGATTGATATCCTAAAGCACAATGAGGGTGAAGATTGTTATAGTGCTTGAACCAGAACGGTAGTTTGGAAGAGGTCGACAGGTGCGCTAGCCGTAACCTCAAAACGGGCTTCGCATAATACGCGGTCTGGAACGACAGCCGGGATGACGGCTTCCAACCCAAATTTTGGACATCGCCATAAGCGGCAACCTTGTCGTCGCCTCCAGAGGGAGGCCGTGAAACCGTAAACGCGGATATTTGTGACGGTATGGCAAGTCGTCAGCGCCGCATCTCTTGCGTCGAAGGGGCTTTCTGCAACCTTTGTCGATTATACGCTGGCATCCGGTATTGATGCTCGAAGTCCGGAAGCTACGAAGTTCTGCCCGGCCGCTTGCGGTTCGCGCCGAGTCCCCCGAGCTTGGCAGCGCTTCACCGGGCCAAGCTGCGCTCGTCTGGCTGTTAGCATTGCTAGGCAGCGGGACGGGCATCTCGAACGGGCGCGAAACCCAAGGTACTTAATATCACAAACCGATCCGGTCTCGTTTTTCTCTCTCCCATCGACAAGTGTGATCTCAAAGGGTTGACGCACAGGAAAAGGTCGGAGCGAAATCAACAGGCATTAAATCTTGGGCTCGCAGCTCAATTCGACTGATGAACAACCCAGGCCTTATCAAAGCGACGTTCCAGAAGGTCGTCGTGGCGCATCAAAACATAGTAGGCCCCGCCACGCAGACCAACAGCTTCATCAGCGCCCACCTGTAAAACGAGCTTCCAGTCCGCCGCGCCCTTGAGAATCTCTTTCGCCGCTGACGTGTCGTATGCGTACGACGTTCCGGCAAAAATGCCATTCGAGGCGAGTTGGGCCTGGGCCTGCATTCCGTTCTGTTGCGATTGCGGCCAGCCGCCGAGTTGGTGGTTTATACGCCCGGGCTCATCCGATGAGCCAAAGCGTGACAGCCAAGCCATATAGGACCAATAAGGCCCCTCACCGAATTCTTGCGACGACGCTTGATCGAGCAGATCGGCATCCCACGCTTTCACGCTCGGCGGGATGGGCGTTGCGACGCTGTGGGGAATAATCAGCGCTGGTTCGAGAACTAACGTCTCCCGATATTGCGTCTCGCTCAACGCAGCCGGAACGGAGACGCGTATCAAATCGATCGCCGGTGTTTCATCCCAGATCAGACGGAACCCGACACGCGAACTCGGCTCCCAGCCAGGTGGCGTTTCGAGCAAGTCATAGAATAACATCAGCCGCCCATTTTTAGGCAGATCGGGGTCGAAGCCAGGCTGGGCGGAGAGTTTACCAAGGTCGAGCTGTGCGATGAAGGATAAGGGAAAGCTCCTTGCGACCATCTGTGCCTGAAGGATGTGATCACGCGTCTCTTCGCGGGCGCGTTCCGGCGTGTAGATGCTCTGGGACTCAAGGAACTGGCGAATCTCGTTTGCCTCTTCTTTGGGAAGCATTGCCAGGGCTCCCTCAACCACTTCCTTTTCGATACGCCTTTGCTCCGCGACATAATGCTTACCTTCGTCTGGCGTCATCCACTCGGGTACGATTCCGGCTTTTGCCAGCGTCACTCCAATCAGGGAGCGATAGTGTTCCAGTTTGATCTGGGCATCTGCATAAGGCGGGCGCATTGGCCAGGGCATGCCGCGTGGCAGGTCGGGTGCCCCACCCATCTTGCTTGCGCCGAGCGGAATAGACGCTTCCGCGTGCGGCACTGTTTCCAACGAGACGGCTGGCAATGCCTGCTCGGACAATCTATCTACAAGAGCAGGCGTCAGTTGCTTCAGGTCGCCAAGGGAGGTCCGCAACTCCTCGCGTGTCGCCGGCAAAGGTAATGACGCCTGCTTGTAGACAGGAAATTCTCCGATCCGCTGCGCCATAGCCATCTCCTTGCTGCCTAAAATAACGGTTAAAGCCATACCCATTATTATTGTTCTGCCAATCATCTGCCGGGCCATGCTTTCAGGACGCGAACGCCTTCCGGTTCAGTTCCGAGCCAAAGCTGCACCATGTGGTGATCCTTTGCTTCGAGGGACATTGCCAAGGTGTTTGCCAAGCATGATTCAGCTATAAGTTGAGGCATGAAAATCCCTTCGTCAATGCCGCGCCTGAAAGGCTTTCGTTTTCCCCGCAAGATCGTCGTCCATGCGGTCTGAGCCTACAATCGTTTGCGCTCAGCACGGCAAATGTCGAAGATCTCTTGGCCGAGCGGGGCGTCATTGTTAGCCGTGAAGTGATCCGCCTTTGGATCAACCGGTTTGGCGCGCCTTTTGCGGCTAGCATCCGCCGGGACCGCCCCCGTTCGAGCGACAAGTGGCATATTGACGAGGTCGTGGTTTCGATCAGTGGCGTGAAGCACTGGCTTTGGCGGGCCGTGGATGCCAATGGTGACTCACTCGACGTTTTAATTCAGACGCGCCGTAATACCACAACCGCCAGGCGCTTCCTGATACGGCTGATCACTCATTTTGGCCAACCAATGCTGGTCATCGCCGACAAGCTGCGCAGCTATACAAAACCGATCGCGCGTCTGGCACCCGGTGCTGACCGTCGCGCCCACAAGGGTCTTCTGTGGTTGCCGTCCTTGATGCAAGATGTTTTTCAGACCTCTTGAGTTGGTGATCGAGTGCGTGCTTCTGTCAGGCCTTCGAGTGCGGCATTTCCAGAAGCCGCTGGCCGGGATGGTGATCTGCGGATCAGGTCCATATCTCGACAACGAGCTTCGACGCTCATTCCCTTATCCTGGTTTTCCCGATCCAGATCTGTTCGATCATTCTGCCCATTCAGGTCTTTGACTCCTTACACCTCCTTTACCGACGTCAATCGGCCCTGCGCTACACCGTGGTCATGTAACGACCGCCTGCGTCGGATCCCGATAATTTTCCTTCTTCGTTTGCATGGCCCATAGGGCCCGGGCCATCTTGTTGGCCAGCGCAATTGCGACCAGCATCTTCGGCTTGCGCGCGAGCATACGTTCCAGCCAAGATCCTTTGGGTATGGATTTGCGACCTAACTGGCTCAAGCGTGACATCGCTCCGATAATCAGAAGCCTTCTGATGTCAGATTGGCCCGCCTTTGACATTCGCCCCAGACGGGGTTTGCCGCCTGATGAATGCTGTCGTGGCACGAGGCCCAGCCAGGCCGCAAAGTCGCGGCCCCGGGTGAATGTCTCCAGTGGTGGAGCAAATGCCTCGATGGCAAGGGCGCTTAAAGGGCCAACGCCCGGCATCGTCTGAAGTCGTTTGGCCGTGTCCGTCTCAGTGGACAAGGCTTTGATCCGTTTCAACTTGGCGTCGATCCGGACAGTGGTCTCTTCAATCAGTTCGAAAAGGTCTCGACACTCCTGGCGGACCAGGTCTGGAAGATCGCAATTCGGGTCCTCAAGGATCTCATTCCCGCGGCTCAAATTCCCTATGCCCTGCGGGATTGTATGCCCGAACTCATAGAGGATTGATCGCAGACCATTTACCAACTCAGTCCGTTGGTTCACCAAACGCTCCCGGTTCCGGAACAGGATCGCACGGGCCTGTTGGCTCTCAGACTTGGCAGGAACAAACCTCATCTCCGGACGCTGCGCCGCGACGACGATAGCTTCTGCGTCCGCGGCATCGTTTTTCTGGCGCTTCACAAATGGTTTCACATATTGCGGCGCGATCAGTTTCACCTCGTGACCAAGTCGGGCCAGCTCGCGCGCCCAGTAGCTGGCACTGCCACACGCCTCCATGACGATGACCGCGGGTGGTTGCGCCGAAAGAACCTCCCGAAACTGTGAGCGGGACAACTTCTTACGAAACTTCAACTGCCCAGTCATGCTTGCCGCGTGAAGCTGGAAAACGTTCTTTGCCAGGTCCACTCCGATCATTGTATCTTTCATTTGCCGTCCTTTCCGTTTCATGATGTCGAACACCACGACCTTGGCACATTGCGATGCCGTTTGGGGAGGACGGCAACCACCCCATCTCAACAATCGATCCGAAGGGGCACATCGCCCCACGCGACGGCGAGAAAAGATTATGGGGAGGTTCAAATCGCCAAGACAAGACCAGCGATTTCTTTCCGCTCACGATTAGGACGCGAGGGTCTGTCCGTCGTCCTATAAAATGGGACATCAGAGCGGTTCGAACATTGGAGGCTCTGGTTCGGTTTCGTTATTGATTATGCTGCTTGTTATTGATGTTGCAAGCGGCGCTGTCGTATCGTCAGTTTCTTGATCTTCTCCCTTTCTCTCGGAATTGCTTTGTCTCGACCAAAGTAGACGTCGGCGGGTGTGACGTTGTTCAGGCTCTCGTGGTAGCGGGCCTTCCGCAGCCGTTCTGCCAGCCGCAGGCAATGGTCCGATCTGGTCACGCTTGCAAATATCAAGGAACAGTCCCGTCCCAGCCTGGGCAGCTATGGCAGGCCGCGCATGACGGAGTATCTGAAAGAGATCGACCTGAACGTTGGTCATCGCCGTGTTGGTCGTTTGGTGCGCCAGAACGGCATCTCCGTTAGGGTATCGTCCTGTGTGGAAGACATCGCAGCGGGCAGACACAATCTTCGCGACCCGTCAGAACGCGAATAAACCTGCATTTGTATTCAACAGAAACTGTGAAACGATGGGGCTACTGGCGGCACCGATTTCGCGCGCGCTTGCGCCAACGCTGCCGGCTTCGATTTGTGGCACGATCAGACCACGCGTATCCTGATTGACCAGATAACGCCGGACACGTTCGATCAACATTTCACGAACCGCAGCAGGGAATGCCCCGTCGATCAATATGGCCTCGAAATCGACTACGGAACACACGGACAGCGCGGCTTTCGCTAACTCCTGAGCGGTCTGACCGATCCAGGGTTCGACATACCGTGACAACCCGCTCCAGTCTTGCGGTTGTTGCCATAGAACACTGGGGTCCAGCCCCACCTCAACCAGTCGTGCCTCAAGCAAATGAAGCGAGGCGACGTCGATCAACTGCTGACTTTCGCCCGATGGACCGGTCGCGCGCATCGAACCCAGCGCGCCTGCATTGCCCTGATTGCCATCCACGACGGTGTGATTCATCACGATTCCACCACCGATGAACGAGCCGATAAAGAAATAGGCGTAGTCCCGGAATTCCTTACCCCGTCCATAAAGCTGCTCGGCCTGGCAAGCGGCGGTGGCATCATTCAGAACGAAGACCGGCAAATTACTGAACCGGGCAACCTGTTCGGCAAAGTCGATATCCTTCCACGAGCGGAACTTTGCAGCCGGGGCTCCAAGTTGGTCGCTCCACTTCCAGATTTCAAAAGGCGCGGCGATGCCAATGCCGCAAAGACGGCTTTGTGCGGTGGTATCCAGTTCACCCAGAATCTTCAACAGACCCTTGTCCAGAAATCCAAACACTGTCTCGGGCAGCGGATAGTCATAGGTCGTGTGGTCATGCGCCAGAACGTTTCCTGTCAGATCCAGCAGCAACAAATCGGCACTGCGGCGCCCGACTTTCAAACCAAGGGAAAGCACGCCTTGCGGGTTCAGCTCCATCGGAATCGAGGGTTTGCCAACCTTGCCACGGGTCGGTTCGCCCCGCATGAGCAGCCCGTCTTTTTCAAGGTTGCGCAAGATGGTGGAAACTGCGGGTGGCGACAGCCCCATACGCCGCGCCAGCGAGACCCCCGAAAGCCCGCCTTGTCGTTGAAGAATCGACAACAAAAGACGTTCGTTATGGTTGCGGACACCGCGTTGGTTCGCGCCGCCCCGAATGCTTCTGATCATGCCATCTTCCATGCGGCCAACCATATTCGTCTCTCCTCAGGTAGGGAAGATAGGGTAGAACAATTATTAAATAAAGTTAATTTATTAATTGACGGAGCCAATGGAATCAGGCCTATTGCATGACAACCTGCAGCAAACTTTCTGCTCAGGCTCAGGTTTGGGGAGGAGCCCGAACCGGCCAGATGTCACAGGACATCGAATGATCCTTGGGAGGAAACAATGAAAACACTCTTGAAAACATCTGCCATCGCCCTGACGCTAATGGCGGGCGCCGCTTCGGCTGAAGAGATCGGAGCCTGTTTGGTCACCAAGACTGACACCAACCCGTTCTTCGTGAAAATGCGCGAAGGTGCCGAGGCAAAAGCCGCTGAACTGGGCATCACGCTGAGCAGCTACGCCGGTAAGGTTGATGGCGACCACGAAACTCAGGTGGCGGCAATCGAGACCTGCATTGCAAGTGGGGCAAAAGGTATATTGCTGACCGCTTCGGACACCAGTTCAATCGTCACCGCAGTTCAGCAGGCACGTGATGCCGGCCTGCTGGTCATCGCCCTGGATACACCGCTTGATCCGGTTGATGCCGCCGACATGACCTTTGCAACCGACAACTTTCTGGCGGGTGAACTGATCGGCAAATGGGCCGCCGCAGCACTTGGTGACGACGCAAAGAATGCCAAGATCGCCATGCTTGATCTGGCCGTAAGCCAACCCACCGTCGGCGTCCTGCGCGATCAGGGTTTCTTGCAGGGGTTTGGCATTGATCTGGGTGACCCGAACAGGTGGGGTGATGAAACCGACCCGCGCATCGTTGGCAATGATGTCACCGCTGGCAACGAAGAAGGCGGTCGCAAGGCGATGGAGAACCTTCTTGCCGGCGATCCGATGATCAACGTGGTTTACACGATCAACGAACCTGCTGCTGCCGGTGCCTATGAGGCGCTGAAATCCATCGGACGCGAAAACGATGTCTTGATCGTATCCGTTGATGGTGGATGTCCAGGCGTGTCGAACGTCAAGGACGGCGTGATTGGTGCCACCTCGCAGCAATACCCGCTGTTGATGGCCTCCAAAGGGATCGAAGCGATCGCGGCATGGGCCAAGGACGGGGTCAAACCACAGGCGACCGAAGGCAAGGACTTCTTCGATACCGGCGTGACGTTGATCACTGACAAGCCGGTCGATGGTGTTGACAGCATCGACTCTGCCAAAGGCGCCGAGCTTTGCTGGGGTTGATGCAGCATTGAACTGCCTCAACACTCGGGGAAAGGGTAGGCTCAGCCTTGCCCTTTCCGCCAAAGTCGTTTCCAACACCGACGGGGAGACATAGAATGTCACAGCCAGACAACTACGAAACTGCCGTATCAAGCGCGACGTCAGAAATCGCGTCATTCAGCGAAAAGGAAAAGGGGTTTATTGGTCATTTCCACCATGCCCTGCACACCACACCTGCATTGGTGCCCCTGATCGTACTTGTTGCCGCGATCGGTGTTTTTGGCGCAGTACTTGGCAGCAAGTTCTTTTCGCCCTTTGCGTTAACCCTGATCCTGCAACAAGTGCAGATCGTCGGAATCGTGGCAGCGGCCCAAAGCCTTGTGATCCTGACAGCGGGCATCGACCTGAGTGTCGGCGCAATCGCGGTGATTTCGTCGGTAGTGATGGGCCAGTTTACCTTTCGCTATGGCCTGCCCCCTGTTGTTGCAGTTGCATGCGGCTTGGCTGTTGGCACAGCAATCGGCGCACTGAACGGCTGGCTTATTGCACGCATGAAACTGCCACCCTTTATCGTCACCCTTGGCATGTGGCAGATCGTGCTGGCAGCGAACTTCCTGTATTCTGCCAATGAAACAATCCGCAGCCAGGAAATTGCAGCGGAGGCACCATTGCTGCAACTGCTTGGCGCTAAGTTGCAGATTGGCGGGGCTGTTTTGACTCTTGGTGTGGTCTTCCTGCTGTGTCTTGTTCTGCTTCTTGCCTATGTGCTGCGCCACACCGCTTGGGGGCGCCATGTCTATGCCGTCGGCGACGACCCCGAAGCCGCCGAGTTGTCAGGTGTCAACGTCAAGATGGTGCTGATTTCCGTCTATGCACTGGCCGGCCTGATCTGCGCCTTTGCGGGCTGGGCCTTGATCGGACGGATCGGGTCGGTGTCACCGACCTCTGGACAGCTTCTGAATATCGAAAGCATCACGGCGGTTGTGATCGGTGGCATCTCGCTTTTTGGCGGCCGCGGCTCGATCATGGGAACGTTTTTCGGGGCGATGATCGTCGGGGTGTTCACATTGGGCCTGCGTCTTCTTGGTGCGGATGCGCAATGGACGTACCTGTTGATCGGCGCACTTATCATTGCGGCAGTTGCCGTAGATCAATGGATCAGAAAGGTAGCAGCATAATGGAACCGATTCTGAAAGGCCGCGGACTGGTAAAACGGTACGGCAAAGTCACCGCCCTGGATCATTGCGATTTTGACCTGATGCCCGGAGAAATTCTGGCCGTCATCGGCGACAACGGCGCTGGCAAAAGCTCGTTGATCAAGGCGGTGTCGGGCGCGATTATCCCCGACGCGGGAACTGTCACGCTCGAAGGCAAGGAAGTCCGCTTTGCCAACCCCATTGAAGCCAGAGAGGCCGGTATTGAAACCGTCTATCAAACGCTGGCAATGTCACCTGCCCTTTCCATTGCCGACAACATTTTCATGGGGCGCGAACTGCGCAAGCCGGGGTTCCGTGGAACATGGTTGCGTCAACTGGATCGCCCCGCGATGGAAAAATTTGCGCGGGACAAGCTGTCCGAACTGGGGCTGATGACCATCCAGAATATCAACCAAGCGGTGGAAACACTTTCGGGTGGCCAACGCCAGGGCGTCGCCGTGGCCCGCGCTGCGGCGTTCGGCTCCAAGGTCATCATTCTGGACGAACCCACAGCGGCACTGGGCGTCAAGGAAAGCCGCAAGGTGCTGGAACTGATCCAGGACGTGAAATCGCGCGGCATTCCGATCATCTTGATCAGCCACAACATGCCCCACGTGTTCGAGGTCGCAGATCGCATACACGTGCACCGACTGGGTAAGCGGCTGTGCGTGATCGACCCCAAGGACTATACGATGTCCGATGCGGTTGCGTTTATGACAGGCGCCAAAGATATCCAACAAGCGGCATGACCGCGCTGGAGGCAACAGCCGGAACGCTGGCTGACCTGGTTCTGGCAGCGCCACGGTCTGGCCGCAGGCGTCTTGTTGCCCTGGCGGGGGGGCCTGCCAGCGGCAAATCCACACTGGCCGGAGCGCTGGCCCAACGGCTGTCTGATACAGGATGCGCTGCACAGGTTGTGCCAATGGACGGCTATCATCTGCACAACCCCGTCCTGCTGGCCCGTGGCCTTCTGGATCGCAAGGGGGCGGCAGAAACCTTTGACGTGGCCGGTTTTCTGCATCTCGTCACCCGCCTGCACGATGAACCCGAAGTGTTTCATCCAACGTTCGACCGCCCCCGCGATATTGCAATCGCAGCAAGCGGTGTGATCGGCCCGTTATGTGATACGGTCATTGTCGAGGGAAACTATCTGCTTTTCGATGAACCGGTTTGGCGGGAATTGCACGCGCATTGGGATTTTTCGATCAAGCTTGATGTGCCGATGGACATCTTGAAATCCCGTCTGGTGGACCGCTGGCTCGACCATGGATTAACCGCCGACCAGGCCGAAATCCGCGCCGAAAAAAACGACATGGCCAACGCGCGCAAAGTTTCGAACGCCCCCTTGCCCGCCAGCATCGTCGTCTGAAGGCCCCGCGTTCAGTCCAACAGAACTATGGGCATCTGTTCGTGTTCGGCGGCAACCAGCGGCATTGAGGCAAGCCTTCATCATATCCCGACGCAAGCGGTCGCAAAGCTCTGGCGTCAGATTACGCGGCGGGGAAACTTTGGAGCTTGCTTGAGCGAGTCGTTGTTCATACCGACAGATATGTTCTGCGGTTCCATCAACGGCGCGGTAGATGATCGGAGCAGACCTCACGATCATGACCACATTGCTCGGCGACGTATCCCAGATGATGGCCTTGCCGCAGTGGTCCAGGAAAGTCGATTGGGCAGATGCGGCACCAGATAGGACTGCGAGGAAAATTGCGGCCGACAGGGCCAGACGGGCACAGGAAGAATGCGTCGGGGAACACTCCTGATCAAGGTGTAACCCTGACTGTAATCTAGCGTGGGACTTACTCTGTCCTAATCCAATTGTTTTTGTCAGACAAGCGTTGGTGAGCTTTGCTAGGGGGCTGGCCGATCGCGATGGTGAAAAAGCCGATCGTCAGTCCGGTCGCAGGATGGCCGGGCAGCGGCCGCATCCCCCAGATCGGGTAAATTCCGGAGAGCATCACGAAGGCGGCCCCGCAAATCGTCTCGCCGGGCAGAGCCGGTGCGGGTGTCATTCACCCGAAGCCGACTACAAGGATGGCAACCGCCATCAGCACACGAGATGCCCTGTGGATCCGTCCCAACCCGAACCGGGCAACGAGACCGCCCGCCCATCTTAGAAAGATGTTGCGCATTCTTCCCGTGGAAGATAACCGCCACGCCAGCGTCCGAGAACGCGTTGGCAGTAGCGGGGCCGATGCCCTTGGTCGAGCCGGTGACACGGGCGGCCTTTCCACTGAGATCAATCTTCATTCTTCCAGTCTTTTCATGACTGTCTCTGCCACGGCGCGGGCCATCGCCCGGTTTCCTTCCGCCCCAGGATGCAGGTGATCACCGCTGTCATGGGCGGGGTTTAGGCGCATGTCGTCACCCGGCGCGCTGAGTAAGTTGTCAAAGTCCACCAGCCCATCGTGAAAATCCGCCCTGCGCAACCAGTCGTTCAACTCACGGCGCAGCGTTTCCTTCTCGGGGCTCCAATAGGTCGCTTCCATTGGTGTCTCCGGCAGTGCGCCCGCAAAGGGCGGAACAGTGCCGAGGATCAGGTGCATGCCCTGCGCGTGAATGCGGGCGGCGACCTGTAGCAGCCCGGCTTGAAGGCGACTCAGGCTCATCGGGGCTTCCTCCGGCGAAAACGGCGTGCCTGGCCATGCGATGTCATTTGTGCCGATCAGCAAGACCAACGTGTCGGCCCCCGGCACGGCCAGTGCATCGCGCTCCAGCCGGGCCAGCACGCTGCGGCCCATGCCGTCGCTCAGCAGGCGGCCGCCAGAGATTCCGGCATTGACTACGGCGATCCCCTCATCAGCGAGCGCACGTGCAAGGAAATCGGGCCAGCGCACCATGGCGTCCATTGGGGCACCGTTACCATCGGTGATGGAGTCGCCCATGGCGATCACCACCTGCCGCGCCGATCGGTCTGAAAGGATCGTGCTCAGGGTGATCCGTGCCGGGATCTCGTCCAGCACCGCTGCGGCAGGTCGATCCGCATCGATCAGGTAGCTGGTTTCGCGGGCGTCCCAGTGGAAGTCTTCAGCGGTGGCACCCAATCCGTAGGTTAACGTTGCTGCGATGCGGGTTCCAGCCGCGGCCGCAAAGACGACCGGGTCCGAAACGACCTGTGCGCCCGGGGCGATTACGGTGCCTGGCTTGCCACCGAAAAGAACCGTTTCCGGCGCGTCGATGTCAGCCCCTCCGGCGCTGCGGGCAAGGGTTACCGCGTCGACAGGCAGGGGGCGCGTGCCATGCACATTCGACAGCACCAGCCGCAGCCGATCCGCCGGGAAGCTCAGCGTCAGCGGCTGCCGGATCGTGGCCCCGGCGATACTCTCCGGCAAGCCGGTGCCGAAAACGGTGGTATCGCTCCAGACAGCCTGGGGGCTGGCCATCCACGTCGGGGTCCAGCTTTCGGCCAGAGCGGGTGCAGCCAGTGTCAGGACGGCCAGAGCTGCGGTTGTCCGTGCGATCGTGCTCATGTCAGTTCCTTTCGGGGAGAAACGCCAGGGCCAGCGCGGCCAGTGGCAGGAGGGCTGCAAGCGGTGCGAGAGACGACAGACCAAACCCGGCAGAGAGCACGAGCCCCCCGAGCCAGGCACCGATGGCATTGCCGAGGTTGAAGGCAGAGATGTTCAGCGTAGAACCAAGGGTCTCGGTACCTTCAGGTGTTTTGGACATCATCCGGGCTTGAAGCGGCGCAAGAGTGGCAAAAGCCAGCAAACCGAGGAAGAACATCGCTGGCGCAGCGAGCACTGGCAGGACGAGCCCGAGGCGCAACGCCAGAAGGCCCCCAGCCAGACCAGCGAGCACAAGCGGCACCGCCGGGCCCGGCCAACGATCAGCCAGCCTCCCGCCAAGCACATTGCCGCCGACAATGCCCAGCCCGAAGAGCAGGAGGTATAGCGCGACCCACGCCTCCGGCACGCCCGCGACCTCGGTCAGCAGCGGGGTGATATAGGTGAAGACCATGAACACGCCCGCGTATCCCAGCGCTGTCATCGCGAGGGCGCGCAGCGGTGCGGGCCGAATAAAGAGCGCCAACTGGCGCAACTTCAGCGGTGTGCCGGGTGAGGTCTGTGGCACCAAGAGGGCGATGGCGACGAAAGCGAGTGCGCCGATGGCTGCGACCGCCCAAAAGGTGGCGCGCCAGCCGTAGATTTGCCCCAGCCAGGTGCCGAAGGGCAGCCCCAGCACCGTGGCGAGTGTCAGACCGGTGAAAACCATGGCGATGGCCGAGGCCTTGCGATGCGGCGGCACGATAGCCTGAGCAACGACAGACCCGGTGCCAAAGAAGGTCCCATGCGCAAATCCAGTGATCACCCGTGCCGCCAGCACCAGCCCAAAGCCGGGCGATAGTGCGCAAAGCAGGTTGCCGGCAGTGAAGATCGCCATCAGCAAGATTAGCACGGCGCGATGCGGCAAGCGGCTGGCCGCGATGGCCAAAATAGGGCCGCCGAAGGTAACTCCAAGGGCATAACCCGTGATCAGCAACCCCGCCGAAGGCAAGCTGACGCCGAGATCTTGTGCGACCTGAGGTAGCAGCCCCATGATGACGAATTCCGTTAGCCCGATGCCGAAGGCCCCAATTCCAAGGGCGATGAGGGGGGCCACGCGGGGTGATACCGTCCGCGTTGCGTGATCAGAAATGTTTGCCATTCGCGTGTCTCCAATTGTTCGGAGAGAGGATGGCAGCTTCTCGATTGTGGAATAATTGGCATTCTGATAACAATACTTGTGCCGCAATTTCACAAATTAGGCTAATGCGCGACACCAACCGCCTGCAAGAAATGGAAGTCTTCCTAGCCGTCGTCGACGAGGGCAGCTTCTCTGCCGCTGCGCTGGCACGGCAAATGACACCTTCGGGGGTGTCAAAGATGATGACCCGGTTGGAGCAGCGTCTGGGAGTCACGCTGATGCGGCGTACGACGCGAAAGATCCACATCACCGATGAAGGCATGGACTTTGCCCGTTCGACCCGTGGCATCCTTGCCGCGTTGGATCAGGCCGAGCGCGAGGTGGGCTGTGGCCCGGTGGCGGGCACGGTGCGGATCGCCAGTAGTTCGGCTTATGCCAACCACATTCTCGCACCGATCCTCCCTGAGTTGCTGCGTCAATATCCGGAACTGGAGGTCGAACTGGTGATCGGCGACGGTCTGGTGGACATGGGTGGACAACCCATCGACCTGGCAGTGCGTGCCGGTCCACTGCCGAACTCTGCGATGAAGGCGCGCTCTCTCGGCATCAGCGAGGTCATCACCGTCAGGGCGCCCGGAAGTCTGGAGGGCAGCCTGGCATTCGCCTATGCCCGCCGTGATCCGATCTGGCGCGAGGGGGGGTCACGTGTGCGGGCGACGGACGGCAACACCATTGCGGCGCTGGCGCTGCATGGCAACGGGACAGCTCGGGTGGGGCACTTTATCGTCAGGCAGGAACTCGTCACGGGCCAGTTGGAACGCGTGGCCGGAAGCCGCACGGTGCGCGAGGAATTCCACGTCGTCTACCTCGGGAAGGCGGCCGCGCTGCCCGCAAGGGTTTCCACCGTCATCGAGCACCTCGTTCACAGAGGGCGGGTCGATAGGTAGAGTCAGGACCATTCTCGCGCATCAGAGTATAACGCTTTTGCTTCCGGCCTATCTCGTTGAAATATTCACGCTTGATCGATTCGTCGATCTGGCGCGGAATCTTCTTGCGCCGGGCGTTTCCCGTCTTCGCCACCCTCCGGGCGATTGCCTAAGGCGATCATGGCAGGCGACCTTGCTAAAGGGCAGATCGCGTCGGGGCTGCCACGCGCTTTTGATCCCGCCCGATCAATATCCGCGCAATATGTACACAGGTAGCCTTCGGGCAACATGCCATCGCGATATTATCGCCCGCTTTAGCTGGTTTTCTGAAGAACCGCCGGTCTTCGAACCCTTGCAAATGCTGATGGATTTCAAGGATAGTTACGACGATTTAACAGGAAACGTTCATGCCCAGTATGTTGCACCGCCTTGTCCCGTCCAGCGCCTTGCGCACCCTCGATCCTGAACAAACGCCCCATGTCACTACGATGGAGCTGTTTTTCGACCTTGTTTACGTCTTCACCATCATTCAGCTATCGCACTATCTTCTGGAGCACGCCACCTGGCTGGGCGCACTGGAATATGTGACGCTGTTTGCCGCCGTATGGTGGGCGTGGAATTACACTGCGTGGGCCGCGAACTGGGTGAACCCCGACCATCCCAGTGGACGCGGGTTAATGGTTGTGTTGATGGGCTGCGCGCTCTTGATGGCCGTGGCCGCGCCGCAAGCATTCAGCGACCGCGCGGGCCTCTTTGCTATCGCTTATGTCGCGATGGCATTGATCCGCGCAGGCTATATGGTCTTGATCTTTCGAGGTCAGGTTATGGGACGCAACTATGCGCAACTTGGCTTGTGGAGTGCGATTTCCGGGGTCTTCTGGATTCTTGGCGCACTTATCGAGACCGTTCGGTTGGAGCTTTGGATTGTCGCGGTTCTGATTGACTACGCTGGCCCATATGCCGGGTTTTGGCTGCCGGGCAAGGGGGCGACCCCGATGTCAAGTTGGACATTGCGCGGGTTGCACCTGTTCGAACGCAACCAGTTGATCTTTATTATTGCACTTGGGGAATCCATCCTGCTTCTCGGAGGTTACCTGGTCAGCCATGAGATTCATTTTGACATCGGCTTGGCCGCATTAATCGGCTTTCTGCTGATCGTGACATTATGGTGGGTTTATTTTGTCGATTTGTCCGAACCCGGGGAACAGCGGTTCGAGCACGAGACCGACCACGCCAGCCTTGCCCGCGCAGGGTTAGCTTATGCCCATGGGGTGGCTGTTTGTGGAGCCATCGTCACTGCTGTCGCCATCGAGATGATTGTGGCGCATCCCCTCGATCCGATCCATGTCGAAACTGCGCTCATCGCCTTTGCCGGACCCTCACTGTTCTTGCTGGGATGCACCATCTTCCACCGGGTCACGGCTGAGCGACTGCGTGCGCTATACCTGCTGGCCGTGGTCGCATTGGCGGCATGGGCTTGGGTGGTCTTGAGTCTGCATCTGAACGGGCTGTGGCTTGGTGCGGGTGTCTTGCTGATCATGATGACCATGGCCGCGCTCGGACATCAAAGGGTGAAATGAGATGCTGACACTGCCCACGGCACGGAACAAGGTCACTGCAAACGGGATGCTTCTTGCGGCGATCCTGATCCATAACCTGACCTATCCGCTATCAGCGGCGGGCGGGACTTGGCCCGCGTTGTTCTATGGCTTCTATGCAGCGATATTCGTATTGGCGACATGGGCGCTGACGGACATGAAGACACTACGCCTCTTCGTCGGAAGCGCAGGGCTCGCCGTCTTCATTGCCGGAGTGCTAAACTCCTACGTCCCTTCTTCAACCACAGCTCTGGCCATCTATCTGGCCTCCATCGCCTATCACCTGGGCATGGTGGTGGTGTTGGTGCGCTATACCTTCGGCGCACGCACGGTAATGACCGATGTGCTGCTCTCTGCCACCTCGCTCTACCTCGTGATTGGATCGGGTTTTGCCGCCGTTCTGGCCTTGATCGAATGGAGCGCACCGGGATCATTCGTGGCGAGCTCCGGCACGGCCATTGACTGGCAACAGATGGTATATTTCAGCTACGTGACCCTCACCACCCTTGGTTATGGCGACATCACCCCGGTCAGTTTCTACGCCCAGTCCTTCGTAGTCTTTGAGGCGATTGGCGGCACGCTCTACACCGTAATCTTGCTGTCCCGCCTGGTGGGACTACACGCAAGTCAGGGTAGCTGAGAAAACCCCTTACTGCAGCACGTTGTGGCCCAATGAAAACCTTGCCCTTGCCAAGCTTAATGGCAGCGTCGGCTCTGGTGCAAACAACGGCGTGATCGGCGGACCAACGCAGGCTGTGCCAAATACAGGGCAAGCCCAAGCACGCCTAAGACAGGTAGTCACAATACATTTTCATTTCAGAGTTCCTTGTATTGAAGGCCGCCACAGCGTCCCGCCTTTACCTTGAAGCATCATGTATCGCCAATGTCCCAAGAGCACGAAGTTCGGCAGGGCATTGGCAATACAGGTTTAAGGCGGGGCGTGTTAAGGGAACGACCAGCCATCGTGCTCAATACGCATGATGCGAAGTGGTGCACCCGGTTGGCTGGGATCAGCGCGCAACCTGAACACCGCCGTGTGCGAGCGACCGAAGTTTACGATCTCGACGTTGAGCGTAATCATACCGCGAAACATGGGTTGATCAGGATCGGGTTCCGGTTCGGAAACGCTGCCCTGAAAATCCTGCGCTCCATAAAGTGGGTCGGCCTGAAGCGGTTGCGACCGCATAGCTGCGACGACATCCGAAGAGAAATAGTTGGCAACGTTTTCCGGATCCAACGGGTGCGGCCCCCCAAGCCTGGCCAGATCCGCATTCTCGTAAAGCGCCCGCACGAGATCCTGTGCATGGAATATCAGTTCGTCACCTGGTACCGCATCAGGACCCGTCGTCAACGAATCCACGGGCTCATAGCCTTCTCCGATAATGTAGCGTTGCGCCACCCAACCCGCCTTGCTCATGTCGGCTGAACGCATGAGACACCAGCGCGGCGGCAGACTGTTGATCTCGGCCTCGGACATCACCGAAAAATGCGCCATCGTATAGAAGGGAACGCAAGTGATCTGCTGCAAACCGCGTTCATCATGCGCAAAAGTGTCAATTACGGGATAGGTCGTGCCCGGCCCCATGCGGGCGTTGAGCACGTCATTGGTTGCAACGCCATGAACCTGCCAGGCATCGGGGCCGTGCCCGTCGATCTCGGCATAGGCTGCGAAGGGCTGCCACGCCAGGAGCAATGCACCGCTCAGGACAAGATATAATTTTTTCATTTAATGTATCCTTTTGCACAATCGAATATTTTTTCGAACGACGTATAAAAAGCAATCAGTATCGCGGCTATCCTTGAGGAGAGAACATATCGCCAGGGAATTCACTTGGGCGCAGGGTGCGGACGGCTGCTGTCCTTTGAAATCGTCACTCGTTCGGTAGGTCAACCTTTATGCCACCGGCATCCGCAGCAATTAGAAGTTTAAGCTTTGCAACCGGCACACCAAGGTTTGAACCGCCGAATTCGGGCAGTATAGCCGCATTTATACCGATGACTTCTCCTTGCAGGTTCAATACCGGTCCGCCACTGCCGCCCATCGTCGTTTCGGCATCATAAACAATCGCTTCAGACGCGACCTGAGCCGTAATACCGCGGCTGGCCAACGGAACGATCAAACCAGCCTCTGACAGGCGTTTGGACACATTCCAGAACTCTATGTCCTCGTCGACCTGCAACTGCCTGACAAACTCTTCACCAGACTGGGCCAGAAGACTACGAAGACCAGTTGGGTAGCCCAACAAAATAACCTCTTCTCCGGGTTCTGAAGCTCTTTCAGCCAGTTCCAAACCATCAATCTCAGGCAAGTCGGCATCCAGCTTCAAAAGTGCCAGATCAGCCGTCTGGCTCGCATTCACCAGGGAAACACCCACCGCTTCACTGTGGTTCGGGAAATAGGCGACAAATCTGGTGACCACTGGCTCAAAGACGTTTGTATTGATGACGTTTGAATATCTTCCATATTCCCAAGGCATTGCAACGTGGCGGTTGGTGGCGATCCAACGGTCACGTTGCAGCAAAAACCCGGTTCCGGTAAGTTGAATTTTTGCGACCGGGCCGTTGCCATCAAGGGCCAGCAGTGGTTGCCCCCTGGACAACATGACCGGAACGCCATCCCGGTTCAAAACGTGCCTCATTTCCTGACCCGTCAATGCATCCCGAAGGCGAAACTCCAGTTGAAGAAAAGCGACTGATTCAGTGGCCTCTCTGATGACACGCTTGACGGCACCCGAGTGGCGCTCCAGCTCGTTCAACCTTTCAACGTTGGAAGATACCTTACTGGTCAGCTCCTTTCTCAATTCGACCAGATCGCTTGGCTTCAACGCTTCAGCGCGTGCCTTTGCCAATGCGGCGGCTACAGAATCCAATTGACCGGAACTTGCCTCGATTCTCTCCCTCATCAGCAAACTTGCCTGGTATTGACTGTATGCAAACCCGGCAAGTGCGATGAGTGCCACAATGATGGTCACCCGGTAGGTAATCGTGGTCTGCCTGATCAACCGCCCCCCAAACTGGGCAGCGGCATGTCCAAGACGATACCCAAGCGGTGTTCGGCTAAAGCGGAGATATGCAACAGAGTCGCCAGCCATCTCAGCAATGGTCCACCTCAGGGGCAGACTGCCGGTAAACTGGTAATACCGCATCATCGGTCCGGTCTCGCCAAACTCCAACACGTCTCCATCCCGAAGGTTTGCTGAGTTGACAAGCCTCCGATTTATCCAGAACTCACGGTCATTAATTACTGAAATTGAATAGCTTTCATCAGTTCTGCGCAGTATTGTAAGAATATCGCTGTCATCCGCAACGTCCTGTTTCCCCACAAAGCGGAGGATCCGGTTGTTTTCAAGAATCCCGAATATGATGTCTTCATGCAAACGTACCTCAGCACCACGGCGCGCGCCGGTGAGTTGCTCAAGTATGGCAGTGTACTCCGTCAACATTGCATCTGCCTTTGTAACGGCTATTCTGGTCTCTTAAGAAATTCGGACACGGCTTTTGTGCAGGTGTCCAAAGAATCTCACGTTGGAAAATTGTCAAAACCGACCCTTTGACAGGGGCGTCACTTCTGCATCTGAAGAGTCAGTGATATATGTAGTCTTATCATCTCATAAGCTATTTGGTAAACATCCGGCGTAGGCTGCGGCGAGGTCAGCGCACCCGCTCGCGGACCATTTCGATGCACTCTCGCAGGTTATCAATATCGAACACAGAGAATGCGATGACTGCCGAGGTCGCGTTTCTGCCACGCACCATAATCTTTCCATCAGTAGGCCTTCAGCCCCTTGGCGTTCGGACCCAGCCGCGCCTCGAGCGCCTCGGTGAAATCGCCGGTGGGCACGCCCTTGAAGTAAGGCCACTGCGGCAACTTTTCGACCGATTTCACTTTGCGCAAATACCGTGGCAGGATGCTGGGCGTGAAAGGGGGATGACGAAGAAAACGACCGAACGGATCCGATTTGGGAGGCCCGAAATGTTTGACGAATTTATCACTTAGGCGACGAAGTATGAACCCTTCCTACGCCAGTTGGCACTATCGATCCTGTCGCTTGCGGGACCGCTATTGGGCATCTGCTTCTGGATGCAGCGCTCCTACGGTCTGGACACCCTGTGCCGAAATGGGGTGTGCGACCCCGTTGTCTTCGGGCGGCGCGCTGCTCAGCACGCGCACGATGGCCACCGTGGTCGTTAAGGCTCCCAATGTCGCAAGGAAGACAGGTACGCCAACGGTCCCCATAACTTCGAGGCTGGCAGGTCCCACAAAGGCACCAACAAGTATCCCGACGTTGAGACTCAACACCAGCGACCCACTTGCAGGAACAATCTGGGCGGGCACGAGGTGATCGTTGGCATAAGCCACGCACACCGAATAGACCGGAAGGACAGTGGCGCCCAAGAGGATCGCAGCGACCAGCACGGCGTCACCGAACAGGCCCATCGCGAGAGCAATGGATGTCAGTGTACAGGCCACCGCCAGTGCCGCTACGATGAAACGGCGATCCCAACGATCTGATACCAATCCGACAGGGAACTGTGCCACAGCGCCTGCGAGAGTGGCGGCCACGACCAACAGTGTCGCTTCGCTTGCCGCCATCCCACGTGCCAGTCCATAGAGAGGTAGTCCGATGTAGACAGTCGCTTGAGCCGCGCCGTTCAACATTGCCCCCAACACACCCATAGAGGTAATGCTCACCAGTTCACGGAGTGACATTCGCACTGGCGGTACGTACTCAGGTGCCGGATTGTGCGACATCAGGACTGGCAAAAACGACAAGGAGATCAGGATCGAGGCGACCCCAAACATCAACGCTCCAGAGTCTTCTCCCGCCCCCGCCAATGCTTGGCCTGCGGACGCTCCCGCCATCTGAACCACAAAATAGACCGAGAGCACCGTGGCACGTGACGTGTTAGCCGTACGAGCATTTAGCCAGCTTTCGCTGATCACATAAAGACCTGGAAAGCAAAATCCCGCGAGTATCCGCATTGCCCCCCAGGTCCAGACATCTACGGACAGCAGATGTACAATGGCGGTGATCGAGCACAGCGAACCGAGCGCCGCAAAAGCCCTTACGTGCCCAATCCGAGCGATCAATCGTGGTGCGTAGACGCAGCCTGCCAGCGCTCCCAATGGATAGCCTGATTGCATAAGTCCAATCGATGAAGCCGACATGCCCACCGCCGCCCCACGCACGCTCAATAGCGTGACCAAGAGTCCATTCGCAGCCATCAGCATGAGCATGCCAGCGAAAAGTGCCCAGTTTCCTTTTATGGAGTTTATCATGGAAAGAAGTCTACCAGAGTGGATGAGGTGGAACCATTCGCTTTAGGGCACGCGATCAAAACCCGATCAAGTGTTTTCCGATCAACAAAACCCTTGAAAAACCATGTCGATTGCGCGGGTGATCTCGTCCTGATGGTCCGACAGGTCACCCACCGCTGACCCAAGCAGTGCGACACGAACCGCAGCCATCGACTGGATGATCAGCACGAATTGCTTGCCATCCAGTGTAATCACTGGGTTAAGGTATTTCGCTGGAGGCAGGCTTTGATCGAGTGGAACCAACGGGGCCACCACCCGGCCAGCCCCGGGCAGGTCATGCACACTGAACTGCGCCGTCAGAACTGCCGGTACTTTTCAAGCGGCAGGCCGTTCTTTTCGACCCACGCGTTATAGCCTTCCAGCGCCGTGCGGTTTTCTTGCAGCCACTGCGCGGCCTTTCGGGCGCGCACGGCGTCGCGCAGACTGGCCTCGAACGTAGCAGAGAGGTTGATGTTCAACGCACGGGCTTCGTCCAGAAGCACCGGGTCGATGGTCAGGTTAGTTGCGCGTTTGTTCATTTGCGCCTCCTGTGGGTGCATCATGCGCATTCCTAACACACATGGGATTTGCGGACGAAGGTTGCGCGCCTACCGTCTTCATCATTTTACCTCGAACTCTTTCAGCAGATCACACATCCACAAAGACACAATCGAACTACGACTGTTGTTGGTGGCTTTGCCTTCCACAAGCCGCAGCGCGGTCGTTCCCGTTCCGCACCCCAGCTCCAGAAATCGGTTGCCTGTGCTTAGCCACTCGCGAGTCCGATCCAGCGTCCGCTCGTACCCGCCCTGATCCGATATTTTCGCCTTGGCATATCTTCGTGAAGCCCGATCCGAGAATCGGGCACCGCAAGGTGGGTTCGAGCCCACATGGCACTAAGCTGCACAATGCACAAATGTCTGCCATCTGGTCTTGCGGCTACCGTTGTGGCTGAAAGTCCTTGCTTGCCAGCAATGCGGCTGCGCCGATCATCAGCGCGCCGCAAACCTTGTTCACTAAGCCGAAGGAAAACCGCTTAAGCGCGGTGGCCGCTCGCACTCCCAGCCATCCCCAGAGCAGTAAGATCGCTCCATCGACCACCAGATACGTAATACCCAAGATGAACAGTTGAGGCAGTACGGGCATCGTCGGGTCGATGAACTGGGGAAAGAGAGCGCCAAAAAATACGACGGCAAACGGGTTTGCCATGGATGTCACAAAGCCTTGGCGGAACAAACGGAACGACTGACCAGATGTGTTGGCTGTAACATGATCCGCTTTTTCCTTCGAGAGAATGAGTTGAACGCCAATCCAGACCAGATAGGCAACCCCGAGCCATTTGATCCAGATGAACGCGCTTGCGGAGGTCGCGATGATCGCGGCAAGCCCGAAAGCCGCCCCCGTCATTTGCAAGCTGTTAGCTGTCAAATCTCCAGCGATGGTATAAACGCTGCGTCTTAGCCCGTGCCTTACGCTGTTCGATATGATGAGAAGCTGGCTGGTATCAGGGGGTGTTGCGAAAAACACGGCGACTGCTGCCAGATAAACCAAATAGATATCCATGGGCATCTTCGCGTTCCTTCGGCTGTGATGTTGCAAACTATGACCTTGGTGCCACTTTGGTCAAACTCTCATCGCTGCCATTTTCATCTGGATACTAGACGCCAACTCAGTCAGCTGACCGACGTTTCATCCAACAAGATTCTGCCCGATCCGCGAATGGCCTCTGTGGGTGGCTCCTGCATTGCAACGCAGCATCAGATCGTCGCGCCATTGTTTACAAAGGGCCGAAATTGGCGCGCATCGCAATACTGTGAACATTTCATTTGGTATGTGGATTAGATGCCTCATACGCCGCCGCAGTCTTTCGCGGGTGGTCACCTTCCAAGCGAACCGCAACCATAGCCTTGTCGGCGTATATCTCAGAGCGCAGTGGCCAGTCATGTGCGGCATCGAACAAACCAGGCATCAGATCATAATCCTCTGCTTGATCGTTCGTGTTTCGCATCCAGAGATGCGTTCCACACTTGCCGCAGAAAGCGCGTTCAGCAAATGAAGTAGATTGAAATCGCTTCACCGGCCCCTCTACAGTCACTGCATCGGCGGCAGCCGTGAATGCAAGAAAGACCCCGCCTGACCAGCGTTGACACATTCGGCAGTGGCAGGCACCCGGCTGCGCGTCGTGCTCGCCGTCGACGCTGATCGTAACCTCACCGCAAAGGCAGCGGCCTGCAAGTTTCGTCGCACTACTCATGTTTCACTCCTTATCAAGTGGCGGCTTGGCATTAGAAAATGCGCGACATGTTCATCCCGATTACAACTTTTACATCGCGTTTAACTTTTTTCGCATGGCTGCAAATTGTCACGGCATCAAGGGGCGCGCGGGCCTACCTGTCGGGCAGTGATCCTGCGGCGGTGGATGATGTAAAATTCAGATATTTGAGCCCCGAGTTTTAAGATAGAATGACGGGAGACGGCAGCAGCCCTTTCTCGCATCAGTATGCGTAGACAGCCAAAGGCGATCAATGCAATTGCATCGGAAGCAGAAAATCTTCACGAAACTGCAGTATTTGGGTCTGTGGCGACGTTGATACTATGACACGTTCGGCCAACAGACCCTGAACCTTGGGCCGTCGGATTGTCGTTGTTTCCCGCGCAGTAATACCACGTCAGCAAATATGACGACCGTCTGCGCAAATCTATGCGAAACTTCCTACCCGCCGGAAACAACGGACCAAGGTCAGCCGCCAACCCCAAGACCACTGCGGACGGTGTCGGCGGTGCAGCCAATACTGCAGCATCAAAACCGAAGTGGCGACCAACCCGCCCATTGATCGCCTTGAACAGGGTCTCTTTTGCCGAGAAAATCGCGGTGGTGGCCGTCGCGTAGTCCAGACACCGCTGCGCGCGCAATAGAGCAACCTCGGGGCCTGAAAGCGCAACCTTTTCGATCGCACGCACCGCGTTGTCATCGGCAACATGTTCTAGATCCAGCCCGACAAGGGCATCTGGATCGGTGCCGACGATGCAGGCGATCTTGGCAGAGGAATGGGTAATTGACCCGCACAGCCCCGGTGGCCAGACTGGCCCCCGTCTGCCGCCGATCCTGATTTGGGCCGTGGGAACATCAAGATGCCGTTGCGCGATCTGCACCATCATCCGGCCCGCCAGAAATTCTGCCTGCCGCTTGGCAATGGCCTTGGACATCGTTTCGGGGTGGTCAATCCCATTAACTGTGAACAGGGCCGGATCAAACAAATCGGGCCAAAACCGCCCCACACCCAGCAACACGCCGGGCCGCAGATTTTCAAAGCGAACCGCATCCAAAAAGGGTTTCACAAACGCACCCGTCCCCGCGTGGCAAGGTGCAACTGCGCTATTGTCTTGTGCCAATATGTACCATCCTGTCGTCGTGGTCTGGCGGGTCGACATAGTCGGCCAGCGCTGATTGCGTTCGGGCAATGATTCCGTTTATTCCGGCAGGAGACAGACCAAAACGACGGGCAATGTCTTTTTGCGTTTCGGCCCCGAGACGGTGCGCAAGAATAATTTCGGTTTCGCGCGCAGGCATTCTGGCCAGCCCGCCTGCCAGCCGCCGCAAGGCTTGACTGTCTTGTAACTGCTTTTCGGCATTGGGCCGGTCGCATTGCAGGTCATCCTCCGGCTCAAGCGGTGTTGCCCGTTCACTGACGTCGCGGCGTAACTGGTCCAGCGCCAGATTGCGCACAATCCGGCGCAGGAAACCACGCGGGCTAGCAATTTCGGCGCCAATCGCCTTGCTGTTCAGACAGCGCACGGCGGCATCTTGCACCACATCTTCGGCACGGTCGCGGCTGCCGATAATGCGCATTGCATCGCACAGCAGCATTTCACGCTCATCCACCAGATGACGCAGCAACTTTTGCCGTGTCAAGGCACAGCCAGAGATATGGTTATTTTGTGATTGGGCCATCGGTTTGCGCATGAAAAGGGAACGACACGACGTTGTGTTTGCCTAGCGCGCAAGCTGAGTTGATGTGCGGAAGCTGTACCCTCAACCATGGGTCACCACAATGATCTAATGACCTTGCGGCGGCGATTTTTCGCCAAATGCGTGTATTGGTCAGCCCGGAGAGAGGCAGGGCCGACCCATTGGTATCATTCAGCCGCAATGGCCGAGGAAGATTGACACAAGGTTTCAAGTGTTTGCGCAATCTCCTCTGAACGCAGCGCCAAAACCGACAGCAACGTATCGCTCAACCCATGCGTGGGCTCGCTAAAGCCCTGAACAATGATCGCAGGCTCAAACCCGTCTTTCATCGGCAAACGGTAATCGCGACCGGGTTCTTCGGCAGCTTGCCACGCGCCCAGATCCGCCAGCACCGAATGCTCCAGCGCCCGCCGGTATCCTGTTGCCAACACCACCAGATCATAGGTTTCGGTCTGGTGCCCCAAAGGTCCGCTCAGATGCAGCCTGATCCGGTCATCAACCTGCTGCACCTGACGCACATCGGTTTCAGCCCGCAGGGCTAACCGACTTTCGCCGCGCACGTCCTGTTCATAGAGCGTCTCGTAAATCTGCGCGATTAAATCGGCGTCGGCTACAGCGTAGTTTGTCGCCGCCAGATTGCGCAGGGCCTGCGCCCGCGCATCCGCCGACATGCTGTGGAACCGGTCCGTTTGCACTGGGTCGAAAATCTCGTTCACAAAGGGCGTGTCGTCCGATGGTTTCATCGCCCTTGCCCGCATGATCATGTCAACATTGGGCTGTTCCGCACGGACCTCAAGATCGGCAAACACCTCGGCTGCACTTTGACCCGCACCGATGACTGCAATGCGCTGGCCGGGCTTCAGTTTCGGAATGAACTGCGAAAGATAGCTGCAAGCGTGGATTACCCGGCCGCTGTCTCGCACAGGTTCGAACACCTCGGGCCAATGGGGCGTACCGCCCGGCGCCAGCACCAGATTGCGTGCGAAGTGACGCGCCTGCGTGCCGTCCGCGCTTTGGCTGTGGATAACAAGATGGGTCACACGTTCACCTGTCTGCACAGGCTCGATCCCGGTAACGCGGTTGTCATACTGGCAATTGGAAAACTGCCCCGCGATCCAGCCCAGATAGTCGTTGAACTCTTCACGACTGGGGAAAAAAGTCTTGCGGTTGATAAAGCGCGACAAACGGCCCTTGCTGTGCAGATAGCTGAGAAACGAAAACCCGCTGCGCGGATTGCGCAGGGACACCAGATCCTTAAGAAACGACACCTGCATGTCGGTGCCCGGAAGCATCATGTCCGGATGCCATGCAAATGCTGGCTTTGCCTCAAGAAACCCGGTGCGCAGGCGGCTGCCGCGTTCGTGCAAGGCCACGGCCAGCGCCAGGTTAGAGGGTCCAAAGCCGATGCCTATCAGGTCCAGTGGTCGCGTGTTCTTCTGGGTCATCATTGTTCTCCTGTGAGAAGCAAATTGGTTAGGGACAAGGCCAGCGGCGTGCCCTGCCCTGTGTCGGGGCGCGCCCAAAGGCGGGATTCGAAAAAGTGCTGGCGCTCCAGCCGCACCAGCGTCGCCCGTTTATGGGCAAAGTCGAAATCGCGCACATGGGCAAAGCCGCCGCGCCCGAGGTTCTTGAGTTGTTTGAGATGGCTTGCTTTGGGTTCCCCCACCAGCGCTTGCGTGCGGGGTTCGACCAGAAACATGTAATGCATCAGCGAGGGCATCCACGCCGTGACATAATCTGCCCCGCGCATGTCATCTTCACCGATCAACACATGCCAGCCCCGATCCCACGGGTCCGCGTCATAGACGCCGCCAATCCGGTTTTCGCGTGCCCAGTACAGTTCGAAATAGCCAAAATCGCGGCCGTCCAGACTGCCGATCACCGGCAGGATATGCGGGTCTGAAATCAGCGTTTTCAGGGTGTTTCGGTGGTCATCCAGCGTTCCCGTCCCTTCAAAAAAGACGGCAACGCGCGGATCATTCTGCCAGCGGTGAAAGACCGGCAAGTCCGCGATGTCTGCTGCCCGCAGTTCGATCTGCTGCCCCAACCATGGAATGTGCCGCCGATACAGCGGCCCGACCGGTTTGGGCGGGCGCACCGGATGACGGCCGTGGCGGCCTGATTGCCAGACGGTTGGCCACGGCGGGGTCTGGTGCATGATCCAGCGATCCGGCACCTGCCAGAACGCCACCGGAAGCACCCAGACCGCATCGGCGGTGCGCCATGCGACGCCCATTGCAACAAGCTGCGGCAAAAGTATCGCCCACCCTTCCCCGTCAAGACGGATCGCAACTTCGCCACCTTGTGCGCTCAGCACCTCAAAGGCGGCAAGTGCTGCAGCGACAGATGTTTCCGAAGTGGCACATTCCGGTGCGCTCAGCCCCAACTTGCCATCGCCTGCGTCACTCAGGGCAAGGGTGACGCCATCGCCAACCAACACCTGCTGACCGGCCCGCCGTGCCGTTGGATATTCCCTGTCGGGAAGGTCAAAAGCCATGATTCAGGTCCTTTCGTTGATTTGTGTCGTCGTTGTGGCCGAGTGCATGTTTTCGATAGCAAAGGCCCAGCGGATGGCGCGGTTCACCGCCACCGGCAGGACGGACATGTGCGTCTCGTCGGGGTAAATCTCGATTTCGGTCACAATCCCGCGCCCCGACAATGCGTCCGCCATCTGATGTGCGGCGGCCACCGTGCGGGTTCTGGCCTTTTCTGCCAGCCGCGCTTCGGCCTCAGGTCCGTGGGCCTGAAACGGCGCCAGCGCGTCGCCTTCCCATTCCCCGGCCGACAGATGCACCCGCAGTCGGTGCGCGCCCGCGTCAAAGCGGGCCAGATGGTCCAGAACAAAGCTGTCTTCCCACGTGATCGCGGGGCTGGCCGCAATCCAGTTCGCAAAGGCATCGGGGCGGGTGAACATCAGCCACAGGGCAAAAAGTCCGCCAAAGGAATGGCCAAACAGCGATTGCCGCGCCGGATCAAGCGGCGCCAGCCCGGAAATAAAATCGCACACGTCTTCCAGCAGAAACCGCGCCATTTCCGCGCCGCCGCCGGTCCTGACCTCGGGCCCATCCGGGGTAAACGGTGGATAATTCCGCCCCGGCGGCGGCCCAAGATCCCAACTGCGGCGAAGGGAATCATATGCGTCGTCGGTCGGATAGCCCACCGCGATCAGAACACCCCAGCCTATGTTGGTGCCCGTCGGCCAAAACGCCTGTGCCCGCATCGTATCAACGGCCGTGCCAATCACCGCGTTGCCGTCCAACAGCCACAACGCAGGCCATCCTGCGGCCGGGGCATCACCGGGCGGAACCCATAGATACACCCGGCGGATGTCGCCTGTCTGAGTGTCCTTCAGATCAAACCAACGGGTGCCGCCACAGTTGGCCACGCCCTCGGCCACCAAATTCTGCCTCATGCTGCAGCCTCTTGTGCAGCCTGCAGCGCGGCACAAAGGTCATCCATCAACAAATCGGCAGACTCCAACCCGGCGGCCAGCCGGATGGTGCGCGGGCTGACACCAAAGCGTTGAAACACATTCGCCGCTCCGGCCAGACCACAGGCGGCCTGACCCGGCACGATCAGGCTTTCGGGTCCGCCCCAACTGACGCCGATGCGGATATGACGCAACGCATCACAGAACCGGGGCACATCCACGTCTGCCGCCAGATCAAAGGCAAACAAGCCGCCAAAACCGTTCAGCCCTTCGGGACGCGCCGCCAGCAATCCGGGGTGATGCACCGCTACCACCTGTGCGTGCTGTGCCAGCCCCCGCGCCAGCGTCAACCCGGTTTCCATGTGGCGCGCCATCCGCATGTCCAGCGTTCGCATCCCGCGCAGCACAAGAAACGCATCCATCGGTGACATGCGGCCACCGAACAGATGTGTCGCCTCGTGATCGATAGTGCGGATCATCTGGCGCCGCCCCGTGACCAACCCGCCAAGGGTATCGCTGTGACCGGACAGGTATTTCGACGCCGCGTGAACCACCAGATCAATGCCCAGGTCATGCGGGCGCTGGAACAGCGGGGTGGCCCAACTGTTGTCAATTACCGACATGACCCCCAAACGGCGTGCTTCTGTCGCGATGGCCCGCAGGTCCTGCAGGCGGAATGTCCATGATGTCGGGCTTTCCAGATACACCAGTTTGGCACCGGGCAGCGCGTCAACCATCGCCTGTGTATCGCTGCCATCGACATAGACCGTTTCCACCCCGAACCGGGACAGCACGGTTTCGAACAGGCGAAAGGCGTCGGAATACAGATGCTCGACCGCAACAATGCGGTCACCGGCCTGAACAAAGGGCAACACCGCCCCGCAGATCGCCGCCATTCCCGACGAAAACCCCCGCGCCGCTTCGGCCCCCTCCAGTCGAGCAATCAGGTCTTCCAGTTCGCGCACCGTCGGATTGTCGCCGCGTGAATAAATGAACCTGTCTGACCGTCCGGCAAAGACGGCTTCGATCTGGGCATAGGTGTCGAACAGAAACGAACTGCTTTGAAAGATCGGTGTGGCGCTGGCGTCATGCGGCGCAGGGCCTGCGGGCGTAATCAGATCGGGTGGGATATGGGTCATGCAGAAGCTCCGGTAGGTGTAAGTGGAAAAATGACGTCACGGACTGTGACCAAGGCCAGCAAAGCCGCGAGCCACGCTGCGACAAGAACCGCAATGGCAATGCCGACAAGGCCAAGGCCCGGCACCAACAGCCCCATCGCAGGCCACAGCAGCCAGCCCATCGGCGCAAGGCCAAGAAGGGCGGCCTGCCAAGGCAGAACCATCGCTTGCAGGCTGATCTGAGCGCACAATCGCAGGGCAATCGCAGGCAGCGCAAAGGCTAGGCATCTCAGCATCATGGCAGCCTGATCCGCGACGGCAGGGTCGGTCACAAAAAGCCGCGCCAGCGGATGCGCCGCCAGACAGAACAGTGCGCCAAGCGCGACTGTAACCGCCACGCTGACGCGCAGGATCACCCGTAGCGTGCTGGCAAACCGCGCCGCGTTGGCACTGCCATGCGCATGGGACAGGATCGGCTGAACGCCAATGGCAAACCCTTCCAGCGGCAGCATCACGACAAACACCAACCGCAAGGTTATCCCCAAAGCTGCGACACCGGCAGGACCGCCAAGGTCTGCAGCGATACGCAGCAGGGCAATCAGGCCAAGTGTGGTCACAGCGATCGAGGCCGTCTCGGGCAGCCCGACGCGCAACACCGGCCACAAAAGCCGCAGGGGGCCAAGCGCCGGTCGGCGGCACGGGGCGGCGAAATGCCGTGCCCAAACCCCAAGGGTGACCAACTGCGCACAAAGCGTGGACCACGCCGCACCCGATACGCCAAGGTCCAGCCAGAAGATAAAAACCGGATCAAGAATTATGTTCAGGCCAAAGCACAGCGCCAGCGTCATCAGGCTGAACCGTGCATTGCCGCGTCCGATTGCCAGAAAATCGCACAGGATTTGCACGATCGCACAACCGATGGTGAACGCTTGTATCGTCAGATAGGTGCGTGCCGTCTCGAACAGCGCCCCCTGTGCCCCCAGCAGACGCAACAGCGGATCATCAAACACCAACAGCCCGCCGCAGGCGCAGATCGCCAGAACCAGCGCCGCACAGAATGACAGCCCCGCCACCGCGCGGGCTGCTTGTGGTTGGCCCGCGCCCAGCGATCTGGCGGTTGCACTGGCCGCACCGATGCCCAACCCGATACCCGCGGCCGCAACCAGCCCGGCCAGCGGAGTCAACAACACCAAAGCGGCCAGCGCATCCGCCCCCAGACGCCCAACAAAAGCCGCATCAACCACCTGGTGCAAAGCGTTCAGCGACAGCCCCGCCATCGCAGGCAGGCCCAGCCGCCACATCAGGCGGTGCAGGTTCAGGTCGGACAGATCGCTGTCGGCCATGTGTTTCTCCTTGTCTCCTTCACAGGACGCGGCGGCGGGCAGGAAATTCACCACCTGCCAGAATTTTTTAAGGGAAGTGAATTTTGCCCGTGCCGGAACGTCAGCAAGGAAAGAACTGAATGGAGAATCACAATGACCCAGCCTGACCTGACACAAACCCTCTGGCGCGTATTGCGCAATTCCGAGGGGCGCTTTTCACTGCTCCACGCCAATCACCCGATCCCTGCCGGTTGGTCGCCTGTGGGCGATGCGGCGGGCCGCGCCGACTGTCTAGATCGCATTGGTGCACTTTGGACAGACATGCGCCCTCTATCCGTACAAGAGGCCCTGAAATGAGTAAGGATTTTGTCTCTGCGCCAGCCGTGCCACTGACCCCGCTTGAGCGGCGCATCTTTGCACATGACCACGTCGGAGAACTGGCGCCCTTTACCCCCGAGTTGCTGATCTTGGGATTTGACCAGCGGCATGACCACGCCAGTCTGGTCGCTGCGATCAACGATGTCCTGTCGACCCATCCGGCCTTTACCGCGCGTCTTGATACGCTTGCGGGGGGCGAGGTGCTGCGCAGTGACTTGGCCCATACCCCTCTGGTGGTGCATGACACCGCAGATTTGCAAGCCGTCCGCGCCCATGCAGCGGCGCACAGGCCGGACCTGACCCGACAGGCAGCCTTTGCAGACCTGTGGCCAGACGGGTGCGGGGGGCATATTCTGGCCGTGGTCCTGCATCCCATTCTAGGCGATGACGCGACATTTGAAACCATTGAAGCGGCGCTGTTCGCTGCCCTTGGCCTGCGCTCCGCGCCATTGACATTCACAACAGCCCCGACCCTTTG
The DNA here is from genome assembly GCF_002222635.1 of Pseudosulfitobacter pseudonitzschiae. Lineage (NCBI taxonomy): Bacteria > Pseudomonadati > Pseudomonadota > Alphaproteobacteria > Rhodobacterales > Roseobacteraceae > Pseudosulfitobacter > Pseudosulfitobacter pseudonitzschiae. The sequence continues at coordinate 182,403 of NZ_CP022415.1, read as the reverse complement.
CGATACAGAAACAACAGATGCTCGCAGGGTCTGGCGCGATCTGATGAACACCCATCAGACTGCACGCCTACCACATCGCTACGCCGCATCGGATCAGGTGGCACACACCGGAAAACGCTTTGCCAGACACGTCACGCTTTCCACACCACTCAGCGCTTTTACCACAGGCAACGACACCGCGACGTCCCTTGCCACAGCGCTTGGCATCGTCTTGCGCAGGTATGGCGCGCAGGGAGGGCTGCGCTTTGCGCTGGCCGCTCAGCCGGAAATGGCGTGGCGGCGCAGCACCAGTCTGCAACCCGTCTGTATTGTACCAGACCTGGGGGCGCGGTTTGCAGATAACGCGCAACACACAGCCAAAGCGTTGACTGCGGCAGCCGCTGTGCCATCCGAAATTCTGGTGCAAGACCAGCTTGCCCATGCAGGCGCAGATGTTCATCCGCTGGGCGCGATCGCACTGTATCTGCGCCGCGCCCGCGACTTGCCCCAAGGTATCTGCCATCACCTGCGCCCGTTGCCGCCAAGCGCCGAGGAACTGGTGCTGGTCGCAGAAGAGACACCGCAAGGGATTGTGCTGCACGCAGACGCCGATTCCGCGCTGTTCGAACCTGCATTGATTGAACGGTTTCTGGACCATCTGGCACGGGTTCTGCAAGCGGGCCTTGACCAACCCGACCTGCCCGTAGGCCGAATACCGTTGCTGGATACCGCCGAACTTGACGCGCTGTCGGCCCCCTATCCCGATGATACCCCTGTTGATCCAAGGGCAACGCACGAGATCATCGCGACCCATGCTCGAACTACACCGAATAAGGTCGCGATCATCTGCGGCCCCGACCGCCTGAGCCATGCCGAACTGGACGCCCGCGCCAATGCACTGGCGCACCGGCTGTGTGCTGCAGGGGTCGGGGCAGAAACGCCCGTCGCCATCCTGATCGAACGAGGCGCGGATGCGATTGTGGCGATCCTCGCCGTGCTCAAGGCCGGCGGATCCTATATCCCCGTGGAACCGGACCATCCCAGCAGCCGCAACCATCATATCCTGACCGATGCAGGTGTCGCGGTGGTCCTGACCCGCCGCACCTTCCGAGACCGGCTGCCCGCACAATTGGCTGCCCGGATCATCTATCTGGACGATATCAACGATGCGCCGCGCACAGATGCCCCGGCGGTCACGATCCATCCCGATCAACTGGCCTATGTGATGTATACATCGGGATCGACCGGCAAACCCAAGGGCGTGGCCGTCGAACACGGCCCCCTGTCGCATCACAATCAGACCACCGCGCGCGTCTATGAAATGAGCGCTGAAAGCCGCGAACTGCCGTTCCTGCCGTTTTCGTCAGATGGCGGGCATGAACGCTGGATGGTGCCGCTGATGGTGGGTGGATCAGTGGTGATCCCCGACGGGCCGCTGTGGACACCGGAACAGACGTTGGGCGCCATGCGCGAACATGGCTGCAACAACGCCTCGATTCCCACGACCTATCTGCAGCAACTGGCAGAATGGGCCGAAGACACCAGAACCGCCCCACCCATGCGGCTTTATTCCTTTGGCGGCGAAGGGCTGGCGCAATCCACCTTTGATCTGCTCAGCCGCGCGTTGAATGCTAAAACCCTGATTAACGGCTATGGCCCGACAGAAACCATCATGACCCCGATGGTCTGGAAGGTCGCAGCTGGCACGCGGTTTCACGGCATCTATGCCCCATTGGGCCGCGCCGTGGGCGACAGGCGGGTCTATGTGCTGGACGAGGATATGATGCCCTGCCCCCAATCAGTCGTGGGCGAGATTTATCTGGGCGGCACCGGTGTCGCGCGCGGCTATGTGGGGCAGCCGCAGGTCACGGCGGACCGGTTCATTCCCGACCCGTTCGGGCCGGAACTGGACGGCACATCCGGCGCGCGGCTGTACCGCACCGGCGATCAGGGGCGCTGGCGCGAGGACGGCACCGTTGAATTTGTGGGCCGCGTCGATTTGCAGATCAAGGTCAACGGATACCGCATCGAACCCGGCGAAATCGAGGCCGCGTTGCTGGCCGAGCCGGATGTGACCGAGGCGCTGGTGCTGCTGCGCGGCGACACGTCCGCGAAACGGCTGATCGGTTATGTCACCGGCCCCGCGCCGGGGAACGAAGACGCCCTGCGGCGCGCGCTTGAGATCAAATTGCCAAAGCATATGCTGCCCGAGGCGGTTGTCGTTCTGGAGAAGATGCCCACCAACCCCAACGCCAAACTGGACCGCGCCGCTCTGCCCCTGCCCGAGACGCGCAGTCGGCAGACAGCGGGCATTGCGCCGGACACGGCGACCGAGAGCCAGATTCTGACACTTTGGCAAGACCTGCTTGATCTTCCCGAACTGGGTGTGACGGATGACTTCTTTGCTATGGGCGGATCGTCTCTGCTGGCACTCAGGGCAATTTTCGGGATGCGTAAACTGTGGCCGGATGTGCCTCTGGCCATCGCCGATTTTTTCGATGCACCGACCGTTCGGGCCATTTCCGAACGGATCACACAGGGCGGGCAAACCGGCCGCGCGGCGATTACCCTGCGCGCCGACGGTACCCGTCCCCGGCTGTATTGCTTTCCGGGGCTTCTGGTTTCGACCCGCGAATACCTGCGGCTGACTGATTATCTGGGAGCAGACCAGCCAGTGACGGGGTTCCTGTGTCATTCGCTCAATGAAGAAAAACAACTGAACGTATCGGTGGCAGATGTGGTTGCAGACTATGTCGCCCATATCCGCCGTGAAAGCGCGGGGGCGCCGGTGGCGTTTCTGGGCTGGTCATGGGGCGGGTTGCTGGCATGGGAGGCCGCGCGGCAATTGCAGGGCGAGGTTGACCTGAAACTGCTCGGCATGGTCGACGTCTGTGATCTGGGCACCGATTTCACACCCGGCGTTGCGCCGGTTTTTGCTCCGGGCGAACGCGCGCAGCTCGAATCCGATTTGCAGGCCTGGCTGGCACGCACACAGATGCGCGCGCAATGGGATCAGTTGATCACCGCAATGGACAAAGAATGTTATGCGCAGTTTCTGCGGTTCATCGGAAACGAGGCCGATCCCCTGCCCTTTGACGGGCCGGAAATCTCCAGCCGCGAACATACGTTCTGGGTGTTGATCGACAATGCATTGGTGTTCCGCAAGCACAGGCTGACGCCGCTTGACGTGCCGGTGGCCTCGTTCAGTGCCGGCGACAGCCTGAGCCGTGGGCTGAACCTGATGGACTGGCGTAAATGGTCGGCGCGGGCGACCCCGGCCGAGATCGTGGCCGGCACCAACCACCTGCATATTATCGGCGAGCCTGCGTTTCACGAACGCTTTCGCGCGCGGTTGAATGCGGCCTTTGCGTCAGGGTGAAATTTTGTTCTGGCGGGCCGCTGTGCCCCGCCAGAACAACCGCGCTATTCTCTCGGATAGACCACAGGTTTGCCAAACACAGGGTCCCGCGCCACATCAACCTGCAGATCATACAAGGCCGCCACGGTTTGCGGTGTAATCGCCTGTTCCGCAGGGCCTGCACAGATCAACTGCCCGTCACGCAACCCCAGAAGATGGTCGCAGAACCGGCCCGCAAGGGTCAGTTCATGCAACACCATAACGATACTGCGCTGCTGTTCGTCCGCCAGTTGCCTCAGCAGACGCAGCAGCGACAACTGGTGCTGCAGGTCAAGAAAGGCGGTCGGTTCATCCAGCAGGATCACCGGCGTGTCCTGCGCCAACGCCAGTGCCAGCCAGACCCGCTGTCGCTGCCCGCCTGACAGCGCGGTCAGCCGTCGTGACCGGATTTCAAACAGTCCTGTCGCCCTTAGCGCGCGGTTTATGGCGTCATGATCCGCACCGGACAACGGCCTGAAGGCCTTGCGCCAGGGGGTGCGTCCCTTGGCAACCAATCCGGCGATGGTCATATCCGGCAAGATGGGCGGATTCTGGGGCAGATAGGCGATGCGGCGGGCCCGCTCTGTGGCAGCCAGTTCTGCCAGCGGCTGCCCCTCAAACGCAATCTGCCCTTCGTCTGGCTGCTGCACCCTCGCAAGACAGCGCAACAAGGTCGATTTCCCGCACCCGTTCGGCCCTACAATTCCGGTCAGCCCGCCCTTCGGAAAGGTGACGGAAAAGTGGTCATATATCTGACTGCGCCCAATACGCAGCGACAGGTTCTGTATGTCAAATAGAAAGCCTGTCATGCGCTGGCCCCTTGCTTTTCACGCCAGAGAAAGAAGATCAGATAAGGTGCGCCGATCAGACCCATGATCAGGCCCGTCGGAAAAACCGCGACGGGCGCAATCAACCGGGCCGCCAGATCGGATGCTGCAAGCAGGCACGCGCCGGTCAGTGCGGCGGGCCATATCGCCGGGGCTTCGGCCCCTGTGACAGAACGCGCCAGCGGCGCCGCGACAAAGGCCACAAACCCGATGGGTCCCACCGCCAAGGTGCTGGCGGCGGACAGGGCCGTCACAAGGCCCAGCACCAGAAAACGCATGCGCGGCAGATCGGTACCTAGTGACACCATGGCATCATCGCCCAGCCACAACAGCCCGAGGTCATGCGCGCGCACCGCAATAATCCCACCGCAAGCCATCAACACCAGCCACAGCCACCCCGCCGTGGCAAGATCGGCACGGGACAAGGACCCCGAAAGCCAGATCATGGCGCGGGCCGCCTTGGCATCCGGCGCGCTGACCAAAAGGATCGTCGTGACTGCCACGGCGGAGGCGCCAATCCCGATACCAAAAAGAACAAAGGCCAGAGCGCCGCGCCCACGCGCAAGGATGATCACCGCCATCATCGCCCCGGCCGCCCCGCACGCCGCGCCAGCCAGCAGGGCGACGTCCGCGATCAGCGCCACGGCATAGCCCAGACCAGCCCCCTGGGTCAGGCCGATGATATCCGGCGTCGCCAGCGGGTTGCGTGTCAGCCCTTGCATCAATGCACCGGCAATCCCCAATGCCAGGCCCGCCCCGACGGCAATCAGCACACGGGGCAGTCGCAGACCGTAGATCAGAAAATCCTGCGTGTCCGTCAAACCCTGTACCAGCGCCACGGGACCAAGCCAGTTCCGCCCTCCGGCGAGGGCCAGATAGACCAGCACCAAAAGCACCGAGGGCAGCAAGACGACCCGTCTCATGCCCGCGCCCGCGCGGTGCGCGGCAGCAGCCGCGTCAGTAGCACAACCAACCCAACGCCCCCGAACATGGCGACGATCAATCCGGCATCAATCTCGCCCGGCCGGGCGATCACCCGTCCCGCCACATCGCTGGCCATCAGCACCGCGGCCCCCAACGGAATACAATATCCGTATGCCTGCCGCAGATCCGGCCCCGCCAGGCCGCGCGCGGCAAAGGGCACCAACAGCCCCAAAAAAGCAATCGGCCCGACAATCGCAACCGAAGCACCGGACAGCACAGTGACCAGACCCAGCACAAGCGAGATGGTCACACGCGGATCGCGCCCCAGACTGTGGCTTTGGTCTGCTCCCAGCGTCAGCAAGGACAGCCTTTCACACACGAATAGCCCTGCGACCAGTGCGGCTCCGATCACCATCAGCGGTACTGTCTCGCCCCGTGGAACGGGCGGGATCGCACCCGAAATCCAGCGCAAATACCGCGCCTGGGATTCCGCATCTGTCAGGATAAGCATCAGCGCCAACGACAGGCACAGCGCCTGTATCGCAAGTCCGGCCAGCGGCAGACGGAGCGCGATACCGTCGTTGCCCAGACCGGCATCGCCCCCCGCCAGCAGCCACAGCACCACCCCGGCCAGTCCCGCCCCCGCGATGGCCGACGCCATCACCAGACTCGCGCTGGCCTGCGGCAAAAATTGCGCCGTGGCCACCGCCATCAGCGCGGCCCCCGCGTTGATGCCGGTGATGCCGGGATCGGCCAGTGGATTGCCCGTCAGACTTTGCAGCATCAGCCCCGACACCGCCAAAGCGGCGCCCACGGCCATCGCACACAAAGCCCGAAACGTCCGCCCCGTCAGCAAACCCGTATCCCCGCGCAACAGGACCTCTGCAGAAATCTGTGCCGTGCCGAACCGCAAGGCACAGACCAGCACCAGCGCGCAGGCGCTCCACAAAAGTAGGCTCAGAAACAGGGGGCGCAGCGGGGCCATGGCGATCCATCAGAATTGGAGGGGCTGGCGGGCACAAGGCTGGCTGCGCGCCAGATAGCGCCTATCCTGTGCAGCGTGCAACCCCCCGCCCATCGCTTGGCCGATCGCTTGACAGTGCTGTGGCCCCAGTTGAATGTCCGCGCACCCAGCAGTCGCCAGGCTCCCAGCATCCCTGCCCCAAGGAGTTCCCGATGCGCGCCGCCCTGCTGTTTTGCCTTTTCCTGTTGTCCGCGCCTGCACTGGCAGAGCCGGTTGAGATCATCCATCGGTTCGGGACCACCCGAATTGACGCACCGCCGCAGCGGATCGTGTCTGTCGGCTATCATGAACAGGATTTTCTATATGCCTTGGGCATCGCGCCTGTGGGCGTGCATGACTGGTTCGGCGCACGGCCCTTTGCCACATGGGTCTGGGCCGATCCAGCGCGCAAGGCAGTTGGCGCGAAACCGCAGGTTCAGCGCGGGTTCGAGATTGATCTGGAATGGGTCTGGCAATTACAGCCCGACCTGATCGTGGCCAGCTTTGCGCCGATGGACGCAGCGACCTATGACCAGTTGTCGCGCATCGCCCCCGTGGTGGGCCCGCCTTCGGGATACCCCGACTGGGGTGCGCCCTGGCAGGAAGAACTGCGGCTGATCGCCCGTGCCACAGGGCGTCAGGACCAGGCCGAAACGATAATAGCGGATGTGGCCGCCGTGCTGGCCGACATCCGTGCCAAATACCCCGCGTTCGACGGGGCAAGTGCTGCAGTGGCCCATGTCGCAGGTACCAAGCTGGTGGGATATGGTCCAGCAGACGGTGCAAACAGGTTCATGACGGCGTTGGGATTCAGCATTCCAGACGACTTTGACACATTGGCGTCCGAGGCGGGCAACTTCTCGGTCAGCCTTGAACGGATTGACCTGTTCGACCGCGACGTGGCCCTGTGGCTGGGCGATGCGGCGGGGCGGACGCTGGTCGAAGCCTTGCCGGCCTTTCAGGCCAGCGACCTTGCGCAGTCGGACCGTTCGGTCTGGGCCGATGAACAGGAAACAGGCGCAATGAGCTTTCAAACCCCGCTGTCCATTCCCTGGGCGGTACGACGGCTTGCGCCGAAATTTCACCAGGCATTGCAAGGCGACTAGACCGGCAATACCGGATTGACACCCCCCCGCAGAACCGTAAATTGCGCCCACCCAGGTCACTCCCAGGCGAGTGCTGATCTCTTATTAGCATACCGTGCATGACATCATGCCCCGCTTGGATAGGACCTGAGATGACATATTTCGCCCCGCGCCGATTTTCCCTGAACTGTATTCTGGCAGGCTGCACCGCGCTGTCCTGTGTAACGCTGGCCGTGCAGACGGCACAGGCGCAGGATGCTGAACCAATGGAACTGCCGTCGATCCTTTTACGCTACGAGCTCGACTATTCCGGCCGCGTCGACGGCTATCTTGCTCCGGCTACGGAAACCGGTGTGAAATCCGGCGTGCCGCTGAGCGAAGTGCCCCAATCCATTTCTGTCGTCACCTCGACCGAGCTTGAGACCCGAAGCCCCGACGAAGTCGAAAACGCAATTGCCTATGTGCCGGGTATCAACCCGTCGACATGGGGCACCGACGACCGGTTCGACCAGTTTTCCATCCGCGGTTTCGACATGGGGTCAAGCGCGCTGTACCGCGACGGCCTGCCCCAAAAGGTGCTGAGCTTTTCGGCCTTTTCCACCGATCCGTTCATGATTGACCGAATAGACGTGCTGCGCGGCCCCGCCGGGGTTCTCTATGGCTCGAACGATGCGGGCGGAATGGTCAACCTTGTGACCAAACGGCCGGTTTTTGACCGTCTGGCCGAGGGGCGCCTGAGCTATGGCAGCCACAACACCGCCGAAGCCGGTTTCGATTGGTCCGATACCATCAGCGCCGATGGCACGATGGCCGCGCGGGTGACCGGCCTGCAGCGAGACGGCGAAACCGAAGTCGACAGCTCGGCCAACGACCGGGCGTTCCTGTCAGGTGGCTTTACCTGGGCGCCATCGGACAACACCACGTTCACATTACTGGGCCACATACAACGCGACGCCAAGACTCCGATTATTATGTCGCCCGTTGCTGGTGAAGATTTTGATGCCTCTCTCGGGGCATTGCCCGGCGATTTCGCCTATCGCCAGTCGGATTACAACCATTTCAAGACCACGCAGGAATCTTTGGGTTGGGAACTGACACACCGTTTCTCGGAGGGGCTCACTTATAACCAGCGCGTTCGTTTTGCCCATCAGGAAACCGATTACGCACATCTCGACTACACACCCTCAGATGCCACTTCGGGCCTGACCTACTACGCGTTCCGTAATGACGAAGATGCCCGCACCATCGGGTTCGACAACAACGTGGAATGGGAAACACAACTCTTCGGTGCAGACAACAGCGTGATTGCGGGCATTGATTACCAATACAGCCGCTCCAGTGTCACACAATATTACGATGGCACGATCTACACGCTGCCCATTTCCGACCCCAAATTTGACTTCATTGTTACCGATCCGGCGTTGTCCTCGCGGTCGCGGACGACCTACCGCGAAACCGGAATTTATGCGCAGGACCACTTGAAGTTTGCCAACGGCACAGCAGTCACGGCGGGTGTGCGGTACAGTTGGTTCGACAACGAAGCCGCCGATCTTCTGACTGGCAGCACAAGCAGTCAAAGCGACAATGCCGCCACCGGCATGTTCGGCGTAACACATGAATTTGCCAACGGGCTGACGCCCTACATCGGCTATTCCGAAGGGTTTATCCAGAACGTCGGCACGACCATTTCAGGCGAAACGTTGGACCCGTCGAAAAGTCGGCAGTGGGAAACGGGGCTGCGGTATCAGCCATCGAACAACCTGATGCTCAGCGGCGCGCTGTTTGATCTGCGCAAGACCAACGTCAAGGATTACGATCTGGCCGATCGGACCTTTTCAAGCTTTACCCAAGTGGGCGAAGTACGGTCCAGAGGCTTTGAACTCGAGGCGCGGGGCCAATTGACAGCCGACCTGCAAGGCATCCTGAGCTATAGCTACCTCGACTCGGAGATCACCAAATCGTCGGATGCATCCAAGCTTGGGAATTCCAATGCGATGGCCCCCAGCCACCAACTGGCGCTTTGGCTGGATTATGATGCCTCGGCTTTTGTGCAGGGTCTGACAGTTGGCGCAGGCATCCGGTATTCGTCCGATTCGTTCTCGACCCAGGACAACGGGCGGATCACACCCAGCCACACAATCGCGGATATGTCGATGACCTATGCGGCTGACAACTTTAACGTAAACCTGAACGTCAGCAACCTGTTTGACCGCGACTATTACGGCGTTTGCTATGACGGATATGGCTGTGTCAAGGGCGAGGGCCGGATTATCAAAATGTCGCTCAGCCGACAGTTCTAAGCGTCAGCGTTGCCGGATGGAACGCCGTTTGGTGCGTTTCGTTCGGTGACCCGGCGCTTCGCTAGGACGCCCCCCAAGGAGCGATTCCAACACCCTGCATCGCAATTGTCCATCGACGAGTCCGTGAAAATAACCGCGAAGATCATCACAGATTGGAATATGGTGACATCCTTCGTAGATTTTTTGCCATATTCCCGAGCTTTCCCGCTTGGCCTGCCTCGGGGACTGTATTCAGAAGGGCACCGTAAAGTTAATGCACGTGCTGCGTTGATATGGGATGGGGCCGCATGATCAAAAAGAACGTCTCTCCACTCTATCACCGGCATCGTTTCCCGCCTGACGTAATCGTCCAAGCGGTCTGGCTGTATTTCCGGTTTCCGCTCAGTTTGCTGATGGCCGAGGGTCTGTTGGCTGAACGCGGTATCATCGTCTCGCATCAAACTGTCTGGGCTTGGGCTGAAAAATTCGGGTGTCCGTTCGCCGCAGATCGAGGGATCAGTTTGCCGACAAGTGGCATCTCGACGAGGTCGTGATCACCGACAAATTGCGGTCATACGCAGCGGCAAAACGGGAAATCATGCCCGGCGTCGAACATCGATCGCACAAAGGTCTGAACAATCGGTCTGAGAACTCTCATCAGCCGACATGGCAACAAGAATGGGCCTTGAAGAAGTTCAAATCGCCTGCCCCATTGCGGCGATTTCTCTCCATTCACGATCCAATCACCAACCCGCTCCAACTCCCACGCCACGAAATGCCATCCTCCGAATTCCGCGAAATGAGATCTCTGGCTATGCGGACATGGCGTGAAATCGCTCAAGTTGAAACTCATTAAGGCCAAGGGCTCTGAATTTCTTTGGTCGACGCCTGTTAACTTTACGCTGCTGGCCAATGGACGCGGCACAAAAGCGCAGTTCGGCGGTTCTGGCATTGCGTTCGTATTTGAGGTGGTGGGCAAGAACCAGCCGTGGTCTCCGGTAAACGGTGCTTCGATGGTGCGCTCGCCAGAGGTTGCGCCGCGGCCCCGATCATAGTCGATCGACAACCCTATTTCGTTAATGTTCGATACCAATAGATCGGTGAACAACGATACCAGAGGCGTCATTACAGGTACGCAACCATTTAGCTGGATTCTGGCTCAAGCTGCGATGCGTAATCTGTGCCGCCATTGATGGGTATGTTATCTTCTCTGTTGGACCGACAGGTCCGGATGTCGCAGTTTGTGAAATCCAGAGAGTAGCTCCTGCGTTGAAATCTGGCACATTATGGGGCGCGGAGTTTCATCTTGCGATGTTGATCGGGGGGCGCAGGCATGTCTGCATCGATCATGTCCAACTAAATCGATACTTGAACACACGCTTCTGACTCACGGGCGAACTTGTCGATAGCTGTTTCGTGCGCAAGGAAAACTGTGCAAAGCTATCTGCACGGATCAATCAACGATCCTTCTGACCCGGGTTGAAAGTATACAAATCCTGGCCAGGGGAGGAGCCCAGACCATGGACCATCCAATTAACCGGCGCTCCCTGATGGCAGGAGCATTTGCGGCCATGACCGTGAGCCAGGTGCGGGCGCAGCCGGTCTTTCGCCTTGGGCTTACGCCAGTGTTTCTGGACAACGATGCGGCGGTGATCGACGGGCTGCGCCTTGCGCTGTCGCGCGGCATGGGCCGAGATATCGAGCTAGTGCAACGGCGGACGTATCAGGAAATCACTGGCCTTCTGCTGGATCGCTCGGTCGATGCGGCGTGGCTGTGCGGCTATCCATTTTTGCAACATACCGATGTCCTTGAGCTTGTCGCTGTGCCAGTCTGGCGCGGCGCCCCCCGGTATCAGTCTTACCTGATCGTCGCAGATGATGATGCCGCAACGGACCTCGCCGCCTTGCGCGGGGGAACACATGCGTTTTCCGACCCCGACTCGAATTCAGGCTATCTTGTCACCGCAACCGATCTGCTTCGAATGGGAAATCGGGTCGAGACATTTTTTGCCCGGTCGATTTTCACATTTGGCCACCGCAACGTGGTGCGCGCCGTAGCCGACGGCCTTGTCCGCTCCGGCAGCGTCGATGGCTATGTGTGGGAGGCGCTGGCCATCATCGAACCAGAACTGACCGCGCGTACACGGGTGGTTGCGAGGTCCGAATGGCTGGGTTTTCCGCCAGTCTGCACAAGACGGGACAGCATCGGGTTCGAGCCGGTTCAGTCGCTGAAAGCCGCGTTGTTGGGTCTCGAGCAGACCGAAGAGGGCCAACGTGCACTGGCAACTTTGCAACTCGACGGATTTCAGCGGGCATCGGCCGCACTGTTTGACGGTATCGCGGCGCGTATGGCTGATCTGGAGCGATAGCGCATGCGGACGCTTGGCCAGCTCCCCCTCTCCATCAAGTTGCCGCTTCTTGCGGCGGCGATGATGGTTCTTGTGGGGGCTGTCGCGTCGCAACAAGTCCTGCGTGCACTGGCGCGGGTTCAGGACGCGCGGGTTCAGGAGCTTGCGCAAATGCACGTCGAAGGGTTGTCGGTGGCTCTTGGACCGTTCGTTTTGCGCCGCGATAACTGGGAAGTGTACGACACGCTCGACCGCGCCTCGAAGGGCGGCGAAGACCAACGGATGATCTTGACAGTGGTGGCTGATGACCGTGGGCGCGTGCTGGCGGCGACTGACCCAAGACGTGTGCCGATGGATAGTGAAATCGACGATCTTGCGCAGAATGCCGTTGCGCTGGAAAACCTGACGGTCGACGGATCAAACCCCGTTCTGCGATTGTTGACGCCATTGGTCTATCAGGGCCGTGCGGTTGGTCAGATCGCAAGCGAACTGGATGTCTCTGACCTGCTATCAGAGCGACGGGGGGCCCTAATGTCGCTGATCCTCGGCAACGCACTGGCAGTCAGTTTCCTGTCGTTGGCGGGCTTTGTTGCTATCCGCAAGATGCTTCGCCCCGTCACCACGCTGGCGCGTCAGATGACCGAAACCCAAGGAGAGCCGCATCTGTTTCCAGCCGCCGAAATTCCACGCGGCGATGGTGAACTGGCGCGTCTTGCGCGCACCTACAACGCGATGGTGGACGCTGTTGCCACCAAGGCCGATGCAGAGCGCCGACTGGCCGAGCGGGAACGGTTTGTTGCGCTGGGGCGTTTGTCATCTTCGCTCGCGCATGAGATCAATAACCCTTTGGGCGGACTTTTGAATGCTACGGACACGATCCGCAGTTATCCTGACCGCCCCGAGGTGGTGCGGCAATCAGCCGACCTTCTGGATCGGGGTCTGCGCCACTTACGCGATGTGACCCGTGTAACGCTGGATCAGAACCGGCTGGATCACGAAGACCGGCCCTTGACGCCGGAAGATTTCGAAGACCTCAAACTTCTGATCCAGCCAGAGGTGTCACGATTGGCGCTGGCTCTGGACTGGTCGGTGCTCATACCGAAAAAAACCTCGGTTGACCTTGCCGCCGGACCTGTGCGCCAGATCGTCCTGAACCTGCTACTGAATGCCTGCATGGCTTCGGGGAACGGCGGAAAGGTTGGGTTGACGGCACAAAACAATGCATGCGGCCTCTCTATTGAGGTAACCAATTCAGGCCCGGAAATGCCGGAGGCTGCACTGGGCCGTCTGATGACAGACGCGCCGCTCTCGCCAGGGGGTGGTGTGGGGCTGCGGCTCGTGCGGGATCTGACGACGGGACTATGCGGGCGGATCTCGTATCGGCGCATCGATGGTCTGACATGCGTGCGCGTCACCTTCGATCGGGCACGAGGTGCTACAGATGCTCAGGAATAGATACATTATTCTGGTCGAGGACGACGAGATCATGGGCGCATCACTGGTGCAGCGGCTGGAACTTGAAGGCGCGCAGGTACTCTGGCTGAAACAGATGGTCCGGGGGCTTGGTGCGATCCGGACGCCGAAACAACCGATCGATGCGGTGATCTGCGATATTGGTCTACCGGACGGGTCCGGAGAAGAGTTGTTTGCGGCGCTGGCCCGCACCGGGACGCCGCCACCGTTCTTGTTCATTACTGGGCAAGGGGGCATAGGTCAGGCGGTTCGGCTGATCAAATCAGGGGCCGCCGATTACGTGACCAAACCTTTTGACATGGCGGTGTTTCTGGAAAGACTCAGCCTGCTTGTCAGGGCCCCTGACAAGCGTTCTCCAGAAGATGACTTTCCTCCTTTACTGGGCGTCTCACCGGCGGCACGAAAGATCGAGACGCTGATCGCCCGCGCTGCGGCAGACTCAAATCCGGCGTTGATCCGAGGCGGTCCGGGAACGGGAAAAGATCTTGTTGCGCGGCGCATCCATGATCTGTCGGATCGTTCTGCGGCACCCTTTGTCAGTGTCAACCTTGCTCGGGAAGCCGACGCGAACGAGGCGTTGTTTGCACCTGGACATGGCTTTGCCAACGTTGGGGAAGGCACGCTTTTTATCAACGCCATCTCCAGAATGACCGCGCAGGTTCAGTCAGACCTGCTGGGCAGACTGGACCACAGTTTCGATGGGCGCCTGATTGCGGCCTGTGGCAATGATTTGGAAACACTAATCGACGAGGGCCGGTTTAGTTCCGAGGTTTTCTACAGGCTGGCGCGGACCGAAATTCCCATTCCGCCACTCGCCAAACGACCCAATGATGCAGTCTGGTTGATGCAACAGCTTTTCCATAAACTTGTCCCCCGTCACGGGCCGGACGTCGAAGGGATCAGTGCGCTGTGTGAGCAGGCCATTCGCAACCACAATTGGCCGGGTGGCGGGCGCGAGGTGCGCGCACGACTGCTGCGTGGTCTTGCCATGGCGACTGGCCCGCTGCTGCAACCGTCAGACCTGTTTCCCGAACGCCTTGCCGCGCCCGATGACCTGATGTCGCTTTCCCAGGCGCGTGATGCCGCCGAAAGTGCACAGATCATCGCCGCGCTTGACCGAACCGGCGGTCAGATCGGTGAGGCGGCAAAACTTTTGCGCATTGCCCGCACCACGCTGTGGGAAAAAATGCAGAAGTTGGGCCTCTCTGGATCCTGACTGTGGCTGCAGGATGTTCGAAAATCCGAACGTGGAAATTTATCAATAAAATTCATGGTATAGCCGCAGTGCAGCATGGGATTTCAGCCCGTAGTCGGGGCTGATGGTATGCAATAGCATTCTGCAGGAGAGATTTTCTTCAGCAAGGGAGGACCCAGCCAATGAAGTGCAACCGTTTGGTCGACGCCGGGCGTCGACAGTTCATGAGAGGTGGCCTGATGGCCACCGCAGGTGCGGCGGCGGCGACCGTCATGACACCAGAACAAGCCAAGGCGCAGGCCTTGGCGCGGGTTGACTACCCGGCTAACCGTCTTGCCAATATCGCGGATCTGGAGGTGAACGAGCCGCTGGATATTGCTTATCCTGACCCTGACAGCCCCGGTATTCTTCTGAAACTCGGGCAGGCCGTCGAAGGAGGAGTAGGGCCGGATAGTGACGTCGTTGCGTACTCGGTTCTGTGCCCGCACAAAGGCTGGATGATGAGCTACAATGCTGATGACAAGACCCTGAACTGCCCAGGCCACCATTCTCGTTTTGATTGCGAAGCCAGCGGTCAACAGATCTGGGGGCATGCCACGCAGAACCTGCCGCAATTCCTGCTGCGGGTCGAGGACAACGGCGACATTTATGCTGACGGTGCAGACGAGCTGATCTACGGCCGCCTGTCGAACGTGTTGTAGGGGAGACAGTACAATGGCTTACAAAAGACAAATCGACCGCCTGCCGATCATCCCCGCGGATGCGCAGGAATTCAACGTGACGTGCCACTATTGCATCGTCGGATGCGGTTACAAGGCCTACACTTGGCCGATGAATCGACAGGGCGGAACGGCCCCAAATCAGAACAAGTTCGGCGTGGACTTGAGCGAACAGCAGTTCATGGAGAGCGAAGCCTGGTACGCGCCGTCAATGTACAACGTCGTGCGTCAGAACGGCAAGGATGTGCATCTGGTGGTCAAGCCGGATTCCGAATGTGTCGTCAATTCCGGCCTTGGCTCGGTGCGCGGCGCTCGTATGGCCGAAAACCGCCCCTCGAAAGTAACCGGTACGCAACAACAGCGCCTGTCCGATCCGCTGGTCTGGCGCAATGGCGTCTGGCAGCCGACATCCTGGGATGACGCACTTGATCTGGTCGCTCGTGTGACGGCACGCGTCATCACCGAAGGATCCGAGGATGATCTGGTCGTGTCTGTCTTCGACCATGGCGGCAGTGCGGGTGGGTATGAAAACACCTGGGCCACCGGCAAGCTGTATTTTCAGAGCATGAGCATCCGGAACATCCGTATCCACAACCGTCCGGCCTATAATTCCGAGGTGCACTCTTCGCGCGATATGGGCGTGGACGAACTGAACAACTCTTATGTCGATTATGAGTTGACCGACACTATCTTTGTCGTAGGCGCCAACCCGATGGAAACCCAAACCAACCTGTACCTCAACCATATGGTCAAGGGTATGCAGAACGGCGCGCGGTTCATCATGGTTGATCCGCGTCGCACAGTGTCTGTCAATTCGGCTGAACTCTATGCCGGCCCGGACAATGTGCTGCACCTTCCGATCAAGGAAGGCACCGATCTTGCGCTTTTGAACGCAATCATGACCGAGATCGTCGATCAAGGGTGGTCGGATTCCGATTTCATCGCCAATTCGACCTTTCAGGACGGGGCGGCCGTTGCACAAGACGAAGCACACCCCGCCAGCCTTGGCAGCCTTGACCACGCAATGGAAGAAATCCGCCTGTCGCTGGACGAGGCCGCCGAGATTTGCGGAGTTCCGGTCGAGGACATCGCCAAGGCCGCCGCATGGATCGCCAAACCCCATGACGATGGCAGCCGCCGTAAGGCCGCACTTGCCTATGAAAAGGGCATCATCTGGGGCAATGACAACTACCGCGTTGTCGGCGCAATGGTGAATATCGCACTGGCCACAGGCAATATCGGCCGTGAAGGTGGGGGCGTATGCCGTTTGGGCGGACATCAGGAAGGTTACTTCCGCCCCGACGAATCTGTTGTGGGTCGTCCGGCAGAGTATGTTGACCAGTTCTTGATCCGGGGCTTGGGCGGCGTGCATCATGTCTGGGCCTGCGACCATCACAAGACCACGATCAACGCATCCGAATTCAAGCGCGCGCACAAGCGCCGGTCGGACATGGTAAAGGATGCGATCGACTCGGCCGCTGGAGGCACCCGTGAACAGTTGGTGGATGCGATCGTCTCGGCCATCAACGCGGGCGGTCTGTTCGTGGTGGATATGGACATCATCCACAGCCAGATCGGCCAGAACGCTCATGTGATCCTGCCGGCCTGTGAATCGAACGAGATGAACCTCACCTCGATGAACGGCGAACGCCGCTTGCGACTGTCCGAGAAATACATGGACCCTTACGGTAATTCGCGGCCTGATTGCCTGATTGCCGCGGGCATTGCGCAGAACATGGAGCGGGTGCTGCGCGACATGGGACAAGATGCCTATGCCGACAAGTTCAAAGGCTATGATTGGGATACCGAGGAAGACGCCTTTATGGATGGCTACGGTGCGAAACACACCGATGTTACTTATGATCGCTTGCGAGATTCCGGCAACAACGGGGTGCAGGAACCAGTAGCGGGCTATGAGAATGGTCAGTTGATTGGAACGGAGCGGCTTTATACTGATGGCGTCTTCACCCGCCACGGTCGCGAAGATGGCAAGGCGTTGTTCTGTGCGTCGGGTTGGCGTGGTTGGCAGGCTGCGGGCAAAGCCCGTGAACAGGCCGCGCACAAGTACTGGATCAACAACGTCCGGGCCAACATCTTCTGGCAGAACCAGTTCCTTGACCAGAAGAACGAGTTCATACAAGAACGCTTCCCCTATCCGTTTATCGAAATGAATCCCGATGACATGGTCGAGGAAGGCCTGAACCCTGGCGATCTGGTCGAGATCATCAACAACAACGGTGTCACGCAGGGCATGGTCTATCCGACTGCCACGGCAAAACCCCGTCAGGTCGCGATGGTATTTGGCTCACCTGCGGGCAGTCAGGGCAACGTGATCAACGCGGGTGTGAACGAACTGGTCTTGCCAAACTACAAGCATTGTTGGGGCGATATCCGAAAGGTATCGAACGCCACGCGCGAAACGGCGGGCATTTCGTTCAAGTCCAAAGAAATTGCTCTGTAATCTCTGAAATTCATCGGCCTCACCCACCAAGGGTGGGGCCATTGCAAATCTGGGGGGGCATGCATGTTACGCCAATCTCAATGTTCCGCTGGAAAAGCGGGGCAAACACTGACCGTCGATGCAGCTCGGTTGCGGGCTATCGCTGCGGCTTGCCCGGTGGCGGATTCCGAAGTGCTTGATTTGGAGAATGCAGAGGGGCGTGTGACGGCATCGAAAATCGTTGCCGCGGCGAACCTGCCTCCGTTTGATAATTCCGCAATGGATGGCTATGCATTCTGCGTCGACGATCTGTCAGGAAACGGACCTTGGACCCTGCCGGTGGCCGACCGCATTGCCGCCGGCGACGGGCGCAACAACGCGCTGAAATCAGGCACGGCTGCGCGCATTTTTACAGGGGCCCCGATGCCGCATGGTGCGGATGCCGTGGTGATGCAGGAAAACATTGTACGAGACGGCGACACTATCACGTTGGAGCAGGCTCCGAGAGTTGGTCTGAATATCCGCCGCCGGGGCGAAGACCTGATGGTCGGCAAGCTCGCCCTTGCCCCCGGTCTGGCCTTGACCCCGCCGCGCCTGGCACTGCTGGCAGGAAGTGGTGTTCCACTTGTGGACGTGAAGCGCCAAGTACGCGTGGCGATCCTGTCCACAGGAAATGAACTGGCAGAGCCGGGGCAGCCGCTCAGACATGGCCAGATATACAACTCAAACCGGGTGCTGCTGCGCGCAACCTTGCGTCGCCTGCCTTGGGTGGATCTGACGGATCTGGGTATTCTGCCCGACGATCCTGCGATCATCCGCGCCGCGATCCGTGATGCTGCAATGCTGCATGACGTAGTGATCTCATCGGGGGGCGTTTCAGCAGGCGAAGAGGACCATATCCTCGATGCGCTTCGGGCTGAACATGCGGATATGGATATTCTTAAAGTTGCGATCCGTCCTGGCAAACCTCTCACCGTGGGTCGACTCGGCCAGTCGCTGTATTTTGGTTTGCCAGGAAATCCTTACGCCGCAGCGATCACCTTTTCCCAGATTGCCCGCCCGGCCTTGCGCCGCGTCGCGGGTCTGACCGAAGAGCCGGACACCTGGATCCCCGCCGTCGCGAGTTTCAACTACACCCGCACGACGGGTCGACGGGAATATGTGCCGGTTACATGGGACAGGCGTGATGCAATGGGCCGCCCGGTTCTGAACCGTCTGGGACAAGGCGCGTCCGCTTCGCTGTCCCCGGTTGCGCAGGCAATGGGTATCGCCGTGATCCCACCTGAGCTGTCTGTGGTGCATCGAGGTCAGCCACTTCAAGTCGAACCTCTTTGCGACTGACCGTTTCTGTACGAGGATGAAATAATTGGAAGGCGTATTTTAACAAGATCAATTTCCTGATGATGATGGTGCCGGGTAATCCAGCAGATAAGATCCAGCTTGAAAACATGCGGCGTGCGATGGGACTGGACAAGCCCGTGAACGTTCAGTTCCTGCTGTAGATCAAACAGGTGTTGGGTGGTCATTTCGGCTATTCAACGGTGAACGGCACACCGGTACTCACTCTGATCTGGGAACGGTTTGGTGTGACGGCCTTTATTGTCCTGGGGGCGATGTCGATCGCGGCCGTCGTTTCGGTTCCACTGGGTATGACAGCGAAATGGAAGCAGAACCGGCTTGCTGACATAGGTATCGTTTCCATTGCGTTCGTTGATGGCGCTCATCGAGATCGGCGTGCTTTCCCGCATGTCCCGATCGGCAACGATCGATGTCTTACGACTGCATTACATTGCCCGAGCGCTTGCCAGTTTATCTTCCAGTATCCCTATTCGTCGCTAGACCCTCGGATCAGAATAGGCGCGACAATCAAAGCAGCACTAAGGCAATCGAAGCTGGGTTCTGAAAAATCAGATCGGCGTGTTACCCAAGTGCTCAAAGACGTGTCCTTGGAGGATCTTGAACATCAGTATCCGCACGTAATGTCGGGTGGACAGCGGCAGCGCGTCGCGATTGCCCGCGCTTTGATCCGGCGTCCGGCATTTGTTGCGGCCGATGAACCCGTGTCGGCACAGAACCAAATAGTCTTGCGTGAATCCCAGCGAATGCTGGCACAGGATTAAATAATGTTCGCAGACCGCAAGGCGTCCAGCTTTTCTTGTGAAATGCCAGCCGCCCGCAGGACCGCTTCTGTATCGGCACCCAGCGACCGGGGCATCAGATCGGACGTGCTGTTTTCGCCATTAGCTTTGAAGCTCATGGTGGGAATGTGGATCGGACCGTCATGCCCGTCTATGCGGATTTCACGGGTCAAACCACGCGCGGCGACCTGTGGTTCGGCCAGCATCTCGTCTAGTCCGCGAATCCGACCCGCCGGCACTGCCGCTTCGGCAAGAATACCTTCCCAATCGGTTGCAGGTTTCGTCAGAAACGTTTGTTCAAGCGTTTCGCGCAGATTCTCCCAATTCGCGTGCCGTTCGGCCACATTTTCCCATCGGGCGTCTTGCAGGATGTCCTCGCGACCGATGGCATGACACATGTTGTGAAATTGTGTGTCATGGTTCGCTGCCAGCATCAGAATGCCGTCAGCGGTTTCAAATGCGCCCGACGAAGGGCTGGCGCTCCAGGCTTCGTTTCCGTTTTGAACGGGCTTCCAGCCGGTGGTCAGATGTGTGCTCATCAACGATGCCATAAGTGTCATCGCAGTATCCAGCATGGCCACATCCACCTGCACGGCGATATCTGTTCGCTCGACCTCGCGCAGCGCTGCGATGATTGCCATAGCAGCGTTCATGCCCGTGGCGTAGTCGATATAAGGAGCACCCACCTTGACCGGACCATCGCCGGGTTTGCCGGTGGTCAGCATGATACCACACATACCTTGAATCACATGGTCATAGGCTGGCCGGTTGCTGAACGGGCCATCCTGCCCGAATGCCGAAATGGAACAATAGACCAGTTTAGGATTGATCTCGCGCAGCGCTTCGAACCCCAGCCCAAGCCGTTCTGCAACGCCGGGTTTGAAATTCTCTACAAAGACATCGGCGTCGGCCAACAGTTGACGCGCGATTGCCAGCCCATCGGGCGACTTCAAGTCGAGCGTGACAGACTTTTTACCCGCGTTGTGCCCCAGAAACCCCAGTGCCATACGCCGTTCTGCCAACTCGGGCAAAGGACCACCGGTACGTGTCCAGTCACCTTCTCCCGGTTTTTCGATCTTGACGACCTCGGCGCCCATCAAGGCAAGTTGATAAGTGGCATAGGGCCCCGCCAGAACCTGACTGAGATCAATCACGCGAATGCCTTTAAGTGGCTGGAACATGGTTTGCTTCACCTTGGGAACAATAAAAGGAAATTAAAGATGCGGCTCAGGAAGGTCGGACAGCCCGAGCCGCAGGCGCTGGTGCGCGCCGTTTACCTGGGTTCGATTCCGGCGCTTTCAAAAATCGACCGGTTCTGCTCGTAGCTTTCGCGGATCTCGGCGGCGGCGGCATCCAGATCTTTGTAGAGGATCGGGATATTTGCCGCAGATACGACCCTGGCAAAATCAGCATCAGTTTCAGCCGCTTTCAAAGCAGTACTCAAACGCTCCAAAGCGGCACGCGGTGTACTTTTGGGAAGGATGAGCGTGGTGCGAGAGTCCATGCCCAGCGGATACCCCGCTTCGTTGATGGTTTCGACCTCGGGGGCCGATGGTTGACGGAACGTGGTCAGCGCGACGATGGATTTCAACTCATCCGGGTATTTGTAGTGAATGCCACCGGATAAAACCAAGGCCACCTGCTTGCCCAGAAGCGCATTCATCATGTCGCCACCACCTTTGAGCGGCACGATATTCACATCCAGCCCCTCTTGTTTGGCGATAACTTCCATGATCATCCGCGCCGTCGGGCTAAGTGACCCGTAACTGAAACCGGGGTTCTCTTTCCCCCAGGCAACGAATTCCGCAAGTGTGTCGTAAGGTGCGTCTTTTTGCGTCGCCAGAGACACTTGATAGGCGGTAATCATGCCGGCGTATTCAAAGTCGTCAGGCTTGAATGTCACTCGCTTCATGACGAAAGGCTCTGTGTTGATCACGCTGTTAGAGTGGAACAGGACCGTGTAGCCATCCGGCTTTGCTTTCTGCAGCTCGTGTGCCGCCAGAATGCCGCCACCGCCCGGTTTGTTAACGACATTGACCGGAACGCCAAGCTGGTCGGAAAGAACTTTGGCCGCGCCGCGCGCCACCAGATCGGTCTGCCCACCTGCCTTATACCCCACAAGCATGGTAAGCGGCCGATCGGGGTAATCCGCCGCACGGGCCGGGACTGCGTTCAGCCCGGTCAGCGCAATTAATGCCACTCCGGCGGCCTTTATAAGCTGTCTTCTGTTGGTCTTGTACATCTGTTTTCCTCCCAGTTTTCAGATTGCGATTGTTAAGTCTGGTCTGCTGTCTTGGAACCGGCCTGTACTAATTTCTGCGCAGCAAGGCGGTTGTTGGTTCGGTTAATCCAGACCACGGTAACAATGGTCAGCACAGCAAAGCCGATGGCGATCGGATGCGCCGGCAGGCGCATCAAATCGTGATCCAAGATTTGCAGAGATTGGCGAAAGGTCAGCTCGAGATTGGGGCCAATGACAAAGCCGATCAAAAAGGTGACAAAAGAGAACTCCAGCTTGCGGGCCAAAAAGCCCAACAGCGCAAAGCCCAGCATGAGATAGATCGAAAACAGCGTATTCGTATCCATGTAGGCTCCAACGCAGCACAGAAACAGCACAACCGGAATAATCAGTCTAATCGGCACACGGATGACCTGCGCGAAAATGCGTTGGCCGGTGTAGCCGACAACCAGCAGAATCAGACTGGCGCAAATCATCGCTGCATACAGATCGGCCACCATCTGCGGCTGCTCTACAAACATCATCGGTCCGGGCGTCAGTCCGTGCAACACCAGTGCCGAAATCAATATGGCAGCGATCACACTGCCCGGAATGCCCAGGGCAAACAGCGGCACAAAGCTTGCCGGCACAACCGCGTTGTCCGCGCTTTCGGCAGCTGCAACACCTTCGATCATGCCGGTGCCGAATTTTTCAGGCGTCTTCGAGGCCCGCTGCGTCGCACCGTAAGACAGAAACGAACCAACGCTGGCACCCAGCCCGGGAAGAATACCGACGAGCGAGCCGATCAACGTGCCGCGACCGATCACCGGCAGGCACCTGCGCCATTCGGACAGCGTGACCCGCCGGTCATCCGGCGTGGTGCTGTCATTGATCTTCTCCGCATCGCTGTCGATCTTGCGGGCATTTCCAGCCTGAATGACCATTTCGGAAATCGCCAGCATACCGATCGCCATCGGCACCAAAGAAATACCGTCGTCCAGTTCCAATAGGCCAAAGGTCATCCGCGGGATAAAGGTTTCGGTTTCGATTCCGATAGTGGCAAAGAAGACGCCGAACGCCGCAGCGATCAGCCCTTTGAGCATGGAACGACCCGCAAGCCCGCCTATGAACGTCAGCGAAAAGAGCAAAATGGCACACAGCTCGACCGGCCCGATCAACAACGCATAGCGCGCCAAAGGCGCCGCCAGAGCGATCAGAACCAGTGTTGAAAAGAAATCACCTATGACCGAGGCGAACAATCCCATCTTCAGCGCTTTTTGCGCCTTGCCCTGTCGCGCCATCGGATAGCCATCAAGTGTCGTGGGCGCTGAGGAAGGCTCTCCTGGTGTATTCAGAAGAATGGCCGAAACCGCACTGCCCGCAGCGCTGCCTTTTGCTATCCCGATCAGCAATGCAATGGCGGCGACCGGATGCAGGTAAAAAGTCATTGGGATAGCCACTGCTACGCCCGTGGCTTTGCCAAGCCCTGGCAAAGCCCCCAGCACATAGCCAAGCGTTACTCCGACGGTCACCCAGAACAAGGTGACCGGCGTGAGGACATTTTGAAAACCGATAAGAAGATGTTCCATACCACGATCACACGATCGCAGTACCGAGCACTTTGTAAAAAAGCGCCCAGATCGCCAGCAGTAAACCTGCAGGCATCAAAACCAATATAAGAGGCCGGTATTCACCCAGCAAAATGAGTGTCCCTGCAATCAGAACCACTCCGGCACCAAGCGGTGTGCCAAGCAAGAACAAGCCCAGACCTACAGCAAAGACCGCAGAAATCTTCAGCAAGGCAATCATCTCGCTGCGTGAAAATACGATTTCGGGCAGCAATGGCGGGTCATCCACCTTGCGCAAGGTTTTTACGATCAGCAACACCGACAGCCCAACAATGAAGATCATCGCCAGATTGGGAACCAGCCGTGGCGAGACATAACCTGCTGGGGCCTGTTCAATTTGCATCGGGATCACAAACGCCAGCATCAACAGTCCAAAGACCGCCAGTACCACCCCTGAAATAAGGTCCGCTCGTTTCACAAAATTCCTCCCGTTTGACAGGCTGTGCGGAAAACCGGTCCGGTGGATCGCACAGCGTTTGTCTTTTGCCGTTGCCAAATTCGTGGCTCCGGCGCTCCCCTACTTCAGGGGTAACGAAGGCCAGTTGAAAGGAGTAGCCGAAAGATTCTTCAATGTGATAGATATTTCTTATGACCATTTCATCCCCTCATCTCGACCGACTTCGTTTGCGCCAGCTTCGTCTGCTCGAGTTGATCGATACCCACCGTTCATTGCGCGCTGTGGGTGAAGTGATGAACCTGACGCAGCCGGCCGTATCGCAGATGCTAAAGGATCTTGAGTTTGCTTTCGGCGTGACGTTGGTAGACAGGTCGGTCCGTGGTGCAAAGCTTAGCCTATTGGGTCAGGTGGCCATGCAGCGGGCACGTACGGGTTTGGCTATTTTTGACAACCTTGCTGCGGACCTACACGCCGACCTGCCGACGGTTGTGCGCGTCGGCACCAATCCGGCTGTCATGCTCAAGCTCGTTCCTTCTGCGTTGCGTCAGATGGAAGCACATCGTGCCAACATACGCTTTCGGATCGAGGCGGGAACTGTCGGCAACATGATGTCGGGTCTGCTAAAGGGCGATCTGGATTGCTATGTCGGGCGTGTAGACTGGACCGCAACACCTGAACAAATGGCTGAAACGCTGCGGTATGAACCTCTGACCGAAACCAGCCTGGAGGTGGCATGCTCGGTCGATCACCCGCTTGCAGGCCGTTCCAGCGTTTCCGCGGCAGAACTGGCACAGTGGCCATGGGCGTTGCCATCGGGCGATACGAACAACCGCAGCAGCATCGAAACGGCTTTTCGCAACTGTGGCGTGACGGCTCCAGTTCCGATTGTCGAAGTTTCGGCCGACCCCACGTCGCTTTTGCGTCTGGCCCAGCGTATTGAACTTCTAATCTGCGTGCCAAAGATCGTTCTGGAAACGCAGGCCGCCGAAGGAAAAATTGTACCACTGGTAACCCCCGACCTTGATTTCCTGCCCATCCAGACCTGTTTTGTCACCCTACGAGAAAACGAAAACCTGCAATCGCTGCACCTGCTTCGCGAGGCGTTGTTGCACGTCTGTATGAAGCATTCGAGCTAGTCGCGAGAAGCCCGCCTTTGGCCAGCTCTTTGAGTAAGTCGTTGAGAACCAGGGCAAGGTTGTTTGTGTTCTAACCAAGCGGCCATGCGTTCACCTTCACAACCTCACGCTGACCAGCCTTGACTATGCGGGCCTCCATCAGTTCGTTAGTGATCGCCCCAATAATAAGAGGGTGCGGAAGCAGAATTTTCTCGGCAGGATAACTGAGAAGGTTCAGATGAAGAAAACATGGGTGTCCTGCGGCAGATTTAGAAGGGCGCGCACGTTTCCGGGCTGTACCGCGAATACGCATGGGCTGGCGCTACAACGATCCGGGCAAGGCGCAAACTCGCCCATAACACCGAAAGAAATCGCAAATGACGCGCTTTCATCGGCAGAGGCATGGGCCGTCGTCAGTGCCGCCTTAAGCCTACCAACTCTGAGGCGGGGACAGCGGTTTGGCTGTCATATTCAGCTCGTTCGCAGCTCTGAGCCTTGCATGGGCTGCCATGCCAAGCGCCTTGCAATCTGCCAATGCACGATCAAACCATTTCTCGGAAAACTCCGTCAACAGATCAGCGGCAAGTGCGGTCTCACCCGCAGACATAAGAACTTCGGCCGAACGCCTGACCCCCGGCAATGCGTTTTCGATGCAAGTCTCGAAGTTGCGCCAATGCCCATCGGTTTCAGGCAGAATGGTATCCTGCTTTTGAAAGGCCAGATGCATCAGTTGTTTAAAGCTGAACACCGCACTATCCCCGCTTTCGATGCCTTGCGGCACAGTCGAGACGGCATCAGGGGTCGTCGGTTCCTTGCGGCGATCCAGAAAGCGTGCGCTTTCGCCCGTCGTCAGATAGCGGTGGCGCGTGTAGGCGTCCGGCACTGAATTCTGACCCAGCCAGACGGGCATCAACGGTGCCGTGACCGGTCCGACAGGCGCATGGTACATCATCCGAAGTTCGGGGTGGGCAGGATGTTCCAGTGGCACGACTTGTCCGTATCCTGCGGTATCGCCGGTCAGCCTGCTGGTCGAGATTGACCAGAAAACGTCGCTCAAGGTGATTTTTCCGGGTTTCTCTGCGCGACGTTGCATCTCCTCCTCGATCCAGACGACGCCGTCCCAACGTCCTTTTCCATCGCCATAAACGCGGTTCACGTCGAACGGTCCCGAAGCCGGATCATACCAGCCGTGGTCGCAAGCGGTCTGGATGAAATGGGCGGGAAACAGAAAATCCTCGGTAGGTGCGCTTGGCACTTCGCCGATATAGCCGGGACGTGACGCGCGGATGCTGTCCGCACCCAGCCGCTCGGCTGCCCATAGCCCCAACCCTCCGGCAAACTCTATCACGACCCAAGCTTCGTCCGGGTCTGCGATGATGTGCGAGTTGCCGCCATAGGTCGAATAGCCGTGTTCGGCAATCAATGCCCCGATCAGATCGACACCTTCACGGGCGGTTCGGGCCCGCTCGACGACGATCCGCGCAAGGTCCGAGTAGTTCGGCCCGGACTGATCCTTCGGGGTCTGGTCGATCAACGCCTTGCTTGAGGTGGACCAGATATCGCGCACGGCGACTCCGTGTTCGTTCAATCCCCCATTCGTCAGCGGCGCAGGCACACCCAGATAATAGCTGTATTCGACACGCATGTTGCGTGCGGTCCTGCGGGCCTGGGGGATCTGGGTCAGATGGCCCGGCATGTCAGCCTGGGGCGTGACGCCCACGGTGATCGTCGCATCCTCGTCGAAGGTCCGCGCCGGTTCGATCGTCAGCCAATGGCTTGAAGGTTCGTCGCCGTAGCCCGCAAGATAGGGAGTGCCGGTGGCAGTATGGGATTTGCCGATATAGATACCGTAGCTCAAATTGTAGATCCTTCTTTTTCGGTGGTGCTGACCGTATCCAGTGGAAAATGGCAAGCATGCGTGCGCCTGTCCCCTGCGGTGACATGAGGGGGCACCACCTTGTGACAGAGTGCGCGGGCATGAGGACACCGCGAGACAAAATCGCAACCCAGAGGCCGGTTCAGCAGGCTTGGCACCTCGCCCTTGACCACCACATGCGTCCTGCGCCGGTCAGGGTCCGGTTGTGGCACACCGCGCACCAGCGTTTCGGTATAGGGGTGCAACGGGGCCGCGAACACTTCGTCTGCGGGCCCCTCTTCGACGATGCGGCCCAGATACATGATGGCAAGCCGGTCGCTTATATGGCGCACCACCGGCAGATTGTGGGTGATGATCAGATAGCCAAGCCCGTGCTCGGCCTGCAAATCCGCCATTAGGTTCAGGATTTCCCCCTGCACCGACACATCCAGCCCGGCTGTGGGCTCGTCCGCAATGACCAGTTTGGGATTAAGCGCCAATGCCCGCGCAACGCCGACACGCCGCGCCTGACCGCCGGAAAGCTCGTGGGGATAGCGCGACAAAAGCGTCTTTGGCAGCCGCACCATATCGGCCAGACGTTCAGCTTCCTGGTCGGGGTCCACATTCCTGATGCCGTGAATTTTCATCGGCTCGGTGATCAGCGCGCGCACGGATTTGCGCGGCGACAATGATCCGACCGGATCTTGAAACATCATCACCATATCGCGCCGGAAGGGTTTGAACGCACTTTCCGCCATGCCCCTGACATCCTGCCCTTCAAACTGCACGGAGCCCCCCTGCGATCCGACGAGGTTCAGGGCAGCGCGCGCCAGCGTGGTTTTGCCTGACCCGCTTTCGCCAACCAGACCCACGGTTTCGCCAGCATGTACCTTGATGCTCGCGTCGACGACAGCGGTGACCCACGGCTGTTTCACGCCGTGCACCTTGGCCCAGACCGGGCCCATCGTGTTGAACTGCACGTTGAGGTCGGCAATTTCCAGCAAGGGTTCGGACGAGATGGTCTTTGCACCGGCGGTGGCCGCAGCGCCGCGTGCCACGGTCAGCACCTCGGGCGGCGGCGGCCAGCTGCTGTCGTGTCCCGGTCCGGCCAAGAGGTGACAGCGTGCATATCCCCCCTGCCCGTCTTCGACCAGCGGCGGCGGCTGGGTCAGGCAACGTGGCATCACCCGCTGACAGCGCGAGGCAAAGATGCAGCCCTGCGGCGGCTGGACAAGATCGGGAATGTCGCCGGGGATAACCGGCAGCCGATGCGATTTCTCTTCGATCCGGGCCGGGTCACATTCCAGAAGCGCACGCGTATAGGGATGACGGGCGTGGTGAAAAATGTCGTGCACATTGCCTGCCTCGACAACCTCGCCCGCATACATCACCACCACCTCGTCGCAGAGTTCCGCGATAAGGCCCAGATTGTGCGAGACAACAACAACCGTCGCTTCGGTCTCGCGCTGCATCTCGCGCAACAGGTGGATGATCTGCGCTTCCATCGTGACGTCCAGCGCGGTTGTCGGCTCATCCGCAAGCAGCAGCTTGGGGCCGGTCAGCATCGCCATGGCAATGCCCGTCCGCTGGCGCATCCCGCCGGAAAAGTTATGCGGATATTGATCGACGCGCATGTCGGGGTCGGGAATTCCGACCTTGTCCAGCATCTCAGTCGCCATCTTGCGTTTCTGCGCCTTGCCCAGTCCGCTTCGGCGATACAGGATATCGCGCATCTGCCGTGCATAGGTCAGGACGGGGATCTGCGACGTCATCGGGTCCTGAAACACGACCGACACGTCCTCGCCCCGCAGCGCCAGCATCTGCTGGGTCGTTCGGGTCAGCATGTCGCGACCCTCAAAGCTGATCTGCCCGCCTGTCACGATGGCATTGCCTGCCAGCAGATCAAGGATCGACCAAAGCACCGTGCTTTTACCCGACCCGCTTTCGCCGACGATGCCCACGATCCGCCCCGGCTGCACCGAGAAACTGACATTGCGCAGAGCTTTGATGCGCCCACGCGCGGTGCGAAATTCGACCGACAGGTCGCGAACATCAAGTACAGGGTCCATGCGTCAGCGTCCTCTGCCCATGCGCGGATCGAAGATGTCGCGCAGCGCTTCGCCCAGAAATGTGAAACCAAGAGTGGTCAGGATCAGCGGAATTCCGGCGGCAACCACCATCCAGGGCGCATCGCGGATGACCAGATAGCCTTCGTTCAGGATCGTGCCCCAGCTTGCCGTGGGCGGCAGAACACCCAGCCCCAGAAAGCTGAGCCCTGCCTCGACCGAGACCACGACCGGCACGTCCATCGCGGCCAGGATCAGCAAGGGTCCGATGACGTTGGGCAGGATATGGTGCCACAGGATCCGAATGGTCGAGGCCCCGAGCGAGCGTTCGGCCTGAATGAATTCCGTATTGCGCAATGACATCGTGGCGGTCCGCGTCACGCGCGCATATTGCGGGATCGACGTGATGATCACGATGGCCAGCACCATTTCCATGCTGGGACCGGTCAAAGCCACCGTGGCCAGCGCCAGAATGATCGTCGGAAAGGCGCGCACCGCATCGAAAAGCAGCAACAGCAGATTGTCCAGCCACCGTGGCCCCAGCCCCGCGATCATGCCCAGCAACAAGCCGATCGCCAGTGACACCGAAACGCCGATTGCTGCGATCTTCAGCGCAACGCGCCCGCCATAGAGCAGACGTGAAAACGTATCGCGGCCCAGTTGGTCCGTCCCCGCGATATGATCCCAGACCGGCGGCGACAGACGGGAAGGAATGTCCATCGTGTTGGGCTCGTAAGGGGCCAGCCAAGGGGCAAAGATCGCGCTGATAAAGAACACCACCACCAGCACAAGCCCGACCACGCCCTGCCAGTTGTGCAGGAACGCCGTTAGTTTCTCGCGGCGCTCGCGCGCTGCGGACTCCCGGATATCGGGGGCCTCGACGATAATGACTTCAGAGGGAATCACGGACACGCGGATCAATCCAAGCAATAAGAAGGTCAGAGAAAAGGACGACGCCCAGGTAGAGTGTGGTCGCGACCAGAACGCCGCCCTGCACAATCGGGAAATTACGCGCCATTACGGAATCGAAGATCAGCTTGCCAAGTCCCGGACGGGCAAAGATGATCTCGGCGAAAACGGCAGCCGAGATCAGGCCGCCGAACCCCATCCCGATCAAGGTGATCGTCGGCAGGATGGCGACGCGCAACGCGTAGCCGAACACGATACGCCGCTGTGTCAGGCCAAAGGCGCGGGCCGACCGGATATAGGTTTCGCCCATCACCTCAAGCATCGAGGCGCGGACCATCCGGGCAAGGTATCCCACCCAACTCAGCCCGACGGCAAAAGCAGGCAGAATGAGGTGCGTGAACTGGTCCGTCAGATTGCCGGGCTCTCCTGCGCCAATGGCCGGAAGCCAGCGCAGATTGACCGCAAAGATCAGGATCGCCCAGATCGAGACAAGAAACGAAGGCACCGCGATGGTGCCCACCGACAAGACGCCGGTGATCCGGTCAACCCAGGTGTTGGGTTTCACGGCGGCCAGACAACCAAGCGGAATACCCAGCAGCATTGCCCAGCCCATCGCCGCAAAGATCAAGGCCAGCGTAAAGCCGATCCGTTCGAGGATGATCGCGGTGACCGGGCGTTCGGTGAACACGTCGATACCCAGATCGCCGGTCGCTGCATTGCCTGCATAGATCGCGAACTGCCGCCAGACGGGTTCGTCCAGATGCATCTTTTCCGCATATCGCGCGATGGCTTCAGGAGTCGCGCGCGGCCCAAGCGCCACCGTTGCCGGATCACCGGGGATCATCTGCAGCAACGAAAACAGCATGAGGACGACAAGAAACACAACGGCAACCGACAGGCCGAGCCGCTTGGTCAGATAGGCGATCACTTAACGAAGTCCCTTTCGTGGCCGATACGCTTCCAGCAATCGATGCCCCGCTGCCGGATGACAGCAGGGCATCAAAACATCAGATCCTTTGGAAACGACGATAATCCAACTCGCCGGACGGTGCCGAGCTGATCTGGATATCTGCCCCGTGCACATAGGCTTCGGGCTCGTGGTTGATCCAGACGTAAGCGCCTGTTTCTTCCATGATATCCTGCATCTTCAGATAGATCTCATTGCGCTTTTCGGGGTCGGATTCTGCCAGGCCCGCATCAAACAACCGGTCGTATTCCGGGTCGGTCCAACGCTCCCAGTTCCAGATGCCCACCTGCGAGGACACGAACCACTGTGCTGCTTCGTAGGGGTCAGGCGTGCCGGCAAAACGCATCGTCCAAAGCTGAAGATCCTGCCATGTATCGCCCGCAGATTCCGAACCCATTTCCCAGAAAGGGCCGCTGTCGAGCGGCTGAATTTCCACCGTGATGCCGATCACTGCCAGATTGGCCTGAATGATCTGCGAGGTCAGCATGCGTTCCTGATTGTTCAGCGTCCGCAACGTCAGGGTCAGCCCGGTCACACCGGACGCGTCCATCAGTTCCCGCGCCTTTTCAGGATCGTAGCTATAGGATTTGGTGGCGTCGCGGTGGCCGATCAAACCGGGACAAACGATCCCGTTGGATTTCGTGGTGGTGCCGGAATAGGCCCCCGCGAGGATCGATTCCACATCCACCGCATGCTGGATCGCCTGTCGCACCTGCTTGTTCTGCAGCTTGGGATGTTCGGTGTTCATGCCCATCCACATGTACTGCAATTCGCCCGCCGTCGTCAGAGACGAGTTGGGCGGCATGGCGGCGGCGTAGCGCGCCATCGTGTCCGCCCCCAGTTCCGTGCAATCAAGCTCGCCCGCTTCATAAGCAAGCTCAGCCGCTTTCACTTCGGTGATGACCTGCAAGGTGACGGTGTCAAAGCCGGGCTTTGGTCCCGTCCATTCCGGGTTCAACGCAAAGGTTGTGCGCTGGCCGGGGATCTGTTCGTAGGTGTACGGCCCGCAGATCGCCGGGAATTTGGTGGTGAATTTGCCGCCCGCGTCTTCTGTCGCCTTCTCGCACAGGATAGCACCCGGACCGTGGCACAGGGTGACCATGAAAAACGGCGCGAAAGGCTTGTTGAGAACAATGGTGCCCGTGCGGTCGCCGGTCACTTCGACATGGTCGAGCGCCTCGAAATAGCCGCCCCAATCGGTGCCTTTCATGCGTTCGTAGGAGTATTTCACATCCGACGCCATCAGCGGCCCGTAGCCGTTCGACCAGATCAGCCCTTCGGTCAGTTCAAAGTCGATATGCGTGGGGTCGCGCTGCTCCAGCTTTGTCACATAGTAAGTTGGTTCCCAGCCGAAGGTGTCGCCGTCACGGGTGTACTGCGCCAGAAAAGGCAAACATTGCTTTTGCGCCTCAACCTCGGTGCCGCCGATCATATAGCCGGGGTCGAGTATCTGGTTGTCGCCATCCAGCCGCAGCCGCAAAAGCTCCGTTCCCTGCGCCCGTGCGCCAAAAGGATAGGCTCCTGCCAGTCCCAAGGTTCCGACCGCAACACCGCTGGCCAGAAATCCCCGCCGCGAAAGTTCGAATTTCTTCATTGTTTGCACTCCCTGATCGCTTGTTGTTTGGTGAAAGCATGTCATATCGCAAGTGCTTCGGCTATTTCGCTCGTATTCGCGACTTGACACTGTATTGGCTTCTATGTGCGA
This sequence comes from Pseudosulfitobacter pseudonitzschiae, assembly GCF_002222635.1. Classification (NCBI taxonomy): domain Bacteria; kingdom Pseudomonadati; phylum Pseudomonadota; class Alphaproteobacteria; order Rhodobacterales; family Roseobacteraceae; genus Pseudosulfitobacter; species Pseudosulfitobacter pseudonitzschiae. The sequence goes on along the minus strand of NZ_CP022415.1, from coordinate 149,736 downwards.
ATGGACGCATGAAGAATGATTTCGCCATCAATCTCGGTCTGCTGTGCAGCTATAGGCCCTCGATTGCCGAAGCGTGCCGCCGATTGGGTATGAACCGTCAGCAATTCAACAAGTATCTCGCAGGCCAGACGCGTCCTTCACGCGCGAACATGCGCAAGATCTGCGACTTTTTCGGTGTGACCGAAGCAGAGATTTTGCTGGAGCATCCCAAATTTGAACAGATGATCTTGCTAAGGCGAGTCCCAGAACACTCGGCCGCGCTGGAGAAACCGCTTGAAAAGCTGGAGGGCATATATCGCGAAAGCCAGAAGCTTGATCGGTATGTTGGCTTTTACTACCGCTATTTCTTTTCCTTTGGTAACAAGGGTTTGGTCACGCGGTCTCTTGCCTCGATCCACGAGGTCAGCGGCAGATATTACTGGAAGAACATCGAAGTTTTACGCGACCCCAATACCGGAAAATCAATGGGTCTGAACAAATACGAGGGCGCGCTGTTCTATTTGGCGGATCGTATCTACATCGTCGAATATGAAACACTGGAGAAGAAATCTATAACCCAAGCGACGCTGTACCCAAGTCATCAACACCGCCTGACAAGTCTCGTCGGGATTCAGACCGGCGGCCCGACGCGGCGCGGTCGCAAGCCGGGTGCCTCAAAAGTTCTTCTTGATTACCTCGGTCCTCGGATCAATGTCCGCAAGGCCCTGCAGGACACCGGCTTTTTTCACCCCACGTCCGATCGGATCAGCCAAGATATTATTCCGCTGATCACGAACCGGATGGCAGAGGACAGTTTTGTGTTTGATATCGACGAGCTTTAAAAAATACCGAAGAGCGCTCGAAGCGCTGTGCTATGGACCTACCCGTTGTAGCACTTCAATCTTCCAAGCCTTTTCAAACTGCGGAAATCCAGCGGATTATGCAAGTTAGGGCTCGAAAAATGCGCAACCCACCTTAATATATCGTTCTGCACATCTGGCACCAAATCCCAGAAATGCACTACCGTTGGGTCGGCAAAAGCGGCTTTTATTCCTTGATCACCAACAGCTCGAAGGTCACGCAAACCGGTCCTTCGCCGCGATTGAGATCGCCGCTGAAGATGGTGCCTTCGGGGTCCACACAGGCCAGCGGCAATTGCACGCAAGAGCCGTCGCACACAGTACACCCGTCTAGCAACAAAACCTCGGACAAGGGGGCGGCCATCGGGGGGGCATCGCGAAAGCCCGCTCCGATCAGGCTGCCAATGCCGTGGACTGACGCATTGTCATACGCATCGTCGCTTGCCGCTGGAACCATTGCAAGTGCGGGGACGCTTGGGATTCTCATTCCTCCGTCGATCATGCTTGTCTTTATGGGCGACCTGCTTACGTTGAATCTGGCAAAGTTGTTTGTCGCGGCGTTGATGCCGGGCCTCGCGCTTGCGGGTCTGTATCTGGTTTATTTTGTCGCGATCGCCTGGCTCCGGCCTGAAATGGCGCCTCGGGTGGTAAAGGACGGCACTGAAAAATTCGACGGATGGGGCGAACTGGTCGTGTCGCTTGGTTTGCCGTTTTTGCTGATTGTCGCGGTTCTTGGGTCTATTCTGGGGGGTGTTGCCACCCCGACCGAAGCCTCTGGCGTGGGGGTCGTTGCGGCGCTGCTCTTGGGTCTGGTACGGGGCCGGTTAACCCGTGAAGCGCTGGCCTCGGCGCTTGACGGATCAACCCGCACCATTGCGATGTTATTTTTCATCTTTGTCGGGGCGACTGCGTTCTCCTATGTCTTTCGTCTGGTCGGAGGGGAGCATTTCATTGTCACCACGGCCCGCAGTTTGTCTTTTGGCGATTGGGGCTTGCTTGCAATGATGATGCTTATGATTTTTGTCATGGGCTTTTTCTTTGACTGGATCGAAATCACGCTGATCATGCTGCCGATATTCGCTCCCATCGTGCGGACGATGGATTTTGGCGATCACGTGTCCTCGGCTGACATGATCTATTGGTTTGCCATTCTTGTTTCGGTCAACCTGCAGACCTCTTTTCTTACGCCTCCGTTCGGGTTTGCCCTGTTCTATCTGAAGGGTGCGGGCGGTGCGCATGTTTCGATGGCGGAAATCTATCGCGGCATTATTCCTTTTGTGTTGATCCAGCTTTGCGCATTGGCGTTGTTTGTCTGGCAACCAGCTATTGTCTTGTGGCTGCCAAATGTCTTGCTTGGAAATTGAGTTATGAAACGAATGAAAGACAAGCGCGTTGCTGTTATTGGCGCGGGGTCCGTAGGCAAAGGCTGGGGCAATGAAAAAGCTGCGGCAGTGCGGCTTGCCCGTGAAGGAGCAAGGGTGCTGTGCGTCGACCGCAAGGAAGCTGCAGCATCAGAAACCGCCGAGTTGATCCGGGCCGAGGGTGGAGAGGCGCAGGTTTTATGCGCCGATGTGACCGACAAAGCGGCGGGAGAAATCGTAATGAACGCGATGCAGGCCCATTGGGGCGGTGTCGACGTTCTGGATTATAACGTGGGGATCAGTCAGCGGGGCGGTGTTCTGGAAACCAGCGATGCAAGCTGGGATCAGATTTTTGAAATAAACCTGACGGCGGCCATGCGCCTGACCCGTGCAGTGTTGCCAGCGATGCGCGCGCAGAACGGGGGTGCAATCATCTATGTCTCGTCTCTAGCTGCTGTCTATTCCGCGCCTTACAGCTATGTCTCTTACGAGGTCTCGAAGGCGGCACTGGTCCGTCTGGCCCGTTCGGTTGCGCGTGAAAATGCTCAATATGGGATACGCGCAAATTCGATCCTTCCCGGGATGATCGCGACGCCGCATGTGAATGCCTATGTGGACAAGGAAACCTCGCCAGAAACACTGGCTGCGCAGCGCGCTGCAATGGTACCGATGGGTCGTCAGGGAACCGCTTGGGACATCGCGAACGCCACATTGTTTTTGGCCTCGGACGAAGCAAATTATATCACGGGCGTTGATCTGCGTGTGGACGGCGGGTTGACCGCCTGAAAAGTTGCCGCGCGGCTCTGCATGGCGGCAAAGAGCGGAAAGCCTATTACGACCAGCCAGGGCGGCTGTGATGATGTGACCGCCCCCCGACGGCATCAATGTACCAAGGTGGGTTAGCAGCGATCCACAAAGCCGCGCATTCCGTCGGAGACAATTTGCGAAACTTCACGCAATCTGCGCCTCAAGGCCGCCGCCAGCGATCGCACTTATCAATATCCAACAGGTTCACACAACCAAACGCGGAAAGTTTACATTATTACCTTTCAAGCCTGCTTATACGAACCTTGTGGCCAAGCATCCGCCCCAAAAATCAAACCACCATTATGGGCATCTTCAAGTTATTGGCGTTTCTGGCAGCGTAAGTCGGGGCGCTAGATCTTAGGCGGCCTGCAAGTCACGCGTGATGTCGTCCCAAATCCAGTGGGCATCGGCTCTGGTCTGGCGATAGACAGCAGCTGAAAGTGTATGGCGGCGTGGACGGAAGATGGTTTGAACCTGATCATGAACGGAAAGAAATTGCCGGGCTTGTTTTGGCGATTTGAATCTTCCCTTGATCTTTTCTCGCCGTCGGGTCGGCCTGTGTGATCCTTCGGATCAATTGTTGATGCCCTTGTGGCTGCAGTGCTCTATTCCCGGAGCGAGGTTTTTCAGGGCGCCCCCGTAGCTCCGGAGTTTGTCCGTGACAACAACTCGTGGTTGGCCAAACGCCTTGAACAATTTGCGAAAAGAACCGATTTTCGGCCTGTTTATTGCGCCGAGAATAACGAGGGTGTCCAGCACATCGCCATTGCTATCAACAGCGCGCCACAGCCAATACTTCTGCCCGTTCATTGCAAGGGCAACTTCGTCCAGGTGCCATTTGTCCGCCACTTTGGGCGGTCTCGGTGGATCACCCTAGCATATTGTGATCCAAATTTGGCAGCCCAAGCGCTGATGAGATATTTTGGATGTCAGAGTTTCGGGCATGCAAACACCTACCTTGGACATCAAAGGCATCTCCCTCCGCCCCTTCTCTTTGGCAGACACGCCAGCGATGCAGAAGCATTTTGCAAACTGGAATGTCGTGAAGAGTATCGGGGGCATTCCTTGGCCCTATCCGGCGGACGGCGCACGCTCGTACATTGAGCGACGCCTGAAAGACTCCGTCGAAAAGGAGATTTACTTCTGGGGTGTTTTTCAAAAGCAGCACCCTAAAGAGCTTGTTGGAACAATCGAGTACCGGTTTTTTGACGATGAGAAAGAAAACAGAGGATTCTGGCTGTCCGAGGCTCACTGGGGGAAAGGAATAATGACGGATGCGGTTTCGAAAACGCAGGATTTTGTGTTCTTTGAACTCGATAAGCCGCACTTGTTGGTGAGAAGCCTCTGCACGAATGCGGCATCCAAAGCGGTTAAAGAGAAAACGGGCGCACGTATCATCGGCAAGAGTATAGGTTCATATCACGGCGGGAAAAAAGACGAAGACGTCTGGGAGATCACACTCCCGAGCTGGGCTGTCGCAAGGAACAATCTTTGCTAAGCGACCATTCATCCAACCACAGCGAGCGGCAGCTTTGTCCCCGCACTGCCGCCGTTCATGTTAGTTGGAAGTTCACTAAGCCTTACAAAAAGTGTCAGATGACGGCTTCGATCCCAAATTGACGGGTAGCTACAATGTGAGTGAGCCGCTATTGATCCGACCGTCGAACCCGCAGCTCACCTTCGTTCCAGCCCTTGATGGTGTATCTGGCACACATGCTTACAAGTGGCGCATCCAGTTCTAGTTCTGCAATCTCTTGTAACTTATCTATCGCGCGGCGCTCTTCAAGTTCCAGAGTATGCGCAGCAGCCCAAAGTTGGACGAATAGGTCGTTATCTTCATATAGGGAAAACAACAGTCTATCAGTTCGTGTGGAAATCAAAGCCTTCAGGATCTTCAGCAGTTCATCATACGCATGATTGGTTTTTCTTGCGTCGCCTACCAATGAGAATTTGCCGTGCAGTTCAGCATTTGCCCGATAGCTGTCGACTAGGTTGTTCATAGACATGGAGAAACCTTCCACTCAGCGTTATTTGAAAATCTATCCTACTAAAGTGGCGCAGCCAATGCCCGCTTTGTCAACACTGCCGACACTCGCTCATGGCACAGCGAAAAGCTGCTTTCGACGCCGATCCCTAGGTCAGAGATAATTTCTCGTACCGAGAAATTCCACGAAGATCTGCCTTCCACTTGTCTCACCCCGCGCACCGGTGTTGAATCGGCTATTCTTACAGCGCGCAAAGAACGACCTGAAGAGGCCCTCTCGACGCCAGGCGCAGCGTGAGTTATCTATAATTCATGTTGACCACGAAATCAGAACCTCTTTCAGCTCGGATCAGTCGTGAACTGGCCAGTCGCATCATCTCGGGCCAGATTGTGCCCGGGTCACCACTGCGACAGGATCACATCGCCGAAGAATTCGGCGCCAGCCATGTGCCGGTACGCGAAGCTTTCCGCAGGCTAGAATCGCAAGGATTGGTCGAAAGCGAGCCACGCAGAGGTGTCCGGGTTTCGACGTTCACCATCGCAGAGGTGCGCGAGGTCGCAGAGATGCGCGCCTCTCTTGAGGTTCTGGCACTACGCAACGCTGTGCCAAACCTGAGCAAATCCATATTGGACGAAGCAGAAGACGCCACCCGGGCAGGTGATCATGCGGGGGACGTTCAAGCTTGGGAAGAGGCGAACCGCAGGTTCCACAGGTTGCTTCTGACACCCTGCGAGATGCCCCGACTGCTACGCACGATTGACGATCTGCATATCGCAAGCGCCCGCTTTCTCTTTTCCGACTGGCGCGCAGAATGGGAAACGCCGACAGACCGCGATCATCGGGCTATCCTTGCGGCGCTTCGTACAAACGATGTCGATGCAGCAGCAACCATTCTCGCCCGCCATGTGACGTGGATCGGACAAATGCCCAAGCGAAAGATCCCCGTTCACCATAGCTGATAGCCGAGCACCTGCCGCTACCTGACCTGCTCATAGACCAACTTTCCGAGACCTTGCAGACCAAGCCTGCAAGGTTTTCTTGAATTGTGCGACAGTCTGATGTCATTATTAGCGATAAGACACTAATATTATCTATGATTCGTGAGGAGACACGCATGACGACCGCAAACACAGGCACCGTAGAAGCGCCGACCAGCCATCTGCCCCTGAAACGCCGTTCACTGGCCTGGCAGGTCAGGGCAGTGTTCGTCGGGACGCTGTTTTTGGCGCTGTCTTCGTATATCACGGTGCCGATGTTTCCCGTTCCAGTGACGATGCAGACCTTTGCTGTCGCTTTGGTCGGCGCGCTCTACGGCTGGCGGCTGGGCGGCATCACGATCGTTGCGTGGCTGGCCGAAGGCGCGTTGGGCTTGCCGGTTCTGGCTGGTGGCGCAGCAGGCGCGCACCATTTCGTCGGACCGACTGGCGGCTATCTCGTTGCATTTCCGATTGCGGGTATGGCCATGGGCTGGCTGGCGGAACGCGGATGGAACGGGCAGCGCCTCGGACTGGCCTTCATCGGCATGCTGATCAGCAATGCATTATGCCTTGTCCTAGGCGCAGCGTGGCTGTCTGTCCTTATCGGGGTCGAACAGGCAATCATGGCGGGCGTCGTTCCATTCCTCATCGGCGCTGTTCTGAAATCGGCACTAGGGGCAATGGTCCTCAAAGTAGTGTCAGGCAGGCTGAAGCGCACGGACGTATGACAGTCCGGCTTCGTCCGCATCATCTGCTTTGTATTCTCACCTATGTCGGCAGAGGCTATAGCCCTGCCTTCACCGACAATATGAATGCGATCATTGGGCGCCTGACTGATGGAGAAACAATCGAGATCACTGGCGGTCCCGACGACATCTGCGCGCCGCTTCTCAAGGGACCAGAGCCGCATTGCCATCGCGACAGCGTGACCACGCGCGACCGGGCTGCGGCGCATGACACCAGCGTGCTGCTGGCGCTAACGATTGAACCTGGCACGCGCCTGACACTCGATGGAACACGTATTCGCAATCTGCGCCGCGCGTTTGCGACCAGCCGCATCCGGTCAGCCTGTGGCGGTTGCGAATGGAACGATCTGTGCGGGTCCGTTTCCGCATCTGGCTTTGCCGGTGCAGACTTGTGAGAAGATGGGGCCGGCTGCGGCGTTGCAAGGTAGATGCGCGTAACTGGCTGATCGGCAGCTCCGTCCCGCATCTTACCAGTTCGCGACCCGCGCAGTGAAGGTCAGCTATCGCAGATTTGTGCCAAGGGCTGTGGGTCCGCTTCGGGTTGACAGCGGTCAACCGAAGCGGCGCCGAAGGCCGGTCCGGGTCAAAACCGGGTGCCACACCTCCGCACGGCACCTGTTGAGCCCAAGGTAACCGATGCATGCCCATGCACGAACGCCTGCAATGCGCCGGCGTCGACCCTAATACTCGTTATGCGGAAGCCCGTCGGTGATTCTGTAGTAGTCGCCTTTCTCAGCCACAAAAATGTGCAAGGATAGACTGGTATCGGCTTTGCCGTCGAACACGCCCATGGCGACAGCGGTCCAATCACGATGGCTGGGGTCCCAAAACAACGCTGATCCGCAAATCGAACAGAACCCTCGCCGCACCTTTTCTGAGGAGCGGTACCACTGGACATATTTATGCCCCGTGACGGATACCGCAGAGCGCGGCACATCGACTGTGGCTCCGAAGTGACCGCTTTGCTTACGGCAGGCGGTGCAGTGGCAGGCATTTGGTTGAGGAAGGTCGCCCTGAACGGATATCTGGACGGCTTTGCACAGACATGACCCCTTATGCAATTTGAGCCTCCCCTTCACTTGCATACCGCGCCCGCCGCCGGGCACTCAGGTTGCGGATGACGGCTTTTGCCTCTGCGGGCGGCTTCTGCTCCACCCGGCGATAGTCTGATCCGTCCCGATTTCTGGTCATCAACCCGCAAGAGATCATCGTCCGCCGTAGGGTCGCCACATCCTTAAATGTGTGTTCGGTGACCAGATGCGCATTCACGACCTTCTCGCTAAGCACCTTTTCCGCCGGGAACGTCGCCCAAAGCGCCCAAAGTGCCAATGTCTGAACACTCCGCCGGGAGGGCCATTGCTGTAATCGCCCGAGCGCATCGAACTGGTTCAACGTGCGTTCAACAGAGCGGGCGTCGGGGGTGGACTCGGACTCTCGGTTTCCAATGCGGTTCCGAGCTGCGGTCGCAGCACGCATGTGCTGCAGGTTCTGGAACCCCGCAGCCCTAGCGACCATGTTCAATAGCACGAGATGGGCGGGGCTGGTGTCTCCAAGCTGCTTTGAAAGCGCGCGGGAGAAAACTGTCACGTCAGTGACGTGAAGCGGTACAGGTATTTTGGTCATCATACATCCAATTCAGGCGCTCTGATGCTTCGTCGGTCACTGGCTTAACGAAACGACGCCTTGGTGAATGCGATGTCGTTTTCTTCGATATAGTAGCAGGTTTAGCACCCCGATTGGAGCAGCGACGCCTCGGTGTCTGCCGACCGTGAAAACCGAATATACAAAACTTTGGTCCGATGCAACGAAACCTGACAATCGAAGCAGATGGACCAACGGCAACTTCGTCCCGCATCTTACCAGTTCGCGACCCGCGCGGTGAAGGTCAGCTATCGCAGATTTGTGCCAAGGGCTGATCGCCTTGTCTTTCCAGAGCACGCCGACGATCAGCCAGCCCAGAACGCCGACGAGAAACAGATAGAGATTTCAGGGCGTCCAGCCGAAACCGGTTCCGGCGCAGCCGACGATCTGGATGATCGAGGCCACCCACTTCATGATAAACGCCGTCTGGCTGTGCTCGCTGATGTTGGTTGCCTCAGACGCCACGGGTCAGTCCTCCGTCGATCCGCCAGTTCTGCCCGGTGACATAGCTGCCGCCTTCCGCAGCGAGCCAGCCGATGAGCGAGGAGACCTCTTCTCCTTTGCCGTAGCGGCCCATTGGGATGCGCGCGCGGCGGTCCTCGGTCTCCGGCAGGCTATCAATGAAACCCGGCAGAACGTTGTTCATGCGGATGTTCTGAGCGGCATACTTGTCCGCGTATAGCTTCCCGAAACCGGCGAGGCCGGCACGAAAGATGCCCGAAGTTGGAAAGAGCGGGTCGGGCTCGAAGGCGGCGAAGGTCGAAATGTTGATGATCGCGCCGCCGCCCTGCGCCGCCATGATCGGCGTTACAAGACGGGTGGGACGGATCACGTTCAGGAGGTAGACATCAAGTGCCGCATGCCACTCGTCATCGGTGATCTCGAGGATCTCGCCCTTGGGTCCATGCCCGGCCGAGTTCACCAAGACGTCAACGCGGCCCCAGCGGTCCATCGCGCTGTCGACAAGGCGGGCAAGATCCTCGACCGACTGGTTCGATCCGGTGACGCCGAAGCCGCCAAGATCTTCGGCAAGTGCCTTCCCCTTTCCGGATGAAGACAGGACGCCGACCTTGAAGCCGTCGGAGGCCAGGCGTTTCGCAGCAGCAGCTCCCATACCGCTGCCGCCTGCCGTGATGAGTGCTACTTTTTCTGTTGCCATGGTCCTATTCTCCTTACTGGCCGTAGAGTCCGGTTGCATCTGTTTCCCAGCAAGTAAGGGGTATAGGGTGCCCTGACCAGCCAGATGGGCTGTTTCATGAGTGTAGGAAATCTATCGTGTCGAACGAAAACGGCTTGCCGCCCCTTAACGGCCTCCGGGCATTCGCAGCGGCGGGCAGACATCTGAGCTTCCGCGCGGCGGCCGACGATCTAGGCGTGACCCAGAGCGCGGTGGCCCAGCACGTGCGCGGACTCGAGGAACATCTCGGGCTCCGCCTGTTCTTGAGGGAGCCGCGCGGCCTGGCATTTACCGACGAGGGGCGTGCCTACCACGCGGCGGTCTTGCGTGCTTTCTCCCAGCTCCGGGAGGCGACCGCAGCGCTTCGGTCAGCACCGTCGCGTGTGACAATCAGCGTGACACCCACCTTTGCGTCGAAATGGCTCATTCCAAGGCTCGCGGAGTTCACCCAAGCCTATCCCGACATTGATCTCCGCATCACCGCCACCGAACGCGTCTCGAGCTTCCACGCTGACGGGATCGACCTGGCGGTCCGACAGGGGCGACCGCCGTTCGGGGCGAGCTTGCGCGCCGACCTTCTGTTCCCGCAGGAGGTTGTCGCTGTCTGCGCGCCACATCTGGTTGCGGCACAGGGTCGCCCGCTCGATACGGCGGCTCTTTCGTCCATGGCGCTCCTACACGACACACACGATCTTTGGCCGAAGTTCATCGAAGTGGCCTTCGGGGGTGAAGTAGACCTGTCGCGCGGTCTTCGATTCAACCAAACGACACTGACTCTCGACGCGGCCTTGGCTGGGCAGGGTATTGCGCTGGCAAGCCGTTTCCTCGTTCAGCGGGACCTGAAGGCTGGGCACCTTGTGCAACCGCTCGACAGCACTCTCGAAGGTGGACTTGACTTCTATCTCCTGACGCCCCGACAAGGCGCGTCTGATGCCTCATTGCACGTCCGGGACTGGCTGCTCGGCATGACAAGCGAAGGAGCCTAAGTGGATCGCCCAGGTTCGTCGCGGGCAAGGCAGCTTTGTCCCGCACACTGTGAGTTCGCCCATCACCTGCACCTGAGTTTGCGTTTGCGTTTGCAGCGAATGGCTGATTTCTCAACATTGCCAGAAACGTTCAATAATTGCTTGGGTTTGGAACGGAGTTTGTGGCGGCGCTAATCAGGGTGGTTTGCGCATGGCGACGCGCCGATGTGGCCTGTTCCGAGAATACCGATTTTCATGAGTTGATACCTTTCTCTACAGTTATCGAGTGAGTTTAGGGATTGTCTGGGTCAGGAAACGCCGTTGTGCTCACGGTTCAGCCAAGGAAGGTCCGAAGGCGCAAGAGACCGGTCAAAGCTCTTGATCCGCTCGAACAAAAGATCGCGAGCTTTCAGGCGCTTTTCGTCGTCCGCCATGGTTAGCCCGCGACGCATGGTCTCCGCACCGTAGTCGCAGCAATATCCGGGTGTGCCAGGCTGATGACGCCAGCTGTCAGCCAGCGATCCGGTATCTACCGGATCGAATCCGACTGCGTTCACGATCTCCATGGCAATGCGCTTCGCATCGGCATCGTCGCCCGCCACCCCTACGGCCAGACGTTCGCGCGCGCCTTCCTTGCAGCCCTTGTTAGCCAGCGACTCCGCGAGGATGTTGTTGAACGCCTTGATGACCGGACGGCCGATCTGCTCCGAAACCCAGATGCTTTCGACCTTTCCTTCATCCAACTCCGGAATCTGGGGATCGCGCATTCCCGGATAGTAGTTGCTGGTGTCGATGATCGGGACGTCTGCGGGGACGCTATCGAAAAGATCCGCGGGCAGCTCGCTCAGGGCGGGCAGCGGGATCGACAGAATGATCGCGTTAGCTGTCTTCACTGCGCCGCGGACATCGGCCGCGACGGCGTCAATTTCTGCGGCGAAGTCCCTGACCGCGTCGGCTCCCCTCGAGTTCGCAACGCGCACCTCATGTCCCGCCGCGCGTAACTTACGGGCCAGGGTGCCACCGATGTTCCCGATGCCGATAATTCCTATTTTCATGTCGCTTCCTTTCGTGTTGTGAGGTTATGGTCTCAATCCATGACGCGCGGGTCGGGTCCATACTGCGCGGGAGCGCCGAGATGACCGCGCAGTGTGGCGCTCTCGTAGTCGGTGTGGAATAGCCCCCGCTCTTGCAGGATGGGCACCACCCCGTCGACGAAGGCATCGACGCCGTCTTCATAGATGTCAGGTGAGATCCAGAAGCCGTCTGCAGCTTCGGCCTCGAACCATTCCTGCATGTGGTCAGCCGCCTCAACGGCGGGTCCCGCAATGACAGGGTGGTAGTCAATCACGCCATGGGCCAGCACATCGCGCAGGCTCCACCCCTGCCGCGCGATCTTCAGCGCATGAGCCGATCGGGGGTCATGCGGCGAAGGACGGGCTGCGGCCAGCTGGTCCGGCGATATCGGATCGTCGAGGCGCGCCGGATCGAGCCGCACGCCCAGCATTTGCTGCAGATAGGCTGTGCGCTGCGGAAACGTCCGCCCCGTCATCGCAATCCGGCGATCAAGGGCCGTGCGCCGGTCCTTTGCGATTGTCGTCATCAGGCCAGGAAAATACTTTATCTCATCAGGGTCGCGGCCGGCACGTTCTGCTCCTGCACGGAAGGCAGCCCGTTGGGCGCGCGCATCCTCGATCGTGAAGCTCGCGCCGATCGCAACGCTTGCATAGCGTCCTGCCAAAGCATGCGCGTTCGGGCTGCCGCCCGCATGGACGACAACAGGCTGTCCCTGCTCGGACGGTGGAATGTAGAGAGGTCCGCGGGAGGCCACATATTTTCCGCCAAGGTTGATCGGGACGACGTCGTCACCCTTGGCGAATTGCCCAGTTGCCTGATCATGCACCCATGCATCTTGCCCCCAGCTGCCCCAGAGAGCCTGCACCAGCCGGACCATCTCGTCCGCACGGCCATAGCGATCGGCGCTGGACGGTATCCGCTGGCCATAGTTCGCGGCCACGTCCTCCCCGCTGGATGTGACGGCATTCCAGCCGGCCCTGCCATGGCTCATGATGTCCAGCGCCTTGAACTGCCGGGCCAGGTTGTAGGGTTCGCTGAAGGTGGTGGAGCCGGTCGCGATCAGACCGATGCGGCTGGTCTCGCGCGCGATTGCAGCCAGCGTGAGCATGACGTCGAGGTTGAAGTTCGGGGCTTCGTTGTCGATGTCGACCATCTGGCTCGGACCGTCCGGCAGGAAAAGAAACTGGAACTTTCCCCGCTCTGCCGCCTTCGCCTGCCGGACTTTCGCATCGAAGCTGACGTAGCTTTTCGGATCCACCCCCGGCATGCGCCAGGCTCCGGGCTGCGAACCGTAGCCGTTTCCCAGGTGCATTCCGATAATTATCTGTCGTTGTTTCATAATCGCTTTCTTGGCAGTGCCGGGTCTTACAAACATTCAGTTAAGATGCTAAATGAGGAGCAAGTCAGGATTACGCAAGAACCCACCAAAAAGTGGGTTACCAACCAAAAGGTAAGTTACATGGAGCGAGATTGGCGGTGCGAAGACCCCAAGCAACAGCTTGTCTGGGCCGCAGCTTCGAGTGAAACGCTGCGCGTGCTCGAAGGCAAGTGGAAGATCGTCATCATCGTTCAGCTCTTCGCCGCCAAGGCTCCGTTGCGGTTTTCTGAACTTGAGCGTCGGGTCGAAGGCGTGAACCAGAAGATGCTCATCCAACAGCTCAAGGATCTGGAAAAGGACGGCATAGTTACCCGCAAAGTCTACCCCGAGGTTCCGCCTAAGGTCGAGTATGCGCTCAGTGACATGGGCCTCGCTCTTGGCCCGGCGATAGAAGCGCTGGTTGACTGGGCCTTCCTACGCAGCGAAATGCGAGGCGAACCTGTTTCAGGCTCGTGAGAACTTGTCTGACGAAGATCTCGTCGGGTTCTCCTTGCCGACGCCTTTGATCTGGATTGAGCAACAGCGCATTCGCCATCCGGCTCCGTTTCACAATTAGGAGTAACGCACCTTTTGGTGGGTTCTTGAAATAAATGGCGTTCCTGTCAGTTTCTTATCCAGGGCACGGACTGACTTGGTCCGCGAAACGCTGAACAGGAGGACCGAAATGGAGCATGCACTCAAGACCCGGAACGCCAAGTCTGCGGCTTTTGCGGACAGTCCGAAGGAAACAAGGCGCCGAAGTTCCGGCATACTCGCACTGGCCACTGCCAGCATCGCCTTGCTTGCGTCTCTCGGCATCGCCGAGGCCCAGCAATCAGAGACCTCCGGCGCGGCGTCCTGCGACGACGGCCTCATGGCCTCGATCGCTGAAATGCCTGATACCGAAGCTTTGCTCGTGAAGTCGTTTAGGCAAGGCGAGCAGCTGCTTCTTGATCCGGGCGGTGCCTCAGGCGCCGAGGTGGTTGAGGGCGGTTCGAATGCTACAATTCCCGTTGCCGGAACCGATCTTTGTCTGGTCAAGCTCCTGGTTGGCCCCGGGAATCCAGGACCCGAAGGAGCGCCATCCACCTCGGCGGGAATCGGCATTGAAGTTCTGCTGCCGACTCCCGTTAGCTGGAACAAACGCATCCGTGCCTACGGCAACAGCGGCTGGTCGGGGACGCCGCAGACGAGTCTCTCCGTCATCGCCAGCGACGATCTGCATGCGGCCGCAGCGGCCCAAGGGTTCGTGGTTGCAACATCCGACAACGGTCATGTCGGATCGGTCATCGACCCCTCATTCGCCATGAACCCTGATGGCAGCATCAGTTCCGTCGGTTGGCAGGACTTCTCCGAGCGCAGCCTGCATGAGCTGGCTGAAAAGACCAAGGCGCTGACCCGGCTCTATTACGGGCGACCACACGAATATGCATACTGGGACGGCTTTTCGACCGGCGGCCGCCAAGGCTTGAAGCTGGCGCAGGCCTACCCAGAGGATTTCGACGGCATCCTTGTCGGCTCTCCGGCTATCAACTGGACCAGATACCACACGGCAAATCTCTATGCTCAGATCGCGATGCTGGAAGACCTCGGCCAGCTGATCTCGCCCGAGAAGCTGTCCACAGCCACCGAGGCCGCGATCGCGGCGTGCGGAGGTGCGGAACTGGGGTTCCTCATCGACCCGCTGGCTTGCAGCTATGACGTGACCGAAGATGACAATCTGATCTGTGCGGACGGGGGCAACGGTTCAGAGGGTGGTGCCGAGACATGCCTGACTCCCGCCGAAGCGGGGGTTATCAACAAGATCTGGTATGGCCAGACGGCAGACGGCGGCGCGCCGGACCCGCAGACAGATCATGGCGCAGAACTCACGCTTTCTGACGACAGGCTATGGTTCGGCTGGACCCGTGACACCAACTTAGCCACGACGTCGGCCGGTGGCGCGCCGGGCCTCGTCCTGGCTGCCGACCAGACCGCCCTGTCGTTGCAGGACCCCACGCTCGGCAGCGAGTTCTTCAAGAATGAAATCGGAGACGGCGAGAACCTTTGGCGCGAGACTCTTGGCTATGCCGGTCTGGCAAATGCACAGGCGGAGGGCGTGCGGCTACAATCCGAGTTCAGTCACATCAACACGAATGATCCCGACTTGGCTGAATTCGCCGCAGCAGGAGGCAAGATGGTGATGTATCAGGGGCTAGCGGATGAATACATTCCGGCGCAAGGCGCGATCCATTACTACGAACAGGTCATGGCCGAGATGGGCGGAGCTGAGACCGTGCAACCGTTCTTTCGCTTCTACCTGATTCCAGGCTTCACACACAGCGGGCGGTCGGAAGGTGGACCCGCTGTGCCCGTGCCGCAGCCAGCGTCGGGGCGCGACGAGATGTTCTCGGCACTGCAAATCTGGGTGGAGCAGGGCGATGCACCCGAGCGGCTTGAGTTGGTCTCGGCGGACGAGACAATGACTTTACCGACCTGCGTATACCCAAATAAAATCACGTATCGCAGTAACAGCCCCTCAACGTCTGCGGATAGCTATTACTGCAAGTGACAGGTCTCGCCATGTTCAGAGCGGACCTACGGCGGCGCTACGTGCAGTCGGGTGCCAAGGTCGTGACAATGTTTGCTCCTGAGGTTTTTCGCGCTCGCAGCGAACGGCAGGTAGGTCCGCGCTGCGATCCTTTGCCCTCGGAATATGCTGCGCGATGCACCCACGGTTGGTCTGGCGAAGCTGCGTTGCGGCATCGCATCTGACTTCGGGCGTCGGCTTCGGGCCGGCCGCTTCAAACGACTGACTTACCTACCGCACGGATCTGAACCTCCGCCTGGCCTGCACGCGTCCTAAAATGTGCGAAGGCCAATTGAGGTCTGTACGCGGCACCGATATCGAGGGCGACCGTTCGATAGTCATCAATGCCGTCACAGATATCCAGATCCCCGGCATCAACAAGGTCCTGGCGTACCGCGGGTGTGTGGCCATGCACGACCACAGTCGGCTTTTGTGCGCGCCGCTCCGGATCAGAATCGTTGACGTCCCACCCGCCGCGGTGGGTCAAAAACGTATGACGGATATTCGCCCAGTGATCTTCCATTTTGATGAAGCGGCGGGACAACCCCAGAAAAGCTGCGCGGTTCTGAAATGGGTGTATACCTGCATGCACAAACAGGAGGTCGCCAAGATAGAGATGTGTCGCCCCCGAAGCCATTGCTCTCAGATATTCAGGGTGCAGATTATCTTTCAGCTTTGCCGCTATCTCGTCCCAGCTGTGCGTTTCTGCCGACAGACCAAGCTCGGCCATGACCCTGTCACCGCCCAGCATTCCCCAGAAGTCAAGATATTTTGGACCTTCGAGCGTCAGCATCAAAACGAGATCATGGTTGCCGGGTAGGACATGCAGATCATCAACATCTGCAAGCCAACCGGCATTCATGGCGAGATCAACGGCGCGGATGGATGCAGGTCCCCGATCTATGAGGTCACCCAAAAAGACAAGATGCCGTTTGTGCGCTTCGCGTGGGGTATTCTTGATTTCTCCGAGTACCTGCTCAAGTAGCTCAGCCTGCCCGTGAACATCCCCAATTGCGAAGATATCGATGTCTTCTGGAAGAGAACCGGGAAGGTCTCGCCAAGGCAAGTAGAAGGAATTGAAGGCTGTCAGTCCATCGGGCATGTTGATCTTGTCCGTTCTGGTTGAAGCTTCGTAGCGACCCCGGTCGATGTCAACCGTAGGCGGAATCCGGTCTCCTTCTCGAACCCAAACTGCGGTCTTTTCATTGAACATTTCTGTCCCCTCCCGTGTCGTCCTGCCGGATACGGTCCCGCCAAGCCATCAAAAGTTGACCAAGCAGCGACACGTCATCAAGTGGCCGATACCCTGGCAAGTCGACCTGTACAAATCCCGAAGGGGCTTCCTCCATCCCGAGGCCCTTGGCGATCTTCGCCTCATAGGCAGAGAAGGGTTGAGCCAGAACATACCACCGTGACGCCGTACGCGCCCAAGCTCGGTCGACGTCAATTGCGACAAGCTGGGATGTCGTGATCCAGCCGCCTTTCAGCCTTGGGTGCCCAGACGCGATCCCCCAGAGTATGGGGGCGCCATGGCGCGATACATGTGGACGCCAATATGTCAGGATTGGTGCGCCGGCGAGGTCGGTTTCGGAAGGTCCGGCATCAGCAGCGGTGATGGCAGTACGTATTTTCTGAGCCCAGAAGTCTCTATTGTTCATGGGGAACTCCATTAGATTCTGATAGTGTGATTGAGGGACGGTCATTAAGGTCATGCGGACGAGACACACCTCGGCCCCGCCGACATTGTTCAGTGCAACACTGGACGGTTCATCGCCTGGTCGACAGCATCCAGCATCCGAACGACCGATCTCAGGCTGACGTTGTGCGGCTTCTTGATTGCCATGATGACGTCCTTGACGGCATCAACGGCATCTGGGGGAAGGTCACGTCGCAACCCTTCGCGCTCAGCAAATCCGAACAGGTGTTCTTGCGTCAGGGCGCGCAGTTCGGTGGGAGGGCATCGGCTCAGGAACGGCTCTGCGAGACCACGCAGGCTATTGGCTGTCAGGACCCATGTGATCCAAGACATGTCGAAATCTATACGGAAGTAAGGGCATGACCAACGACGCGCGGTGGACCTCTCAAGGAAGGGCAGCAAACCCTCAGTCAGAGAATACCGCTGACCGCCTGCTGACTGGACCTCCCCCGCTTTCTCGATCTCGTCGACCACGATCACAGGATTCGCAATCTGAGACGCCATGATCCCTTCCAGAACCTTTCCCGGGCCCGCTGATCCCCATCCCTTTTGAGACCCCGTAACCGCAAATGCGGCGGGTTCACTCGTGGCCTCTATGATTGTCGTCGGCACGGAGAGCTGCGCGCCCAGCAGGCGAGACCAGTAGCTTTTACCGATCCCGGGCGGACCGACGAGGAGCATTGGCCGGACAAGGGGCGCAGGATCACCATTGCGGACCGAGGCCCGCATATCGTGCCAAAGACGCTCTGTTGCAGGAGCCATCCAGGGCATCTCCGTGTGCAGACAACTGGCGATTTCGTCCGCGCGGTGCTCGGTCTCTACGCACTTTAGCTCTGCACCCCCTCGGAAAACTTGCAACTTTCTGCGATCTTTGTCGTCGAGATGGTCCATGCCTGATCGGCGTGAAACTGCGCTGAGATATGCTGCCGCCCTTCGCCGTACTTTTAGCCGGTCGGCTTCGGACAGCGCGTAGTCAAATTTTGGGCTCCCGATTTGTTCTCTGAAACTATCCAGGAACTTCCTTAGACGAACTTCGATGTCGTGGGCCGACGGGATGTTGTGATCCGGGAAACTGACGTCGGCAAATTGAATACGGGGCATATGGTGTCCTCTCTGAACCGGCCCGCCCATCTTTTGGGCGGCCAGCATCTGGCAGCGTTTGGCTGCCAAGGGTTTCAGTACGAGGATCCGGATCCTTGAGAACGTAATGAGAACATTTTTGCAGGTGCGTCAATGCTGGCGCTGACCCTTGGACAGCCGTCCCTGGATCAGAAAGAGCGCACAGCGCATTTCACCTTAAGCCATTGATATAAAACAAAACCACCGCCAACTAAGGTTGACGATGGTCATTTGATCTGTGTCGGAATGGTCAAAAAACTCCACGAATGGTCATTTTATGCCGGGTCTCACACTACATGAAGAACTTAGGTTTCTCTTACGCACTTGGAGTAACCGCAACCCATGCAGGACGCGCATCCTTCAACTGATCGCACATCAACCTAGCACCTAGTATCTCGATACAGCTCCGGTGGCCCGCTGCAATATCCCCGAAAACAAGGTAAGGGCAAATTCCGTGAAATCAACATATACACAAGGGGCACGACTGACGCTCTATATATAGATCTCGGGAAAAACTTAGCCTTCTCTGGGAAGAACTTAGGTTTCTCTTACAACGCCTAGTGCGTCCAGACACCGCGCCGGTTTGTGGCGAAGTTATCGCCGTAGCCGCCGGGGCGGATGTTGGCTTTGCGTTTGTTGGGGTCTTGCACCACGGCATCGATGCCATTTTCGCGGGCATAGTCTTCGGCCTGCTCGCGGGTATCAAAGCGCAGGCGCACTTGGGCTTGGGTGTCGTCAGACGATGTCCAACCCATCAGCGGGTCAACCGTGCGCGCGGTGGCGGGGATGAAATCCAGCACCCAGCCCTTGGTGCGCGCGTTGCCTGACGACATGGCGGTTTTGGCGGGTTGATAGATTCGTGCGCGCATGAACGGGCTCCTGATGTTACTGGGTGATATATCGGCAATTTCGCCCCGTGGGGCAAGATGCGTTTTGACGCGGGCGCCGAGCGGGTGCTAATCGCATTCGATGAAAGTGGTGAACGCCTTGGCGGTTTCGGCCAGTGCCACGGGCGACAACACCGGTGCGTCCGAACGTTCGGCGTGGCGCACGCCGTTCATCCGCAGATAGCGTTTGGCGACGCCGCCGCGAATGGCAAAGTTGATGTTTTGGGGAATGTCCCCAATCCGCTCGGCCAGCCGCTGCGCGTCCAGTTTCGAGACCACCACGCCAACCACCCGCCCTTGAGAGTCGACCACAGGACCGCCGGAGTTGCCGGGTTGGACGGGCGCAGTGATCTGCATGGTGATGGAATCGCCGCTAAGACCGGTGACGGCAGACACCGCACCGCGTGTCACGTTCAAGCCACCCAACAGGCCGCTGAGCGGATAGCTCAGCACCGTCACGTCCGAATTCAACCCCGCAGGCGCGGGTGCGAAGGTGGCATAGGGCAGCGACTTGGCCGCGTTGATGGACATCAGCGCCAGATCATAGGTGTCGGAAACATGGCGCAGGCTCGCGGGGCGTCCGTCGATGCGCAGGTCTGTGCAGCCGTCAACCACATGGGCGTTGGTCAGGACCAGCCCGTCCGAGCGCACGATGATGCCGGTGCCGGAACTGCTGGTGCTGCGCTTGGGGGCAGGGCGTGTGGGCACCGCTTCTGGCTGGACCACGCGGCGTGGGCGATTGACGCTGTCGCCGAGACTGGTGGGGGGCGTCGGGCGGACTGTGGGCGGGGCCACGGCGATCTGC
Source organism: Pseudosulfitobacter pseudonitzschiae (assembly GCF_002222635.1). Lineage (NCBI taxonomy): Bacteria > Pseudomonadati > Pseudomonadota > Alphaproteobacteria > Rhodobacterales > Roseobacteraceae > Pseudosulfitobacter > Pseudosulfitobacter pseudonitzschiae. The sequence goes on along the minus strand of NZ_CP022415.1, from coordinate 129,731 downwards.
CGCGGCGGGGAAGAGATACGCGGGCGGTTCACACTGTCCCCCGGACTGGCGGATGCAACAGGGGCGGTGGGCGTTGGTGTGACACCGGCAGGTGCCTCTTGGTCCTGACGGTCGATAAAGTCGATGGTCGCCTGAATGCTGCGATCGAGAAAGCCACCCTTCTGAAACCGTATCTGAACGGCCTGCCCTTCTTGCATCGAGGCGGTGACTGCTCGCACCAACGACACATCCCGATCATCCGCCGAGATTATTACGGTGGACCAGTGGCCTCTTAGAAAGTGCGAACGGGCATAAAGATGGCGGCCATTCGATTTCTGCACCGCCGAAACCGCAAAACCATCCTTGCTCACCGAATAGGGGTCAGAACCCGCCGCCGCCTCGGCAATGACAAAGTCATGAATCTTTTGCGCGCGGGGCGGATCGCTGGTGGTAAAGGAATAGCGCAAGCTGCTGGCGGTGTGGTCCCAATTGGTAAAGTTGACCTCCGAGCCTGCCTGTTCTGCCTGTGCTGTGGGGAACAGATAGGCCATGCCCAGCGTCGGATTGTACTGCATCTGCCAGCCGTCGCGGGCCATCTCTTCGACCAGATCAAGGGCCAGCCCCGACAGGTGCCAGTTCGCCGGAGCCTGCCCGCTTTCGCGGAACGCATAGGCCTCCAGCGCTTGCTGGCTGCGTTTGCCCCACTTGCCGTCAAGCAGGCCGTTGTAATCACCCTGAAATGCCAGTGCCAGTTGGATAAAGCGTTTGTCCTGTTGACCCATGCGCCCAGGGTCCACTGCCTGCCAGATGATGTTCGACCCTGTTGCCACCGCATCAAACCGCGCGGCGACACGGGTGTAACCTTTGCCAGCCGAACACAGCGCATCATTGGGCAGCCTGCCCGAGGCCTTGCCCTGCGCCAGAACCGTGTCAGCACGTTCCATGTGCACCACTTGGGCGGTGATGGCGTACCAGCCGTTTTGCGACAGATAGACAGTGGTGTCGCGGTCGGACCAGCGGGCACGCACATCGTCCGCCGCCAGCGCCAGCGTCGGACGCAACGACAGCACTACGGCGCAATAGCCATCGGGGATCTGGGACAAAGCACTGGTGGCCAGTGAAAGGAGGGCAAGGGTAAGCGAAATCAGGCGCATAACAAACATCCGGTAAAAACTACTGAAAAGATTAACGCGGCGTGGCGCGCTTTTCTATCTTTACGCTTTACGTGCTTGTAAATTATTCTCACGCTGCAGTTGTCCTCACTCTGCTGCTGACAATTTCTGACAGCAATGCCCCGCCACCCCCTTGCGCCCGTCGCGAAACGGGCCAAGTTGGGAGGTGAAAGCGAGATTGCCATGCCCTACGCCCACTCCGACTCGTCTGCGCCGGTGTTGTCGAACCCTGCGCCCGACGTAAAAAACCGCCCCAAGCTTGAGGGCGGAAAACGCTTTACATTGCACACAGAGTTCGAGGCCGCAGGCGACCAACCCACAGCCATTGCCGAACTGACCCAAGGTGTTCTGGCAGGCGAACAAAATCAGGTTTTGTTGGGGGCCACAGGAACAGGTAAGACTTTCACGATGGCCCGCGTGATCGAAGAAACCCAGCGCCCTGCCATCATTCTGGCACCGAACAAAACGCTGGCGGCGCAGCTTTATGGCGAGTTCAAAGGCTTTTTCCCCGATAACGCAGTCGAATATTTCGTCAGCTACTATGACTACTACCAGCCCGAGGCCTATGTGGCGCGGTCGGACACCTATATCGAGAAAGAAAGCCAGATCAACGAACAGATCGACCGTATGCGCCACTCGGCCACGCGGGCGCTGCTGGAACGTGACGATGTGATTATCGTGGCGTCGGTGTCGTGCATCTATGGCATCGGCTCGGTCGAGACCTATGGCGCGATGACGCAAGACCTGAAAGTCGGGCAGATGTACGACCAGCGTCAAGTAATCGCCGATCTGGTGGCCCAGCAATACAAGCGCAACGATCAAGCGTTCTTTCGGGGTGCCTTCCGCGTGCGCGGCGATGCGCTGGAGATTTTTCCCGCCCACCTTGACGACCGCGCATGGCGATTGTCGTTTTTTGGCGAAGAACTGGAGAGCATCACCGAGTTTGACCCGCTGACTGGCGAAAAGACCGACAAAATGGATCATATCCGGGTCTATGCGAACAGCCACTACGTGACGCCGAAACCGGCGATGAGCCAAGCGATCATCGGCATCAAGAAAGAGCTGCGGATGCGGCTGGACCAGTTGGTGGGCGACGGCAAGCTGCTGGAGGCGCAGCGGCTGGAACAGCGCACCAACTTTGATCTGGAAATGCTGGAAGCCACGGGCGTGTGCAACGGTATCGAAAACTATTCGCGCTATCTGACTGGCCGCGCCCCCGGGGAGCCGCCCCCCACCCTGTTCGAATTCATCCCCGACAATGCCATCGTCTTTGCCGATGAAAGCCACGTCAGCGTGCCGCAGATCGGCGGCATGTATAAGGGTGACTTCAGACGCAAGATGACTTTGGCGGAACATGGTTTCCGCCTGCCCTCGTGCATGGACAACCGCCCGCTGAAGTTCGAGGAATGGGACGCCATGCGCCCGCAATCGGTCTTTGTCAGCGCCACGCCCGCCGCGTGGGAGATCGAGCAAACCGGCGGCGTGTTCACCGAACAGGTGATCCGCCCCACCGGTCTGGTCGATCCGATGATCGAAATTCGCCCCGTCGAGATGCAGGTCGACGATCTGCTGGACGAAGTGCGCAAGGTGGCCGCCAATGGTATGCGCACGCTGTGCACCACGCTGACCAAACGCATGGCCGAAGACCTGACCGAATACATGCACGAACAGGGCATCCGCGTGCGCTATATGCACAGCGACATCGACACCATCGAACGGATCGAGATTCTGCGCGATCTACGACTGGGCGCCTTCGACGTACTGATCGGGATCAACCTGCTGCGCGAAGGTCTGGATATTCCCGAATGCGGGCTGGTGGCCATTCTGGACGCCGACAAAGAGGGCTTTTTGCGGTCCGAAACGTCACTGGTGCAAACCATCGGACGGGCTGCGCGGAACGCTGACGGGCGGGTCATCATGTATGCCGACCGCATCACCGGCAGCATGGAACGCGCGATGGGCGAAACCGAACGCCGCCGCAACAAGCAGCTTGCCTATAACAAGGAACACGGGATTACGCCTGCGACAGTCAAAAAGAACGTCGAGGATATTCTGGCCGGTCTCTACAAAGGAGACACCGACCAAAGCCGTGTGACAGCCAAGATCGACAAAGGTCTGGTGGGCGGAAACTTGCAGACGGTTCTGGAAGGGCTGCGCACCGACATGCGCAAGGCCGCAGAAAACCTTGAGTTCGAAGAGGCCGCACGACTGCGCGACGAAGTCAAACGGCTGGAAGCTGTCGATCTGGTCGTGGCCGACGACCCGATGGCGCGGCAATATGCTGTGGAAAAGGCGGTAGGCGACGCGCAAAAGGCCTCGGGCCGTAGCACCGGAGGCCGTGGCGGCATGCGCGGCGGAAAATCACGGTACGGAGGTAAGCGGTAGGACAGCCTACCCCTGAAAACCCGTTTCCAGCACGACCGGCACCACGATGTCTTCCTCATCGGTCAAGTGGCGTTCCAGCAGCGTGCCGAAATCGGTCAGCGTGTCGCGGAACGTACCGATCTCTCCGCCTTTAAGCACCGCATTGGCGCCATTGGCCATGCCATGCAGCAGCCCGTCCATTGCCAAATGGTCGCTTTCCAACAGATCAAAGGCCCGCTCGATCCGACCGTCCAACTGGACCAGTTGCGGAAAATAATGGGCGTCTTCGATATGGTGGTGGCCGTGCAGTTCATTCAGCAGCGACCCTGCATAATGTGACAGACGCGGGGCGTAATCCTTGAACCCGATGTTACGATCCATAAGCTGTTCGGCGTCTTGGTTCAGCAACCCGATCAGCTGGCGGAACATCATATGCCGCTGCATCCAGAACTGGATCATCTGGTTGAAGTTTTCGTGCTGCTCCCACTGTCCGCGCGGATAGGCATCGGCCAAGACACGCAAGCTGTCGGGAAGGCCATCGCGCTGATCCAGCGCCAGAGGGTTTACAGGTTTTTTCATGCCATGCGCCTATCACAGGGCTTTGGGGCGCTCAACGTGCGCCATTGCACTGCGGCTCTGCACAGATGCAACCTGGCCCCGTCAGACTGCCTTCAGTTCGAAATGGATTGAGGGTCGTCCCTGGACGGGCGAGCCGCAATGCAAAACGGCGACGGTGATAGTGGCTGCAACCTTCGTGGCAGCTCCCTTTGATTTTCCATTGAATTCATGCCCTTGCGGCCAACCGCCGCCATGCGGTGCGTTTGGTTGCCGGAAGTAGTTTTCACCATCTGCGGAACCATCAACCACAGTTCGAGGTTGAGAAGCCAGATATGCAGAAACGCAATGAAGGGAAGTCATCATGGGTTATTCATTATTCGGACTGTTGGTTCTGATCGCTGATATCTATGCGATCTACCAAACACTGACGTCTTCAGCCTCGACCGGCGCCAAGGTCATCTGGACGCTGGTCATTCTGTTCCTGCCTGTTCTGGGCTTTATCGCGTGGCTGGTTGCAGGCCCGCGCGGCAGCACCGTCAAAGTCTGAGACGACACTGGCAAGACACCCCAAGCCGGACAGCCCGACAACGGCTGTCCGGCCTTTGACGTATCGGAAAGAGGTCTACCCGTCGTAACCCGTTGTTAACCACGTTCGCCCCAAGATGCCGGTTCAATCAGAGGGAACGTCGTGCGTCTGTGGCTTGCTATATTTTGCGGTGCATGTCTTGCCGCACCGGCAGCGGACGCTGGGGGGTGGCTGCGTAAAAAAGGCGGCGGGTTCGTATCAACGTCCAACACGTTGACAGATCAGTTGCACACCAAAAGCAGTTTTTATCTTGAATTCGGTCTGACCGCAAAAACAACCATCGGCGTCGACATCGACATGACCCTGACCGGATTGGGCCAGACGGGGGCGGGTCAGATTTTTGCCCGTCGCGCCCTGCCCCTTGGCAGCGCCAAGACGGTCTGGGCCTATCAGGTGGGTCTTGGCATGGCGTTCGAGGGGGTCGCATTTGCCCCGCTGGCCCAGCTTGGCCTGAGCTATGGGCGTAGCATCAAGCTGGGCAAATATGATGGTTGGCTGGCCGTGGACACCTCCGCGCACTGGAACTTTGGCACATCCGTGCGCGCGTTGAAAATCGACACCACTGCCGGGTTGACGTTGGGCGCACGCAGCAAGGTGATGATGCAGATTTTCTGGACCGCCGACAGCCTGGGCGGTACCAGCACCACCCTGTCCCCATCCTATATCTACACCCCGAAGCGTGGCAAGTTCAGCTATTTAATTGCAGTCGAGTCCACCCAAAGCACTGCCGCCAGCTATGGGATCAAAGCGGGTCTTTGGCGCGATTTCTAATCACCGGATGGCACAAGACCCGCACCCAAGGGGCGCGGGTCTTGAACGGCAGCACACGTAAATTGCCTAGTTATCCATGCGAACAACCAAGTTGACCGTTCCCTTCATGGGCTGGTCCCACCCCAGATGAACCTGATCGCGGTTTGGCCCTTCTTCAGGATCGGTATAGGGCATGTCGAAACGGGTCACGTTGTTTTCATTGCGCAACCGGCCATGCGCCGTGACGCTGACAACCTGACTGGCCCAGCCTTCAAAGGGCAACTCACCTTTGGTGTCGATTACCCACGTTTGCGCTGTGCCGGCCTCGCCGTGGCGCAAGCGCAACGGGTTGGACACGGGCGTGTTGATCCCATGGAACGAATTGCCGTGAAATTCGACATCCTTGAAGCGCCCGCGATCCAGATCGGCAAAGGAGGTGTCCACACGTTCAACCCTGTCTATGTTGCCGCTGATCGAGCGGAACTTGTTGCCCGTGATCGACAGACCGGCCAAAAAGTGCCCCGCCCCGTGCGGCTTGACCACGATATAGCTGAACCACGGTGCGACGCCACCGGACAGGAACGTGTTGCCGGTGATCGACAACGCGCTGAACGAAAATTCCGAGCTGAACTCCGGGGCCTGATCGTGTTCGTTGGTCCATTCGATAAAGCAGTTGTCGATGTAATTGCCCGAAATCACTCCCGAACTGTGCGGCTTGGCCATGACGATGCCTGCGCTGCGGATACCGCCATCGACCGTGTCACCCTGAAAAAAATGGTTGCCGATAATGATTGACGACCCGCCCCCAATCACCGCCCAATGACGGAACTTGGTCGCACGGTTGTTGCGGATCTTGACGTCGTTGGCGTTGGTGTTGAAACCGACCGAAACGCGGTCGGACACGTTCGCACCGTCTTCGGACGACAGGAACTGGCAGCGGTCGATGATCATGCCCTGACAGCCGCCCCCATGCGAGGTGATGCCACGGTCTTTTGGCCGTGAGATAAAACAGTCCTGCACCGTAAACGTCAGGCCGGATTCCGCCAGCAATATGCCCGAGCACACGTTGTTGCACGGGAATTCAATCCCGTCGAGGCCGAACTTGGCAAGGTTGGAAAAGCCACTGAAATCCAGCAGATATTTGAACCGCTTGAACGTAAAATTCTGCGTGCCCTCCGCATCAAACAGCGGGGCTGACAAGGTAATGTGCTGCTGCGCCACGTTCTTCGAGCGCACATAGACCTCGCGGCCAACCCCGTTGCCTTCGACAAGGCTGCCGACCTCAATGTTGGCGACGTTCACCACATTGTCCAGCCGTGTGGTGTTACCCGGGTCATAAGTTGCCTGCGATGTGGTGGTATAGGTGGTCCAGGCCGCCGCGCCCGATGCCTCAAACTGGCCGTTGCGGATGATGCGGCGGGTGGCATAGCTGGTCTTGCTGGGGACGGTTGCGATCATGTCAATCGGAGCCGTCACGCTGATCTTGCGGCCGCCCATATCCAGCGATTCATGGTCGGCGTTGTTCAGCAGCGCCTGAAACGCCTTTTTGAAGGCCTCTTCTTCGTTCTCGAAGGCGTCGATGTAGGCAGGCAGATGAAAATCGCGGCGCAGCAGTAGAACAGCCTCTGCCGGCATACTCACCGTGCCCTCGAACCTTACGTGGGTGTCAAAGGTGACATCGTTGTTCAGTCGGTACACACCCGCAGGCACCAGTACATGCCGCCCGTTCGCCACTGCATTGGCGGCATCAAAGGCCGCACTGTCGTCTGTGGTGCCATCGCCAACCGCGCCAAAGTCACGAACATCCACCTGCGCCAGCATATCGCGCAGAAAAACTGCAGTTACGTCTTCGATCACGATGTCATCTATGCGCACCACGCCACCGTTCGATCCGGTCAGGTCCAGCCCGAAATGGCCATAGAGTGCCTGACGCCCCCACACCAGATCAACGCCATTGCGATTACCGGTACCGATGATCGCACTCACCTCGACGATCTTGCCATAGGTGGTCAGGGGCACGCTGTCGCCAATCTGGGCCACCCCCGAAACGTTGCCGCCACCCGCAGCCGCTGCATAGCCTGCCACGCGCACCGACGGCAGATTGCCACTGATCGCTTTAACCCGCACCGTTACGCGCAGATAGCACCCCGGCAGCAGGGGCGTTTCGCCCATGTACCGCAGCTTGGTGGTCGATGCGTTCTTCTGAAGTTCAAGACAGCCGCCAAAATCCTGATCGGCGGGAACAAAGGCCGCGTTGGCGGCGCTTGCATAGGTGTCTGATCCCGGTGTGCCGTCACCGCTGGAATACACATCCAGACCATTTGCGAACGGCGGCGGCATCAGCAGCACGCCATCGGTAATTGCCTTGTTCATAAATATCACCCTTTCCCGCAGCGTGGCAAAGGGCCGAATGGCCCCTGCCTACGCCGGTGTTGACCTGACAGGGGCGACGCCACCCGTTAAGGCGTCCGGATGTACCAATACGGGATTAACAGTGCCTCACAGCACCGTCACGGTGGACAGTCAGCGTGTCAGACGGCAACCGCGCTGCTGTCCAGAAGGGCCACACCGTTGATTTTCCACCCCTCTTGGGTCTGCAACATCCGGTAGTCCAGCACATGCACCCCGCCCTTTTGGTCGGTGATCATGACCTTTTGCCAGATCGTCCCGTCTTCTGTGCGCTGCTCGAGGTAGTCCACCTGTGCGGGTCGCCAGACCATAGGATAACCTTGGGTGACCATTCGGCGAAAGTTATCGGGCGTGCGGAACATGCTTTGCAGTGACGGACTAGCAAAACCAAAAGCCTGATCGAAGTCATCGGCCTGAAACGCTTGGATCTGACGGCTGATCGTATCTTCGATCCCCGCCTCTTGGGCCTGAGCGGACAAAGACAACGTCACGGCGATCAGGGCAGACAGAAAAAATCTCAACATGGCATACCTCGTTATGAACAACGGGCAACCTAGCGTAAATTCTTCAAACGGCAAAATGTGAACGGGCACGTCCCCGTTCACATCTGTTCGATATGTCCTCAGGCGACCAGTTCACCCGCCAAAGCCTGTTCAATCAGCGCCACGGTTTCATCGACACCGTAAAGTGCAATAAAGCCGCCAAAGCGCGGGCCCTGACTTGCGCCCAGCAGCACTTCGTACAGCGCTGTGAACCATGCGCGCAGCGGGTCGAAACGGTCACGCCCCACGGCGTAGACGATGGATTGCAATGCCTCGTCATCCAACTCACCGTCATAGGCCTTAAGCGCGTCACGCAACGCTTCCAGTGCCTCGCGTTCAAGGTCTGTTGCCAGACGGAAAGTGCGCTTGGGCTTAACAAAGTCATTGAAATACCGCACGGCAAAGCCTGCGGCCTGATCCATATCGGGATTACTCTGCGGTGTCGCATCGGGCGCATAGCGCTGGATAAAGCCCCAAAGCTGGTCCTTGTCTTCGGCCTGAGAGACGGACGCAAGGTTCAACAGCATCGAGAACGGCACCAGCATTTTAGATGTCGGAACATCACCACCGTGAATGTGCCACACCGGATTGTTCAGCCGCGCCTTGTCGTCCTGATCGACATAGGCCCGCAATTGCTGGTGATATTCGTCCACCGCCTTCGGGATCACATCAAAATGCATCCGTTTGGCGGTTTTGGGCTTTTGATACATGAAATACGACAGGCTTTCGGCGCTAGCGTAGGTCAGCCATTCGTCAATGCTGACACCGTTGCCCGAAGATTTTGAAATCTTCTGCCCGTTCTCGTCCAGAAACAGTTCATAAGTGAAATGTTCCGGCGCTTTCCAACCAAGGATACGGCAGATGCTGTCATAAATCGGTGTGTTGGTGCTGTGGTCCTTGCCATACATCTCGAAATCCACCTCCAGCGCCGCCCAGCGCGCGCCAAAGTCGGGTTTCCACTGTAGCTTCACATTGCCGCCGGTCAGCGGCAGCGTCATTTCGGTGCCGTCCGCGTCATCAAAGGTAATCGTGCCCTCGGCGGCGTTCACTTCCTTCATTGGCACATACAGAACCCGACCGGTTTCAGGGTGGATCGGCAGAAAGATCGAGTAGGTCTGGCGACGCTCTTCGCGCAAGCTTTTCAGCATGACGGCCATGATCTCGTCGTATTTTTCGGCGGCCCGCAGCAGGATTTCGTCGAATTTGCCCGAAGCATAGAATTCGGTGGCCGAGATGAACTCGTATTCAAAGCCAAAGGTATCCAGGAACCGGCGCAGCATCGCGTTATTGTGGTGGCCGAAGCTTTCGAATTTCTCGAACGGGTCCGGCACCGATGTCAGCGGCTTTTGCAGATATTCTTGCAATGCGTCGGGGTTTGGCACGTTACCCGGAACCTTGCGCATTCCGTCCAGATCGTCCGAGAAACAGATCAGCCGCGTCGGGATGTCGCTAATTTCCTGAAACGCGCGGCGGATCATCGTGGTTCGCGCCACCTCGCCAAAGGTGCCTATATGCGGCAGGCCGCTGGGGCCATAGCCGGTTTCGAACAGCACATAGCCCTTTTCGGGCGGTGCCTTTTCATAGCGTTTGAGGATGCGGCGTGCTTCTTCAAAAGGCCACGCTTTGCTGGTCATGCCAGCTTCCGTCATTTTCGCCATGTCACATATCCTTAACATCGGACGCGCATAACCGCGCAGTCCGCCGCTACCTATTGTGCAAAGGGTAGCGCGTCAATATTCTGCACCTGCAACACGCAGACCAAAGGACGGTGCCCGTGCCCCAAGACACCCAACACTCCATGACCGAACAAGACGCGCTGGTCGCCGTCATGATCGCGGTTTCCGCTTCGGATTCCGATATGGAAACCACCGAGCTGCTCAAAATCAACACGGCCATAAACACGCTGCCGGTCTTCGCGGGTTATGATGTTGACCGTTTGTCGACCATCAGTCAGGTGGTCTTTGATCTGTTCGATCAAGAGGACGGGCTGGATGCGCTGTTCGGACTGGTCCGCGAGGCACTGCCCGAACGTCTGTTCGAAACCGCCTACGCGCTGGCCTGCGACGTGGCCGCGTCGAATGCGCATCTGAACGAAAGCGAGCTGCGTCTGCTAGAAGAAATCCGCTACGAACTGAACCTTGACCGCCTGCACGCCGCCGCGATCGAACGCGGCGCCCGCGCCCGCCACGTCACGCTGTAAGTCGCAAATCAGGCACCATAAAGCGCGCCCCACCGCTCGATCAGCTCTTGCTGCATGTTTTTGGCTCGTCCGTTGTACCAACGCGCGCCTTCGGGGCGTTCGCGCTGGGCTTTTGTCAGCTTGGCGCGGCGGTCTTCATCAGCGGCGAAGATGGCAAAGGCCATAACCGTGCCGTCATTGGCCGTTACATAACCTGCCAACCCCGACACGAAATTCAGCGTGCCGGTTTTGGCGATTACCGTGATCGGTGACGCTTGCATCGGTCGCCCTTTGGCGTCGCGCAGGGGAATGTCCTTCAACAGCGGTTGCAGCACATTGTTGCCATACACTTTGACCAAGGCCGCAACCATGCCATCCGCTGTCACGCGGCTGTCCTCGCTCAACCCCGAATGATCCACCAGCGCGATGCCTTGGACACCCAGAACCTCCTGTGCCCAGTCGTTCATGGCGGCGGCAGAGTCTTTCAATGTATGCGGTGCGCCCCCGCGTTTGACAGTGGTGGCCAATCCGACCATCTCGGCGGTCAGGTTGGTGGAATACAACAGCATATCCTTAAGCAGCAGCTGTAACTCATCGCTGAAATGACGCGCCACAACCTGCCCTGAGGGCCGCGTTGCCGTGACTTTGGCCGCAGGCAGCTTGATCCCCTGTGACCGCAGCATTGTGCGAAACACATCGCCCGCGTAAATTGCCGGCTTGCGCACCGGCAACCACCGCGCACCGCCTGTGCCCAGCGCGCCCTTGGCCACGGTCCAGTCGTCACGCCCGTTGGCGTCGGCGTAGGTATAAACAGGTGTTGACCGATCTTCGATGCGCATCTGTGCCATCGCCACATCGGGCCGGTACTTGTTCGAGCGCGCGTCCATTGTCACGGCGTAGTTTCCGCCCGAACGCTTCCATTCAAAGTGGACACGGTTGTAGTTCAGCGCGATGCCCGAAACGGCAGGGCTATAGCCGACATGCGCCGGTTGATCAGGGTCGATCGTGCGCACCTGTGCCAAACCACCATCATAAACCACCAAATCGCCGCGGACCTCGCGAATGCCCGCCGCTTTGACGTTCGCCGCCAGCGTTGCCAGCGCATTGGTGTCCAGACTGGGATCCCCGCCGCCAAGCAGCACCAGATCACCCGACACAACTCCGTCGATCACTGTGCCCGTGACCACCACCTGCGTTTCGAACCGGTGATCGCCACCCAGAACGTCCAAAGCATATAGCGCCGTGATCGCCTTGGCCGTGCTTGCGGGCAGGATGGCGGTTTGCGGGTTCATCCCCTCAAGCCGCAGGCCGGTTTTCGCATCAGCCACAGAATAGCACACCTGCCCGCCCAGCTTGGCGTCGGCCACGATAACTTCGGGGCCCGCAATCGCCTTTTTGGCAAAACCTTCGCCGCGCAGACGCGGGCGCAGTGAGCCGTCTGGCGCTCCGGCAAAGGCACCCGAGGCAAGGGTCGCCGCACTTGCGGACAAAAAGAAACGTCTGGAAACCGGATATGACATGGGCGCAGAATAACCTTGCCGCGAAGAGATGGACAAGCCGCAATCAGACCGTTTTCAGTCACACAAACGTGGTCCATTCCCAATATCTTGTCCGCATGCTAGCAGCCTGCCCATGCAACGCGCCGCCCTGATCATGTTTGTCGCCATGTCGTTGATCCCGTTGGGTGACAGCGCGGGTAAACTGTTGACTTCGGTCTATGGCGTGTCGCCCCTGTGGGTGGCGTCCTCGCGTTTTTTTCTAGCCGCTACGATGATCGCACCCTTCGTGCCCCGCAGTGCCTTTGCGTTGCTGCGCAACTGGCGGATCTGGCTGCGGGCACTGATCCTGGCAGGTGGCATCACCTGTATTCAGATGGCGCTGCGCACCGAAGACGTTGCGGACGTTTTCGCCGCCTTCTTTATCGGACCGCTGATCAGCTTTGCCTTGGGCGCGTTGGTGTTGCGTGAACCGGTCACGGGTCTGCGCGTGACTCTGATTGCGCTGGGGTTTGCAGGCGTGCTGATTGTGGTCCGACCAGGCTTTGGCGGGGGGACCGGGCTGATCTGGGCCGTAGTAGCGGGCACTTGCTACGGTGTATTTCTGACCGCATCGCGGTGGCTGGCAGGGCTTGGCTCTCCGGTTGCGCTTGCCTTTACCCAATTTGCGATTGCCGCGCTGGCACTGTTGCCTTTCGGGCTGGCCAATCTGCCGTCGGCGACAGTAACCGTGGCAGGTCTTACGCTGGTCAGCGCAGCGGGGTCACTTCTGGGCAATCTTCTGTTGCTCTATGCCAACCGCATAGCACCGGCCACCCAACTGGCTCCGCTGGTCTATTTCCAGTTGCTTGCTGCTGTCGGCTTGGGCTGGGCGATTTTTGGCGCTTTGCCCGACGCACTGACGTGGCTTGGTCTGGCACTGATCGTGGGGGCGGGTGTGGCCTCGGCGCGGTTACGTCACTGACCATTCACCCGCCGCGCGGATCGCGCTAGAGGATTGCGCCACCATTGGCACATTGACAAAACACCACGCGGGCGGGCGGGCATGCCCCAACATCTGCGAATGGCGCCCCGCAATCCGGTAGGGAGAAAACAGCCGCGCCGCAGGGCTCATCCGTGCCGAAATCCGGTCGCCCGGACGGGCCAGCACACCGACTGGCACATGGGTCATGATCCACTTCCAGTCTTGCCACATATGAAGCTGTGCCAGATTGTCCGCGCCCATCAGCCACACAAACCGCACACCCCGAAACTGCGCCTGCAATACTTTAAGTGTCTGCGCAGTATAGCGGGTGCCAAGCTGCGCTTCGATGTCCGTGACCGTCACACGCGGGTGCTGCATCACCTGCCGCGCCTGCGCCATGCGCTTGTCCAGTGGCGCGGGCCCTTGCGTCTTGAGTGGATTACCGGGGCTGACCAGCCACCACACAGCGTCCAGATCAAACCGCTTCAATGCCTCGCGCGTGATATGCGCGTGTCCTGCGTGGGCCGGATCGAATGATCCGCCCAAAAGGCCTATGATTTGGCCAGGTCTTGCAAAAGGGCGTGCGCTGTTCATCATCGTTTGTTGCCCGACTGCGCAGGTTCAATCAACCACACGCACCATGTCTCCTGTTGCGACAAGGCCCGGCGTGACCACTTCGGCACACCACCCGCCATGCCCGCGCACAGCGTTATAGCCGCCGTGACCAAAAACCTCTTCCATCCGGCTGCATGGCGCGCAGATCACCGACACCCGCAGAACTGCCGCGCCAATGGCGATCTCGCGCCCTTTAAGCGCACCCAGATTAATGCCCGAGATCACCAGATTGCGCCGCAGCGTTTCGGGCGTCACCCTATCCACGCCCAGCAGTCCCGCAATAACTGGCAAATGTTCCGCCTGTATCAACGTCACCGCCCGTTTGCCCGCACGCGCACGGTCGCCCTCCAGCCCCGAAAAGGCCACTTGAACCTGCGTCTCCGCCACCACCTCTGCGCGCCGCCCGGGGCGCAACCCGATCCAGTCCACCCGACCGTTTCGGGCATGATGCGCCAGCAAATCCGCCATCAAAAGCATGGCCACGCCCCTTTGTGCTGCGCAAGACCCTATCAAAGTCTCCTGTTTAGTTTGCATGCCTCAGTATCCACGTATTTGCCTAAGAGGATTAACCATGCCCCAGATAGAATTCGTGCAATCCCGCCTCAAGATCAATCGCTGCGGCACTATATCGATCATGCCAAGATTGGGCGGCCTCGCCGATGACTTCTTAAGAACGCTATTTCGCAGCGGCCCTGCGCATCAAACCTGTTTGCCAAGTCGTGCGCCGCAGCCTAAGACACCAGACAAATCCACGCATAGGCAAGGAGGGTCCAATGGCGGCCTATCAGTACGTTTATCACATGTCCGGAGTCTCCAAGACCTATCCGGGCGGCAAGAAGACATTTGAAAACATCCACCTGAACTTTCTTCCGGGCGTCAAGATCGGCGTCGTCGGTGTCAACGGTGCGGGTAAATCCACCCTACTGAAGATCATGGCAGGCATGGACAAGGATTTCACCGGCGAGGCATGGGCTGCCGAAGGCGCACGCGTGGGCTATCTTCCGCAAGAGCCAAAGCTGGACGAAAGCCTAAGCGTGCGTGAAAACGTGATGCTGGGCGTGGCTGGCAAAAAGGCCAAGCTTGACCGTTACAACGAACTGGCGATGAACTACTCGGACGAGACCGCCGACGAGATGGCCGCGCTGCAAGACCAGATCGACGCCGAAAACCTGTGGGATCTCGACAGCCAGATCGACGTATCGATGGAGGCGCTGCGCTGCCCTCCTGACGACGCACGTATTCAGGACCTGTCTGGAGGTGAAGCCCGTCGTGTGGCCCTGTGCAAACTGCTGTTGGAAGCGCCCGACATGCTGCTGTTGGACGAACCAACCAACCACCTTGATGCGGAAACCATCGCGTGGCTGCAACAGCACCTGATCGACTACAAAGGCACCATTCTGATCGTCACCCACGACCGTTACTTTCTGGACGACATCACCAGCTGGATTCTGGAACTCGACCGTGGTCGCGGCGTCCCCTACGAGGGCAACTATTCCGCGTGGCTGGAGCAGAAAGCCAAACGGCTTGAACAGGAAACACGCGAAGACAAATCCAAGCAGAAAACACTGGAACGCGAACTTCAGTGGATGCGGCAGGGCGCCAAAGCGCGCCAAGCCAAGTCCAAAGCGCGGATCAACTCCTATAATGACCTGCTGGAAACATCCGAACGCGAAAAGCTGGCCTATGCGCAGATTGTCATCCCCAACGGCCCGCGTCTGGGCAACAAGGTGATTGAAGTCAGCGGCCTGAAGAAACACATGGGCAACAAGCAATTGATCGACGGATTGGATTTCTCGCTGCCCCCTGGCGGCATCGTCGGCGTAATCGGTCCCAACGGCGCGGGCAAATCAACGCTGTTCAAGATGCTTACAGGTCAGGAAAAACCCGATGCGGGTGAGATCGAATTCGGGGACACAGTTGAGTTGTCCTATGTCGACCAGTCACGCGACGACCTGAAGGCCGACGACAACGTCTGGCAGGCAATCACAGGCGGGGCCGAACTGATCTCGCTGGGGAACGCCGAAGTGAACAGCCGCGCCTATTGCTCGTCGTTCAACTTCAAGGGTGGCGACCAGCAGAAGAAAGTTGGCCTGTTGTCGGGCGGTGAACGCAACCGTGTCCACATGGCGCGCCTGCTGAAAGAGGGCGGCAACGTCCTACTGCTTGATGAGCCAACCAACGACTTGGACGTGGAAACCCTGCGCGCCCTTGAAGACGCGCTGGTGGACTTTGCCGGTTGTGCTGTTGTCATCAGCCACGACCGTTTCTTCCTTGACCGGATTTGCACGCACATCCTTGCCTTCGAAGGCGAGGCGCATGTGGAGTGGTTCGAGGGCAACTTCGAAGACTACGAAGAAGACAAGAAACGCCGTCTTGGGGCCGACGCGCTTGAGCCAAAGCGTCTCAAGCATAAGAAGTTCATGCGCTAAGCCAAACCAACGGGGTGCGCGCAAGCGCGCCCCGTCCCAAACCGCTGTGCCCGGCTGGTCAGGCGCCCCCCCTCTGACCTCTTGAAATCTGTACAAAAACCGACAAAAGTAATTGCATAGCGATTTTATTTGTTGGTCAGGAGCCTGCCATGCACCGCCGTACGTTTATTGCCTCAGCCCTCGCTGCCCCAGTGGCAGCCCAACTTGCGGCACCGGCCCTTGCACAACAGGTCGTCTTTGATCCGACACCGCAGATCGTCAACATCAAGAAAGAATTCCTGCCCGGTCAATTGCTGATCCTGCCGCGCAGCTATTACCTGTATTGGGTGACCGAACCGCGCACCGCCATCCGCTATGGCGTTGGCGTGGGGCGCGCAGGTCTGGAGTTTACCGGCACAGCGACCATTGACGTCAAGAAGGAGTGGCCCACTTGGCGCCCAACCGAAGAGATGATCGAACGCAGCCCTGAGACATACGGGCGCTTCAAGGACAATGACTATATCCAGCCCGGTGGCCCGTCGAACCCTTTGGGCGCTCGGGCGCTGTATTTGTTCCAGAACGGCAAGGATACCTATTTCCGCATACATGGCACCACCGCGCCCGAAAGTATCGGCAGATCCGTCAGCAACGGCTGCATCCGGATGTTGAACGAACACGTCATCGACCTTTATGGGCGGGTGCCTATCGGAACGGTTGTCACCGTCCTCTAACGCCCCTTCGAAAGCCGCGTTTCCGCCGCAGCCCCTGTTCCGTAAGTATTTGCAAGCGCACTGGTGCAAGCATCTGTCCCTGATTGAAAAATCCGGGTTAGCGCGCCACGTCGGATGCGAGAACGCAGTGCGCGACCATGTCCTCGCACGGTGCACGCACCGTAAAGTCAATGCGCCCTTTCATGACAATCGCAGATACGCTAGTATGCTTACAGTTGCGTTAACGAGTTCCCGAGATAACACTTGACGCCACAGCTTCGTGTAAAATTCACAGGTCGAAACCCAGAAAGGGTCGTTTTTGTCTGTCATTGACTTGAGCAATCTGCCGTTTCCGGGGAACAACCTGAGATCGTTTCTGGACTCTGTCTGCGAAGAGAACGAGCTGGATTTCGCGGCCTATGCAGGCATGGATCCTATCGCCCAGACTGTGCATGGCTTTGTGAACTATCCCGACGAATGGCAAACTCGATACGTCAACGAAGGGTTCCAGCACCGCGACCCCGCCCTGCTGATGGCCAGCCGCAGCATCGCGCCCGTCGACTGGCAACGCCTGCGCGGCGAGCAAACATTCCGCGACATTTTCCGTGCCGCCAGCGATCATGGTATTTCCGAACAGGGACTGACCGTGCCCGTGCGCGGCCCCTATGGCGATGTCGGCCTGTTCAGCGTCACCCGCAATTGCTCTGATCGCGAATGGGCCATGCTCAAGGACAAGATCCTGGGCGGGTTGCAGACTGCTGCCGTGCACCTGCATGACAACGTGATCCAATCGCACTCGCTGACCCGCAAGCTGACACACCCCAGCCTTTCAGCGCGCGAACTGGAAATACTGCAATGGATCGCTGCTGGCAAAACCCAACAGGATGTGGCAGATATTCTGTCGATCTCGAACCGCACTGTAGAAGTACACTTGCGGTCCGGACGCTCAAAGCTGGGTGCGTTGACCACGCCGCAGGCTGTGGGCCGCGCAATCGGTCTTGGCTTGGTGCACCCCAGCTAAAACCATCACTACGGGATTCCCCGTATAGCAGTGCAACCCCAAACACATGATGATGTCCTCAGCGAATTGGTAGCGGAGAAAACCATGATCATCGTAATCGACGGCCTCAACCGGCATCGCTACAGCCGACTCCTCGACGAAATGTACGCATTGCGTGCACGGGTGTTCGGTCAGCGTCTGGGGTGGGAAGTAGACATTACTGACGGCAAGGAAATCGACCAGTTCGATGCACTTGATCCGGCCTATGTTATTGGCGTGAACGACGAAGGGCGCGTTGTGTCCTGCGTGCGTGCCCTGCAGACCACGGGCCCGCACATGCTGTCAGATGTGTTCCACGACATTCTGGACGGTGAACCGCCCCTGCGCAGTGCGACCTTGTGGGAATCGACGCGATTTTGCGTCGACACCGACGTGCTGGATCGCGGCAAGTCGCGCAATTCGGTAAGCTATGCGACCTGCGAGTTGATGGCAGCGTCGCTGGAATATGCCAAGGCTTCTGGTATTTCCGACATCGTCACGGTGATTGATCCCGTGATGAACCGCGTTCTCAAACGGTCGGATTGCGCGCCCTATGGCTATGTCGGCTCGACCAAGCCGATGGGTAAAGTATCTGCAATGGCGGCCCTTTTGGACTGCTCGGACGAGCGTATTGGTAAAATTCGCGACTTTGCGGGGATCGAGGGCAACATCTTCGTCTCTGATCAACGCGCCTTTGAATTGTCGGACGATCACACACCGTCTGTGCAACCACTCAAAGCCGAACCGGTGACGCCCAATGTGCATATGCGCCAGTTGCTGGAAGAATACTGCATCGACCAGATCACCGATGCCCATACCGTAGAGGAACTGACAGCGGCCAGACACCTCGAAAGCTTGTTGGTCGGTGCGGGTATGATCGAACAAAGGATTTCGTCTGACACTCACGGATGACAGAGGCGAGGACACCATCGACCCTCGACGCAATGGTGTCCTCTTTGCCGCGCATCACGCGCGGGTGCGCGGCCGGCCCCACCTCACCCCAGTTCGGGGCCTAGATTTCCGCTTTCATCAGACGAAAAAGGGCCAGCGCATTGCGCTGGCCCGAATTGCTTCACGGCTGTTGGTTGGCTTAGTTCAGCGCTTTGTCCGTGATGACGTGGGTCCATGCACCTTCAGGCTCTTTCGAGATGACAGGATCCGAACCACCTGACAGCAACGATTTAACCGTGCGGTCATAGTCTGCCTCGTCCAGCGCGCCGTTGCTGCCTGCGGTCAGCTTGGCCACTTCACGCATCATGCGTTGCTGGTGCTTTTCGGTTTGTGCGCCCGAGGCATCGTTTTCCAGAACGATGTCAGCGGCCTCGTCTGGGTTCTCTTCCGCGTATTTCCAACCCTTCATCGACGCCCGCACAAAGCGAACCATTTTGTCCTCAAAGGTCGGGTCGTTCAGGTTCTCTTCCAGCACGTACAAACCGTCTTCCAACGTGGCGACGCCTTGGTCTTCATATTTGAACACCTGCAGGTCTTCGGGTGTCAGGCCCGCGTCGATCACCTGCCAATATTCGTTGTAGGTCATGGTCGACACGCAGGCCGCCTGATTTTGCAACAGCGGGTCCACGTTAAAGCCCTGCTTAAGCACGGTCACGCCCCCCTCTCCACCATCGGTGGACAGGCCAAGCTGGCTCATCCAGCTCAGGAATGGGAATTCGTTGCCAAAAAACCAGACGCCCAGCGTCTTGCCGGGGAAATCCTCGACAGAGGTAACGCCTGCATCCTTGCGGCAGGTCAGCATCATGCCCGAGGATTTGAAAGGCTGTGCAATGTTCACCATCGGCAAACCTTTTTCACGGGCGGCCAATGCGGCGGGCATCCAGTCCACAGTCACGTCAGCACCGCCACCCGCCAGAACCTGCGTCGGCGCGATGTCGGGACCGCCGGGTTTGATCGTGACGTTCAGGTCTTCCTCTTCGTAAAACCCTTTGTCGAGCGCCACGTAGTAGCCCGCGAACTGGGCTTGGGTGACCCATTTCAATTGCAGTGTGACATCATCGGCGGCCATCGCCCCCGTGCCCCACAGTCCCATTGCGGCGGTTGCCGCTGCATAGGTAAAAGTCTTCATTTTATACTCCTTGTTGGTCTTCTTGGTTTATTATTCTCATGTCCGGCCACGCTGTGAAGGGTGCCAGAATGTTACGACGCGTTCCAACAGCGCGATGCCACCATAAAAGGCAGAACCTGCGATGGCGGCCACGACGATCTCGGCCCAGACAAGGTCCAGCGCCAACTGCCCCACCGAGGTCGAAATTCGAAAACCCATGCCACGAATGGGCGAGCCGAAGAATTCGGCCACAATCGCCCCGATCAGCGCCAGCGTCGACGCGATCTTGAGCCCGTTAAAGATGAACGGCATCGCCGCAGGCAAACGCAGCTTCAGCAAGGTTTGCCAATAGCTGGACGCATAGGTGCGCATCAGATCACGCTGCATCGCGTCGGTCGATTGCAGCCCCTGCACCGTGTTCACCAGCATCGGAAAGAACACCATGACCACCACGACAGCAGCCTTGGATTGCCAGTCAAACCCGAACCACATCACCAGAATGGGTGCCATGCCAACAATTGGCAAAGCAGCGACAAAGTTCCCCACCGGTAGCAACCCCAGTTGCAGGAACGGAAAGCGGTCGATGACCACCGCCAGCACAAAGGCGGACCCGCAGCCCAGCACGAAACCTGACAACGCGCCTTTCAGAACGGTCTGCACAAAGTCCACCCACAAGATATCCCGCGACAGCCAGAACCGCGCGGCAATCTCTGACGGGGCGGGCAACAGCACGTCTGAAATCTCGAACATCCGTTCGCCAACCTCCCACATCGCAAGCAGGGTAATGCCAAAGATCAGTGGGATGACATAGCCGCCCCAGTTCCACGCGCTGCGCTGTGCAATCAGCCCGTTGACGATCCAGCCGCCAACCCAGATCGCCAGCACCAACACCAGCCGCAGATCAACCGCCGCCGCCATCGCAAAGGCCAGCGCCACCAGCGCCCAGCCCATCCACGCGGGCCGTTTGGTCGTCACAACAGCACTCATATCGCCATCCCCATACGCTTTAGCACAATCCGCTGGATCAGCCCGATCAACGCAACCATGACAGCCGCCAGTGCTGCGGCCATAATCAGCGCGCTCCAGATCTGGATCGTTTGGCCATAATAGCTGCCCGCCAGCAGACGCGCACCCAGACCGGCAATCGCACCGGTCGGCAGTTCACCCACGATGGCACCCACCAACGATGCGGCCATCGCCACCTTAAGCGAGGTAAACAGATAGGGCATCGACGCAGGCAAGCGCAGCTTCCAGAATGTCTGCGAGGGGCTCGCGTGCCAAGTGTGCATCTGGTCCAGTTGCATCACCTCGGGGCTGCGCAGCCCTTTGACCATGCCGACGACAACGGGAAAAAACGACAGGTACATGCTGATAATCGCCTTGGGCAACAGACCTGATATGCCAATTGCGTTCAGCACCACGATAATCATCGGTGCCAGCGCCAGAATGGGAATGGTTTGCGATGCAATCACCCACGGCATCACGCTCATATCCATCACGCGGTTATAAACGATACCCACCGCCAACATGATCCCCAGCACCGTCCCAAGGCCAAAGCCCAGCAAAGTCGCACTCAGCGTGATCCACGAATGATAGATCAGCGAACGTTTCGAGGTAATGTTTTTTTGAACCGTGGTTTCCCAAATCTCAATCCCTACCTGATGCGGTGCGGGGAGCTTGGGTTTTTCCTGGCTCCAGGTATCAGCGACAAGGTCGTTGAGCGACAGCTCGACACCAGCGCGCTTGGCCTTGTCATAGGCCCACGGCGCATTCATCGGCACGGCCGCGATATACCAAAGCGCCATGATGGCGGAGATCACGGTCAGGACGGGAACAACAGAACGCATCAGATCCGGCCCCCGACTGCATAGACGGCATCACGCATCATCATGCCCCGCCCGCAACCCTTCACGCACACGATGTGCAACCCCCAGAAACTCAGGCGTCTCGCGAATATCCAGTGGGCGGTCTTTTGGCAGGGGGCTGTCAATCACATCGGTGATCCGGCCCGGACGCGGGCTCATCACCACGATTTTTGTGCTGAGATACACCGCCTCGGGGATCGAATGGGTGACAAAGGCAATCGTCTTTTCCGTACGTGCCCACAGCTTCAACAACTGCTCGTTCAAATGGTCGCGCACAATCTCGTCCAGCGCGCCAAAGGGTTCGTCCATCAGCAGAATGTCCGCATCAAAGGCCAGCGCACGGGCAATCGACGCCCGCTGTTGCATCCCGCCCGACAGCTGCCACGGGAACTTTTTCTCGAACCCTGCAAGCTCGACCAGTTCCAGCACGCGTGCCACACGCGCACGCTGATCCTCCTTGGTGTATCCCATAATCTCCAAGGGCAGGCTGATGTTGCCTCCGATGGTGCGCCACGGATACAGCCCCGCCGCCTGAAACACATATCCATAGGCCCGCGCCGCCCGCGCGTCTGCCGCGCTGACACCGTTGACGGTGATGCTGCCACCCGTGGGCTGCTCAAGATCGGCCATACAGCGCAGGAACGTCGTCTTGCCACAGCCCGATGGGCCAATAAAGCTGACAAAATCGCCCTTTTCAATGTCCAGCGACACGCCTTTCAGCGCATGCACGGGGCCGTCGTTGGTCTGAAACGTCAGGTCGAGATCTTTGGCCGAGATAACGGCCCCGCCGCGCACTTCAGAGTGCTTGGCCAGATTGCCCGCGTCTTTCAGTTCAGTCATTGCCACGAATCAGATCCCCGCCGGAATGTTCATCGGATCGCGCTTGATCATCTTGGGGCTGGTCAGCTCTTTCCACTTTGACAGCGCCACGTTTGGCGCGGCAAAAGCTGGGCGCGGTACAAATTTGCCCCGTCCCGGTTGAGGCTGGCTGTTCTGTCCCCATGCCCAGATCACCTCGCCGCGGCTCAGCGTATACCGGCTCTGCGCCGTCACCTCGAAACCCTCGAAGACGTTGTAATCCAGAATCGAATGGTGGTTCGCAGGGCTGATCGTCTTGGTAATCTTCGGATCCCACACCACAATGTCCGCGTCCGCACCTTCGACGATGGCCCCCTTCTGTGGATAGATGTTCAGGATTTTGGCCACGTTGGTAGACGTCGCCGCCACGAACTCGTTCGGCGTCAGACGGCCCGTTTCGACTCCTTCGGTCCACAACACGGCCAGACGCTCCTCCAAACCGTTCGACCCGTTGGGAATGATCCGGAAATCATCACGCCCCGCACGCTTCTGCGCGGTCGAGAATGCGGCGTGGTCGGTAGCAACCACCTGCAACGATCCAGCCTGCAAACCGGCCCACAAACTGTCCTGATGGTCCTTGCTGCGGAACGGCGGCGACATGACGCGCCGTGCGGCATGGTCCCAATCCTTGTTGAAATACTCGCCCTCGTCCAACGTCAGGAACTGGATCAACGGCTCGCCGTACACCCGCATTCCCTTTTGACGCGCCCGACGGATCGCCTCGTGCGTCTGCTCGCACGACACATGCACGATATACAGCGGCACACCGGCGGTGTCGGCAATGGTAATCGCACGGTTGGCGGCCTCGCCTTCCAGTTCGGGCGGACGCGAATAGGCATGCCCCTCGGGGCCGGTGATCCCCTGATCGAAATACTTCTGCTGCAACTCGGCCACCAGATCGCCGTTCTCGGCATGGACCATCGGCAGCGCGCCCAGTTCGGCACAGCGCTTGAAGCTCGCGAACATCTCGTCGTCCTCGATCATCAACGCGCCCTTGTAGGCCATGAAGTGCTTGAACGAATTCACCCCCATATCAACCGCGTCTTTCATCTCGTCAAAGACGTTCTCGTTCCAGCCGGTGATGGCCATGTGATAGCCGACGTCCGAACAGATCTGCGGTGCCGACTTGCGGTGCCATTCGTTGATCGCGTTCTTGATGCTGCCATCCGCACCCGGCAGGCAGAAATCCACGATCATCGTGGTCCCGCCCACAGCAGCGGCCCATGTGCCGGTCTCGAAGGTCTCGGCGGCGATGGTGCCCATGAACGGCATTTCCAGATGCGTGTGCGGGTCGATGCCACCGGGGATCACATAGGCGCCTTCGGCGTCAATGTACTCGTCGCCCACCAGATCCTCGCCGATGCGCACGATCTTCTCGCCCTCGATCAGAACGTCCGCTTTCCACGTCCGGTCCGCCGTGCAGACCATTCCGCCTTTGATCACCTTGCTCATCTCGTCTCTCCTGTCGTCTCTTTTGTGTGGCCCGCTTCTTTTGGCCTTAAACATCCCGGGTCCGGGGCAGCGCCCCGTCTTACACGCTGGCATAGCACCCCATCGCCGGCCCGTGGACACCAATATCCAACGGCCCGAAATCGCTCTCGACACACAACGCAAAATACCCCGCGCGCGGCATGTAAATCACCCTGTAGTCGCCATCCGTGCGCGTCACGGTCCAGCAGATCTGGGTCAGCCCGCCGGAAAAGTTCACTGTAGTGGCAAAGGGCCTGACCAGTGCCGCGCGAAAGGCCGTCAGATAGGCGCGGTCTTTCGGTGTCTCTACCGGCGCTTCATCCACCTCGGCCTGAATCAACAGGCCGATGCGGTCTGCAATGCTCAGATCAGGGTCGATCATGGCAGACCAATCCCTATCCGACAATCTGTGCCGTCTCGACCACCGCGTGCAACAGCACATCCGCAGACGCTGTGGCCCACTCCTTCGAGATTTCCTCGGCCTCATTGTGGCTCAGACCATCGACGCAAGGGCACATCACCATCGCAGTGGGCGCCACGCGGTTGACCCAGCAGGCATCGTGCCCTGCACCCGAAATCAAATCCATATGCGAATAGCCCAACCGCTCGGCGGCATTGCGCACAGCATTCACACAGCCCTCATCAAAAGCCACCGGATCAAACCCGCCGACCTTCTCAAAGGCAATCTCAAGCCCCATGTCATCGCAAATCTTCTGCGCCTCGACCTTCAGCCGCGCCTCCATATCCTCGATCACCGACAGGTCCGGCGAACGGAAGTCGACGGTAAAGACCACCTTGCCGGGAATCACGTTGCGCGAATTGGGATAGACGTCGATATGGCCCGCAGCGCCCACGGCATGGGGCGCGTGGCTCCACGCGATCTCGTCCACCTTTTCCAATATCCGCGCCATACCCAGACCTGCGTTCTTGCGCATCGGCATCGGTGTCGATCCGGTGTGGGAATCCTTGCCCATCACAGTGACTTGGGTCCACGACAGGCCCTGACCGTGCGTGACAACGCCAATGGCCTTGCCTTCCGCTTCGAGGATCGGACCCTGTTCAATGTGTAATTCAAAGAACGCATGCATCTTGCGCGCGCCCACCTCCTCGTCTCCCCGCCAGCCGATACGCTTCAGCTCGTCACCAAAAGTCTTTCCGGCCGCGTCGGTCTTGGCATAGGCCCAGTCCTGCGTGTGAATGCCCGCGAACACACCCGACGACAGCATCGCGGGCGCAAAGCGTGTGCCTTCTTCGTTGGTAAAGTTGGTCACCACGATGGGATGTTTGGTTTTCACATCCAGATCGTTCAGTGTGCGCAAAATCTCCAGCCCGCCAAGCACTCCCAGAACACCGTCGTATTTTCCGCCCGTGGGCTGCGTGTCCAGATGCGAGCCGACATAAACCGGAAGCGCGTCAGGGTCCGTCCCCTCGCGCTGTGCGAACATATTGCCCATCTGGTCCAGCCCTATCGTGCAGCCCGCAGCCTCGCACCATGACTGGAACAGCGCGCGGCCTTCGGCGTCTTCGTCTGTCAGCGTCTGGCGGTTGTTGCCGCCTGCCACGCCGGGCCCGATTTTGGCCATGTCCATCAGGCTGTCCCACAGCCGCTGTCCATCAATCCGCAGGTTTTCCCCAGGTGCTGCCATGTCTCTCCCCCTCGCGCTCTTCGGCGCGTGTTTTTGACCATTTGGTAAATACACGATTGCGCTCTGCACCTTTTGAGTCAAGAACTGACTGAGCCGCAATGCGTATCCCTTGCGCATTTGCCCGAAATAGCAGCAACCAAAAAGGCGAGCATTTTGGCAGATCAGATCCAGAAGAAACCCAGCCGTATTCAGCAGCGCAACAGACGTCGGATTCTAGATGCAGCACTTGATGTTTTCTCGGCCCACGGCTTTCGCGGCGCGACGTTGGACCAGATCGCCGAACAGGCGGGCCTGAGCAAACCGAACATCCTTTATTACTTTGATGGAAAAGAGGAAATTCACGTCACCCTGCTGAGCCAGCTAATGGAAACATGGTTGGATCCGTTGATTGAACTGGACCCAGAAGGCGACCCGCTGACCGAGCTTTTGGCCTATGTTCAACGCAAGCTGGACATGTCCCGTGACCTGCCCCGCGAAAGCCGTTTGTTCGCCAATGAAATCCTGCAAGGCGCGCCGCGCATGGACCCGCATTTGCGCTCTGATCTCAAGCCGCTGTTCGACGACCGCTGTGGTGTGATTCAGGCGTGGATGGATGCGGGTCAGCTGGCACAGGTCGATCCGCGGCACCTGATTTTCTCGATCTGGGCCACGACACAGCACTATGCCGACTTTCAGGCACAGATCGAAGTGCTGCTGGAGGGACAAGAGCCCACCGACGCGGCATCGCAGTTTTTGCAGACCATGTTTCGCAATGTGCTAACGCCGGGGCAGACGATCACCCCGACGTAAAAGCATCGCTTACTCGGCCGCCGTCGCGGACGGGTTGTTGGGGTGCGTCGTCCAGTTGGCATAGGACGGATCGACCACCTTGCCGGTGCGCGGATCGGTGGCGCCTGCGTCCATCGGAACCATGCTTATGCAATCCTCGACAGGGCAGACGTTGACGCACAGGTTGCAAGCGACGCATTCCTCGTCGATCACGGTGAACGTGCGATCTTCGGACATCGCGATGGCTTGGTGCGAAGTATCCTCGCAGGCGGCAAAGCAACGACCGCAGGAAATGCAGGCATCCTGATCAATCTTGGCCTTGGCGACATAGTTCAGGTTCAGCTGGTTCCAATCAGTCACATTCGGCACCGCCTTGCGCACCAACTGGTCAACCGAAGTCATGCCCTTGCTGTCCATATACTCCGACAGGCCCGAGATCATTTCCTGAACGATTTTAAAGCCATAGGTCATTACCGCCGTGCAGACCTGCACGTTGCCAGCGCCAAGCGCCAGAAACTCTGCCGCATCGCGCCATGTGGTGACGCCGCCGATACCGCTGATCGGCATGTCGGCGGTGGCGGGGTTGCGGGCAATTTCGGCTACCATGTTCAGGGCGATGGGTTTCACCGCAGGGCCGCAATAGCCGCCGTGCGTGCCCTTGCCGTCGATCATCGGTTCGGGCGCAAAGCTGTCCAGATTGACCGAGGTGATCGAGTTGATCGTGTTGATCAGCGACACCGCATCCGCCCCGCCGCGCTTGGCCGCTTCGGCGGGATACAGCACGTTGGTGATGTTCGGCGTCAGCTTCACGATCACCGGCATCCGCGTGTACATCTTGCACCAGCGGGTGACCATTTCGATGTATTCGGGCACCTGCCCCACCGCGCTGCCCATGCCACGTTCGGCCATGCCGTGCGGACAACCAAAATTCAGCTCGATCCCGTCTGCACCGGTGTCCTCGACATGGGGCAGAATCGCCTTCCACGCCTCTTCCTCGCAGGGGACCATGATCGACGCGATCAGGGCGCGGTCGGGATAGTCGCGTTTCACCGCCTTCATCTCGCGCAGGTTCACCTCCAGCGGGCGGTCGGTGATCAACTCGATGTTGTTCAGCCCCAGCAGACGCCGGTCCGCCCCCCAAATCGCGCCATAGCGCGGGCCGTTGACGTTGACGACCGGCAGCCCTTCCATGCCCAGGGTCTTCCAGACCACCCCGCCCCAGCCAGCGTCAAAGGCACGGCGGACGTTGTATTCCTTGTCCGTAGGCGGGGCCGAGGCCAGCCAGAAGGGATTCGGGCTTTTGATACCAACGAAGTCGCTTTGCAGATTTGCCATTACTATATCTCCTCAAAGTGGGCCGCAGCCCGACCTCAGCCCATCAAAGCCGAATGAATGTCCATCGCCGCATCGCGGCCTTCGGCAACGGCTGTCACCGTCAGGTCGTCCCCGCCCGAGGCACAGTCGCCCCCTGCCCAAACGCCATCGACGCTGGTGCGCCCTGCGCCGGTCACAGCGATCTTGCGTCCCTCAAGATCGGGTAGCCCATCGCCTTGCAACGTCTGACCAATGGCCTTGAACACCTGATCCGCAGGTAAGCGCAGCATTTCGCCGGTGCCTTTCATCGCTTCATCAACATATTCAAACTCGATCTCGCACACCGTGCCGTTGCCATGCACGGCAACAGGCACCGCATGGTTCACGATCCGCACGCCCTTGCTGGCGGCCAGATCCTGCTCGAACGGGCTGGCGTTCATCCGGTTACGGCCACGACGGTAGACCAGCGTGACGTTCAGCGCGCCTAGCAGTTTGGCCTGCACGGCAGCGTCCACCGCTGTCATGCCGCCACCAATCACAACCACGTCGCGCCCGATGGGCAGCGCCGTAAGGTCGGTCGACTGGCGCAGTTCCGAGATGAAATCGACCGCGTCCGACACGCCGCTCTTGTCCTCGCCCACGGCCCCCAGCGCGTTCACGCCGCCAAGGCCCATGCCCAGGAACACCGCGTCATGATCCGCCTTCAGCTGATCCAGCGTGAGGCCCGCGCCCAATGCCTTGCCGGTCTCGATGCGGATGCCGCCGATTTGCAGCAGCCAATCGACCTCGGCCTGCGCATAACCGTTGGGTGTCTTGTAGGCGGCGATGCCGAATTCGTTCAGCCCGCCGGGTTTGGGCCGCGCGTCATAGACCACGACGTCATGCCCCAGCATCGCCAGCCGGTGCGCGCAGGACAGACCCGCAGGCCCGGCGCCGACGACGGCGACAGTCTTGCCCGTCGCCTCGGCCCGCACAAAGGGATGAATGCCCTGCTGCTGCAGATGGTCGGTCGCATAGCGCTGCAACTGGCCGATCAGCACCGGCTTGCCCTCGGCGATTTCACGCACGCAGGCCTGTTCGCACAGCTGCTCGGTCGGACAGACGCGGGCGCACATGCCGCCCATGATGTTCTGGCTGAGGATCGTCTTGGCTGCCGCATCGGGCGTGCCCGTGGCGATCTGGCGAATGAACAGCGGAATATCAATGTCAGTGGGACAGGCCGCAATGCACGGCGCATCGTGGCAGAAATAGCAGCGATCGGCGGCGACCAGCGCCTCGTGCCCATCCAGCGGCGGATGAAGATCTGAAAACTGCGCGGCATAGGCACCCTGTTCCAGCCGCCCTGCCCTGATCCCCGGTGTGAACACATCATCAGCCATCTTCGTACTCCCAAGACTTTTTTGCTGTCATCTTTGTAAAAACGGTCACACGGAATTATTTTTTTATCAACTGGTAAAAAATAAAACTGCCGGAAAATGAGTGTACTTTCCGCCTCCAACGCTTAAAAACAGGGCAATGCAGACCATCGGCGCGGTCTTGCTCATAACGGGCCAGAGTCGGATTTTACTTGATTTCAATGCCAATAATGCGCATATGAAAACTGCGACGTTACGCCTATCGACCACACTGCTCCTTTACCGGCCCAGTCTCTCGATCTGTCTAGACTTTGCCGACCTGCCGCATTCCGTGGGCAGTTAACTAAAGGAGAACGACGATGGCTACTGGCACCGTCAAATGGTTTAACACAACAAAAGGCTACGGCTTTATCGCACCCGATGGCGGCAGCAAAGATGTGTTCGTGCACATTTCTGCTGTTGAGCGTTCGGGCCTGACCGGTCTGGCCGACAACCAAAAAGTCACTTTCGACATCGAAAATGGCCGCGACAACCGCGAAAGCGCGATCAACATCGCACTGGCATAAGCCTTTTTGTTGATATGATAGATGAAACGGGCGCTTCGGCGTCCGTTTTTGTTTGTGCATCAGGCGATTCGCTCTGACCGGCGGCGGCCGTCAACCCGAAGGCACCTGCGCAATCAGTTCCAGCACCTCTGGACCCAATCCTTCCACGATTTGCACCACCCCGTCTGCATTGGGATGAATGCCATCCGGTTGCATCAGCCCACGCACGGATGCAGGATCAGTGCCGATCTCACCCATTCCCTCAAAAAAGCTGGGGGCAAAAAGCGTGCCGTATTGCGTCGCCAACTCGGGATACATCGCATCAAAGGCTGCCTTATACTCGGGCCCGTAGTTACCCGGCGCCTGCATACCCACCAACAAAACCTGCACACCGGCCTGAGCCGCAGCCTGCAAAATCCCGTCCAGATTGACACGGCTGACCGCCGGATCAATGCCACGCAACAGATCGTTACCGCCTAACGCGACAATCATCGCATCCACATCCGGCGTCAGCGTCCACGCTGCCCGCGATAGACCGCCCGCAGTGGTGTCGCCCGACACACCCGCGTTCAACACCTGCACATCGGCACCGTGATCGCGCAACCAGCTTTCCAGCTGCGGGACAAATCCATCCTCTTGTGGCAGCCCGTACCCTTGGGTCAGGCTGTCGCCCATAGCTGCGATTACCAGCGGTTCGGCCATCGCCGGTCCTGACAAAACAGCAAGAATGCCGACTATCGCCTTGCGCATCGTGATCCAGCCTCCATATCCAAGCGTACCCCATATAAAGGTACGCATTCATGTCCAATCCAGTCCTGACCCTTGAAAATGCGATGTTAGCGCTGGATGGCAATGCCGGACGGATCGAAATTTTACATGGAATCAGCTTGCAGGTAGAGGCCGGCGAGACGGTCGGGCTGGTTGGGCCGTCGGGATCGGGCAAATCGTCGCTGCTGATGCTTATGGGCGGGCTGGAACGCGTAACCGGCGGCACGGTCATGGCGCTGGGCAATGACCTGACACAAATGAGCGAGGACGCACTGGCCCGCTTTCGCCGCGACAACATGGGCGTGGTGTTCCAGTCGTTTCACCTGATCCCGACCATGACCGCGCTCGAAAACGTGGCCACACCGCTGGAACTGGCCGGGGTCAGTGACGCCTTTGCGCGGGCCGAGGCAGAGCTGGCCACCGTGGGCCTTGCCCATCGCATCGGGCACTATCCTTCGCAGATGTCGGGCGGCGAACAGCAACGCGTGGCGCTGGCGCGCGCATCAGTCACACGGCCACGCATCCTGCTGGCGGACGAACCTACGGGCAATCTGGATCTGGCCAACGGTGATGCGATCATGGACATGCTCTTTGATCTGCGCGACCGGCACGGCGCGACGCTGGTTCTGGTGACACATTCCAACGCTCTGGCCGAACGCTGCGACCGCGTTGTGCGTCTGGTCGATGGCCGCATCGCGCAGGCGGGCGCATGAGCCTGCGTATCGCCGCACGTCTGGCCCGTCGCGAGCTGCGCGGCGGCTTGCACGGGTTTCGCATTTTCCTTGCGTGCCTTGCGCTTGGTGTCGCTGCCATTGCCGCTATCGGGTCGGTACGGTCCGCGATCGAAGCGGGTCTGGCCCGCGAGGGTGCCGCCTTGCTGGGTGGTCAGGCCGAGATGGACTTTACCTATCGCTTTGCCACCGATGCCGAACGCGCGTGGATGGGCGAAGTGGCCGACGAAATCTCTCAGATCGTTGATTTCCGCTCGATGGCCGTCGTGGACCGTGATGGCTCCTCCGAGCGCGGGCTGACGCAGGTCAAGGCCGTTGATGACGCATATCCGCTGATCGGTAGCGTTGGTTTGACCCCCGACATCCCGCTGGCGCAAGCGCTTGGCGATCAAAACGGCCTGCCCGGTGCGATCATGGAACAGGTGCTGGCCGACCGTCTGGGCCTGACGGCAGGCGACACCCTGCGGCTGGGCACACAAGACTTCCACCTCAGTGCCCTGCTGACCCGCGAACCTGACAGGGCTGGCGCGGGCTTTGGCCTTGGCCCGCGCACCATTGTGCGTACACAGGCGCTGGAGGCATCGGGGTTGCTGGCAACCGGAACGCTGTTCAACACGAAATACCGCCTGATCCTGCCGCCACAATCAGATCTGGACACGTTGGAACAGACCGCCGAGAGCAAGTTCGGAGACGCGGGCATGCGCTGGCGCGACTCCCGCAACGGCGCGCCGGGTGTTGCACGGTTCGTCGAGCGGCTGGGGGCATTTCTGGTACTGGTCGGTCTGTCTGGTCTGGCCGTGGGCGGCGTTGGCGTATCGGCAGCAGTGCGTGCCTATCTGGCCGAGAAAACCAGCGTCATCGCAACCCTGCGCACTTTGGGGGCCGAGCGCGCGACGATCTTCCAGACCTACTTTATCCAGATCGGCGCACTGTCACTGCTAGGTATTTTTATTGGCCTTGTTCTGGGCGCTGTCGCGCCCCTGCTGCTGGCCCCTATGATCGAAGCTCGCCTGCCGATACCGGCGAAAATCGCCGTCTACCCCCGCCCGCTGGTCGAGGCCGCGATTTACGGCGTGCTAACCGCGTTCATCTTCACCCTATGGCCGCTGGCCCGTGCCGAAGATGTGCGCGCCGCCACCCTGTTCCGCGACGCCTTGGGCAGCACGCGACTGCTGCCCAAGGCCCGCTATGTCATCGCTGCCGGTGTCGGGCTGGCGCTGCTGGTCGGACTGGCGGGGCTGTTCTCTGGCACATGGCGACTGACACTATGGATGGCGGGCGGCATCACTGGCGCACTGGTGTTGCTGGCGTTGGCGGCGTGGGTCATCCGCTGGACCTCGCGGCGTGGCGCGCGCATGGCACAAGGGCACCCGGCTCTGCGATGGGCGCTGGCGGCCATCTCCGGCCCGCGCGAAGGTGCGACATCCACAGTGTTGTCACTGGGCCTCGGCCTATCGGTGCTGGCTGCGGTGGGCCAGATTGACGGCAACCTGCGCACCGCCATCGCGGGCAACCTGCCCGACGTCGCCCCGTCCTACTTCTTCGTCGACATCCAGAAAGACCAGATGGACGGCTTTAATGCACGGCTGGCCTACGACCCCGACGTGCGCCGCGTCGACAGCGCCCCGATGCTGCGCGGCGTCATCACCCGCATCAACGACAAACCCGCCAGAGAGGTCGCCGGTGACCATTGGGTCACGCGTGGCGACCGTGGCGTGACCTATGCCACCAACTTGCCCGAGCGCACGAAGATCACCGCAGGCGAATGGTGGGCACCCGACTACACAGGCCCGCCCCTGATCAGCTTTGCCACCGAAGAAGCTGACGAAATGGGCCTGCGCCTTGGCGACACAATGACGATCAACGTCTTGGGCCGCGAGATCACCGGCACCATCACCTCGTTCCGCGAGGTCGATTTCTCCAATGCTGGCATCGGCTTTGTCATGACAATGAACCCCGCCGCCCTGTCCGGCGCGCCGCACAGCTATATCTCGACGGTCTACGCAGAACCTGAAGCAGAAGCCGCCATATTGCGCGATCTGGGCACCGCCTATCCCAACATCACCGCTATCCGCGTGCGTGACGCGATTGATCGCGTCGCCGAGGTGCTGGCAGGCGTTGCAGCCGCCAGTTCCTATGGTGCTGCGGCGACTCTGCTCACCGGATTTCTGGTGCTGATCGGGGCCGCCTCGGCGGGCACCCAATCGCGCACCTATGAGGCCGCCGTTCTGAAAACCCTCGGCGCGTCGCGTAGACGTATCCTGATCAGCTTTGCCATTCGTGCCGCCCTGCTGGGCCTAGCCGCAGGACTGGTCGCTTTGGGTGCGGGCATCGCAGGCGGCTGGGCCGTGTCGCGCTTTGTGATGGAAACCGGCTATCAGGTGATCTGGCCCTCGGCTCTGGCGATCATCGCGGGTGGCGTTCTCGCCACTCTGATGGCAGGGCTTGCCTTTGCATGGGGCCCGCTCTCGGCCCGACCGGCCCACGTGCTTCGGGCGCGGGAATGAAACTTTTATGCCTCCGGCGGGGATATTTTCCAGCCAAAAGAAGACACGAAATATTAACCAATTTGCGATGAACTGATGTGACGGTACAGGCGGGGACGCCGATGACCGTGCCAGAAGAAACGACTTACCGTTTCGGGCGGGGGGCGCTGTCACCAACGCCTCCCGTCATTCTTTTGGCTGGAAAATATCCTGGGGGAGGCCCGACAGGGCCGGGGGCAAAGCCCCCTATTCAGCGGCCTCGGCGTAGGTTTCCATCGGCGGACACGTGCAGATCAGGTTGCGGTCGCCGTGCACGTTGTCGACGCGGTTCACCGGTGGCCAGTATTTGTCCACGCGGAACGCGCCGGGAGGAAAGCAGCCCTGTTCGCGCGTGTATGGACGGTCCCAGTCGCGCACCAGATCTTCCATCGTGTGCGGCGCATTCTTCAGCGGGTTGTTGGCGCTGTCGATCCGGCCTTCCGTGATGTCGTCGATCTCGGCGCGGATCGCCAGCATCGCATCGCAAAAGCGGTCCAGCTCGGCCTTGGTTTCGCTCTCTGTCGGCTCGACCATCAGCGTTCCCGCCACAGGCCAGCTCATCGTCGGCGCGTGAAAACCGCAATCGACCAGCCGCTTGGCGATGTCCTCGACCGTAACACCCGCCGCCGCGTCAAATGGGCGGACATCCAGAATGCATTCATGTGCCACCCTGCCCGAAGGCCCCTTATAGAGCACGTCAAACGCCCCTTCGAGCCGCTTGGCAATGTAGTTGGCGTTCAGGATCGCCACGCGTGTCGCCTGCGTCAGACCATCGCCGCCCATCATCAGGCAATAGGCCCAGCTGATCGGCAACAACGATGGCGACCCGAAGGGCGCGGCGCTGACCGGTCCTTCGGTGCCGCCGGTAGACGGATGCCCCGGAAGGTGCGGGATCAGGTGGCTTTTGACACCGATGGGGCCCATGCCCGGACCTCCGCCGCCATGCGGGATGCAGAACGTCTTGTGCAGGTTCAGGTGACTGACATCACCACCCAGATCGCCGGGGCGCGACAGGCCGACCATTGCATTCATGTTGGCCCCGTCGATATAGACCTGACCGCCATGTTCATGCGTAATCGCCGTCACCTCGTTCACTGTTTCCTCGAACACCCCGTGGGTCGACGGATAGGTGATCATGCAACCGGCCAGTTTGTCGGCGTGCAGCTCGGCCTTGGCCCTGAAGTCGTCCAGATCGATATCGCCATTGGCCGCAGACTTGATCGGCACCACCTTCCAGCCGACCATCTGGGCGCTGGCGGGGTTGGTGCCATGCGCGCTCATCGGGATCAGGCAAATGTTGCGATGTCCCTGCCCGTTCTCGCGGTGATAGGCCGCGATGGTCAGCAGCCCCGCATATTCCCCCTGCGCACCCGAGTTCGGCTGCATCGAGATCGCGTCATAACCGGTGATCTGGCACAGC
Source organism: Pseudosulfitobacter pseudonitzschiae (assembly GCF_002222635.1). Classification (NCBI taxonomy): domain Bacteria; kingdom Pseudomonadati; phylum Pseudomonadota; class Alphaproteobacteria; order Rhodobacterales; family Roseobacteraceae; genus Pseudosulfitobacter; species Pseudosulfitobacter pseudonitzschiae. The sequence continues at coordinate 94,636 of NZ_CP022415.1, read as the reverse complement.
TTGTCACTGAGATCGGCAATCATCTCGGCATAGCCTTCGGCCTGATCGGCAGGCACGAACGGGTGCAGCAACGAGAACTCATCCCACGTCACCGGCATCATTTCGGCCGCCGAGTTCAGCTTCATCGTGCACGAGCCCAGCGGGATCATCGCGCGGTCCAGCGCCAGATCACGGTCGGCCAGACGGCGCATATAGCGCATCATTTCCGTCTCGGCGCGGTTCATATGAAAGATCGGGTGGGTCAGGTAATCTGAGGTGCGCACCAGATCGTCGGGCACACGGTATTCCGGTTCAAAGTCGCTGTCCTCGGCCTCCAGACCAAACGCGCGCCAGACCGCTTCGATGTCTGCGGGGCGGGTCCGCTCGTCCAGACTGATGCCGACGCGGGTTTCACCGACGCGGCGCAGGTTGATGCCTTCGTCTACCGCGGATTTCATCACCGCCGATTGCAGCGGTCCCACATCCACCGTCACCGTGTCGAAATATACCTTGGGATCGACGGTAAAACCTGCGGCCTCAAGGCCCCGCGCCATGCGCACGGTTTTGCGGTGGATGCGTTGGGCGATGGCCTTCAGCCCCTGCGGCCCGTGAAACACCGCATACATCGACGCCATCACGGCCAACAGCGCCTGTGCGGTACACACGTTCGACGTGGCCTTTTCACGGCGGATATGCTGCTCGCGGGTTTGCAGCGACAACCGGTAGGCGCGGTTGCCGTGGCTGTCGATGCTGACGCCCACAATCCGGCCCGGCATGGCGCGTTTCATCTCGTCACGGCACGCCATATAGGCGGCGTGCGGCCCGCCGTAGCCGACAGGCACGCCAAAGCGCTGCGTGCTGCCCACCGCAATATCCGCGCCCATCGCGCCGGGTTCTTTCAGCAATGTCAGCGACAGGGGGTCGGCACTGACGATACCGATGGCCTTTGCCGCGTGCAGCGCCTCCATCTGGGCGGTGAAATCACGCACGTGGCCATAGGTGCCGGGATACTGAAAGATCGCCCCAAAGACGGCATCGGGGTCCATATCTTCGGGCTTGCCCACGATCACCTCGATGCCCAGAGGGGCCGCGCGGGTCTGCATCACCGCGATGTTCTGCGGGTGGCAGTCGCGATCGACGAAAAACCCGCGGACCTTGGACTTGGACACCCGCTGCGCCATCGTCATCGCCTCGGCGCAGGCGGTGGATTCGTCCAGCAGCGAGGCGTTGGCAACTTCGAGCCCAGTCAGATCGCTGATCATCGTCTGGAAGTTCAGCAGCGCCTCAAGCCGACCTTGGGAAATCTCGGGCTGGTAGGGCGTATAGGCCGTGTACCACGCCGGATTTTCCAGAATGTTGCGCTGGATCGCGGGGGGCGTCACCGTGCCGTAATAGCCCTGCCCGATCAGGCTGGTCAGCACGCGGTTCTTGCCCGCCACTTCCGCCATGTGGTGCAGCAGCTCGCGTTCCGACTTGGCCTTGCCGAAATCCAGCGGTTCCTTTTGCCGGATGGCTTTGGGCAGCGTGTCGTCAATCAGCGCCTCAAGTGTCCCGGCCCCAACCACTTTGAGCATATCGGCCATCTCTTGTGGCGACGGGCCGATGTGACGGCGGTTGGCGAAATCATATGGCAAATACTCGGTCGGCGTGAACGACATGCGAACATCCCCTGCATTGGTGTTACGGTAACGGGGCCGCCCCTTTTCGAAGGGCGGCATAGTTGGTCTCAGGCGATGAACTTCTGATAGGCGGCCTCGTCCATCAACTCTTCAAGCTGCGACGGGTCGCTGACGGTCATCTTGAAGAACCATGCTTCGCCCTGCGGGTCGTCGTTGACCTTGCCGGGGTTATCGACCAGCATCTCGTTCACTTCCGTGATCTCGCCGTCGACGGGGGCCAGAATGTCCGACGCCGCCTTAACGGATTCGATCACGACAATCTCGTCGTCCTTGCTAACCACTGTGCCGACTTCTGGCAGTTCCACGAACACCACATCGCCCAGTTGCTCTGCCGCGTGAACGGTAATGCCCACAACCATTTCGCCGTCTTCATCGCGCAGCCATTCGTGTTCTTCTGTGAATTTCATTGGTTGGTCTCCTGATGGTTTATCTTTTGAAATTGGCAGGCACAAAAGGCAAAGCTGCCACCTGTACCGGCATCCGTTTGCCACGCACCTCGCCCCACAGGGCAGTGCCGACGCTGGCCTGATCGACACTGACATAACCCATTGCAACAGGTCCACCGACAGTGGGACCAAAACCGCCGCTGGTCACATGGCCAACCGGATCGGTCGCCGTTTCATCCGCGTAGATGGCCACACCTTCGCGCATCGGCGCGCGACCTTCGGGCAGCAGACCAACGCGTTTGCGTGCGGGGGTTACCAGCGCTGTGCCAGCGCCGGGAAACCCGCCAGCGCGATCACCACCGGCGCGGCGCACCTTTTGCACCGCCCACATCAAGCCACCTTCGGCGGGTGTGGTGGTGGTGTCGATATCATGTCCATAAAGGCACAGCCCCGCCTCGAGCCGCAGCGAATCCCGCGCGCCCAGCCCAATGGGGGCTACGCCGTCTTGTGCCAGAAGCCTGCGCACCAGCGCCTCGGCCTCGGTTGCTGCCACCGAAATCTCGTATCCGTCCTCGCCGGTATAGCCCGAGCGCGACGCCCAGACAGCGACGCCGTCCAACTCCAGATCGGCCACATCCATAAACCGCATCCTTGCGGCCCGTGTATCCAGACCGGCCACAGCCGCCTCGGCCCCCGGCCCCTGCACCGCGATCAACGCACGGTCGTCCAGTTCGGTCACCGTCACCGCAGGCTCCAGCGCCGCCCGCATCCGCGCAATATCCGCGCCCTTGCAAGCGGCATTGACCACCACCAGCAGATCGTCGCCCCGCCGCGCGAACATCAGATCATCCTCGATCCCGCCTGCGTCATTGGTGAAAAACCCGTAACGTTGCCGCCCGTCGCCCAGTCCCAGCACGTCCTGCGGCACCAAGGTCTCGAACGCCTGTGCGACCGCCTCCCACGACGCGCCCGACAGGGTCACCTGCCCCATGTGGCTGACATCGAACAGGCCCGCAGCACTGCGTGTGTGGTTGTGTTCGCCCATCACGCCCATCGGATATTGCACTGGCATGGCGTAACCCGCAAAGGGCACCATCTTGGCGCCCAGTTCCACGTGCAGATCATAAAGCGGCGTGTGCAGATCGTCAGACATCGGTCTCTCCTTTGACCGGGTCCGTTGGAACAACAGGCCGGCATCATACGACGCGCCAAAATGGCTGCGCCTGCGATGCCCCCTCTGTCCTGTCGCCTGAGATCGTTATCCCTTCGGCGGGTGCTTGGCACCACTCTCCAGAGTCCTCATATCCTGTCACGGTCCTGTTGCCTGAGAGTTTCCGGGGCGGTTGCTCCTTCGGCACCGGCACCTTAGGCCGGTTCTCCCATGACGGATGGTCGGATAAGTAGCCAAGAGCGTCGGTTACAGTCAATAGCCGATAGCTGCATCTTGACACTGCGCGCCCGGCAACTGACACAAGCGCTCATGAAAGCACCATACTTCTTTGGTTACGGAAGCCTCGTCAACCGCGCCACGCACGCATACCCCGAAGCGCAAACCGCCACCCTGTCAGGATGGCGTCGTGCATGGGTGCGCGCCCGTGAACGCGACGATCTGGTCTTTTTGACAGCGGTTCCCGATCCGGCAGCGCGAATCTCCGGATTGATCGCAGCGGTGCCAAACGCTGATTGGGTGGCGCTGGATACCCGTGAAACCGGATACCGTCGCCGCGATGCAACAGATGCGGTCACCCATGTTGCAACGCAAGCCGAGTCAATCGCCGTCTACGCTATCGACCCGCGCGACATGCGACGCGAGGGTCAGCACCACATTCTGCAAAGCTATCTTGATGTGGTCGTTCAGGGGTTCCTGAACGAATTTGGAGAAGAGGGCGTGGCCGAGTTCTTCGCCACCACCTCGGGCTGGGACACGCCCGTGCTGAATGATCGTGCCAAACCGCTCTATCCCCGCGCCCAAGTGCTGACCACATTCGAAACCGCGCTGGTCGACCATCACCTCGCCCGCGCCAGGGTTGGCCTTTAAAGCAAAAGGGCCACGCAAACGCGCGGCCCTGTGACTTCATCTTGCCCGAAAACTCCACCCGGAGGGTCGGCTTGCGCCATGCGCCTCAGCCGCGTGCTTTCACAACCTGCAACAGCGGCATCACCGCTGACATGTCCGGCCCGTGGCTCTGCCCTGTCAGCGCCTTGCGCAGCGGCATGAACAGCCCGCGGCCCTTGCGGCCCGTGGCCTCTTTGACGGTGGCAGTCCATGTTCCCCAAGTGCTTTCGTCGAACGGACCTTCCGGCAGCAGGGTCATCGCTTGGGCAACAAAATCCGCGTCCTCGGCGTCAATCTCGGGGTCTGCGCCATCGCGGAACATCACCCACCAAGCGTCCATATCTTTCAGCGTGTTGATGTTTTCGCGGGTCACCGCCCAGAACGCAGGTGCCAGTTCCGCAGGTACGCCCAAGGCTTCGATCTCCGCGCGAACTTCCTCCAGCGGCAGCGTCTGCAAATAGCGTCCGGTCAGCGGATACAGGTCCGCCTCGTCGAACTTGGTCGGGGCCGAGCCAAAGCGGTTCACGTCAAAGCCGTCGATCAGCGCGCTCAAATCGGTACGCAATTCGACCGGATCGGACGACCCCAGACGCGCCATCAGCGACAGCAGCGCCATCGGTTGAACCCCGGCCGAACGCAGATCGCGCAGCGACAGCGTGCCCAGACGTTTCGACAGAGCCTCGCCCTTCGGGCCGGTCAGCAGCGAATGGTGGGCAAAGGCAGGGGGCGTGCCACCCAGCGCCTTGATGATCTGGATCTGTGTCGCAGTGTTGGTCACATGGTCCGACCCGCGCACCACATGGGTCACGCCCATTTCAACGTCATCCACCACCGAGGCCAGCGTATACAGCATCTGGCCATCACCGCGGATCAGCACCGGGTCCGAGACGCTGGCTGCATCAATCGAGATGTCACCCAGAATACCGTCAGTCCATTCGATCCGTTCGCGGTCCAGCTTGAACCGCCACACGCCATCGCCGCGTTCCGTACGCAAGGCGTCACGTTCGGCATCGCTCAACGCCAGTGCAGCGCGGTCATAGACTGGCGGTTTGCCCATGTTCAGTTGTTTCTTGCGCTTTAGATCCAGTTCGGTGGGCGTCTCGAAGGCTTCATAAAACCGACCCGCCGCCCGCAGTTTGTCCGCGGCTTCCTCGTAGCGGTCCAGCCGATCGGACTGACGCTCGACGCGGTCCCAATGCAGCCCCAACCATTCAAGGTCTTGCTTGATGGCGTCCACATATTCCTCTTTTGAACGCTCGGGATCGGTGTCGTCGATGCGCAGGATAAAGCTGCCGCCCGACTGTCGCGCGATCATGAAATTCATCAGCGCCGTGCGCAGGTTGCCAACGTGGATGTATCCCGTGGGCGACGGGGCGAAACGGGTGGTGATCTGATTGGACATGGGCGCTCTCCTGTTAGGCGCCGAAGTGTCACAGGGCGCGGGATTTGTCCAGATCAGCCAGCGCACCGGCACAAGCGCGCACACCGCCACCGAAACGCAAAAGGCCCGAACCTCTGTCCGGGCCTTGCGCGTGTCTCGCCCTTATCCGCTTAGCGAATGACTTGCACGATGGCGTTGGTCTGTGCGCCAACCACAACGGTCTGGCCGTTGATTGTCACATAACGCAGGCCCTCTTGCGGCACTTCGTAGGTTGTCACGTTGTCTGGCACGGTCGCGCCCACCACAACTTCGCCGTCCAGATAGACAGTCTCGACCGGATTGGTCGTGACATATGTAACGGTTTCGGTCGTCGGCTCAACTGCAGCCGATCCTGCCGCACCACCGACAATTCCCCCTGCGATGATGCCACCGATCGGGCCACCCACCGCGTAGGCGGCCAGTGCACCGATCGTCGCACCAGCAGCGGCCCCGGCGTTTTGGTCAGATTGCGTTTGGGCGGCGTCTTCGTAGGTCACGCTGTTGACTTCAACAGTTGCCGGACGCGTGCTGAGCGCAACGGCCTGTTCCTCAACCGAAACAGCCAGATAGTCGGAAGAAGACCAACCGGTTTTGCCTTCAAAGTTGATCTTGCACCACGATGCTTCGCTCAGGCAGCCTTCAAGCGCGGCGGCCTGACCGCCGGGAATAACGCCGACCACTTCATATTTCGGGCCGGGGCCGCTGCGAATGTTCAAATCAGTTGCGGCAATCGCTTCGCCGGTCTGTGCAAAAGCCGGGACCGCTGCTGTCAGGGCAATGACGGATGCCATGCCTATTTTACCGAGTGTCGAAAAGTTCATCTTAATTCCTCCGCAACGGTCGGGCCCCGTTCTGGGTGCCACCTGTTTCCCATTGCTTGACTGAGGGCACAACGGCGCAGAGCGGCACGAGTTCCGGACAGAATTTGCAGCATTGGCGGACAGCGGTCACAATTACACCATTTGCGCAAACTCCCGCCAACGCACCGAAAACTATCGGCAAAAACTGTCCTGCCTCTAAAAGAGCGGGAACCGGATCATCCCGTCGGGTTTTCGTCAGCTTTTGTCGCGCCAGCGGTTCACGATGGGATAGCGCCGGTCCAACCAGAAGGCATGTTTGGTCAACCGTGCACCCGGGGCCGACTGGAACCGCTTATATTCACTCAGAAACAGCAACCGCTCGATCTTTTGCGCGGTCTCGCGGTCAAATCCGGCGGCAACGCAATCGACGATGCTGCCGTCCTGATCCACCAGAATTTCCAGAATCGCATCCAGCTCAGGGTAATCGGGCAGGCTGTCGCTGTCTTTTTGATCGTCGCGCAGCTCGGCGCTGGGAGGTTTGGTGATGATCCGCTGCGGGATCACTTCACCTGCATTGCCCATCATCCAGTCGCGGTGATTGGCGTTGCGCCATTCGCAGGTGGTGAAAACCCGAGTCTTGTACATATCCTTGATCGGATTGTACCCACCTGCCATGTCGCCATAGATCGTGGCATAGCCCACCGCGACTTCGGATTTGTTGCCGGTGGTCAGCAGCATTTCCCCGAACTTGTTGCTCATCGCCATCAACAACAGACCGCGCAGGCGCGACTGGATGTTTTCTTCGGTCAAGTCGGGCTCCATCCCTTCGAACAGCGGCGCCAGCGTGTTGGTGATCGCCGCGCGCCCTTCGGCGATGGGGACATAGTCATAGTGACAGCCCAGCGCCCTGGCACAGCTTTCGGCATCTTCCAGACTGTCGGGGCTGGTGTATTCCGACGGCAGCATCACACAGCGCACATTCTCGGGGCCGATGGCATCGGCGGCAATGGTCGCGACCAGCGCACTGTCGACGCCGCCCGACATTCCCAACAGCGCCTTTTTAAAGCCTGTCTTGGCCATGTAGTCGCGCAACGCCATGACCATCACGTGATAGTCCTGCTCCCAGTCATCCGGCTGCGGGGCAATCTCGCCCTCGACCACGCGCCAGCCTTCGGGGCCACGCAACAGATCCACGTGGGTAATAGCCTCGGCCATCACCGGCATCCGCATCGCCAGTTTGCCACCGGGATTCAGCGCAAAGGAAGCGCCGTCAAAGACCTGATCATCCTGACCGCCCACCATATTCAGATAGATCAGCGGCAAGCCGGTTTCGACCACGCGGGCGACCATATGGTTCAGCCGCGTTTCCATTTTGCCGCGGTAGTAGGGCGATCCGTTAGGCACCAACAAGAACTCGGCCCCTGTCTCTTGCAGGGTTTCGGCCACATCCTCGTGCCACGCATCTTCACAGATCGGGCTGCCCACGCGGGCATTGCCCACGCTGTACGGACCACCCAGAGGGCCTGCATCAAAAACACGGACCTCATCAAAGACGGTCTCGTTCGGCAGGTGATGTTTGAGCACGCGGCTGACGATACGCCCGCCACGACAGATCAGATAAGCGTTGAACAGCTCGGTTCCCTCGACCCACGGGCTGCCGATGGCCAGTGTCGGACCATCGGCGCAATCGCGCGCCAGATCCTTGACCGCCTGAATGGCTGCGGTGTGAAACGCGGGCTTCATCACCAGATCCTGCACGTTATAGCCGATGATGAACATCTCGGGCAGGGCCACCATATCGGCTCCGGCCTCGCGTCCGGCTTCCCATGCGGCACGGGCCTTGGCGGCATTGCCGTCGATGTCACCGACAGTGGGGTTCATCTGCCCCAGCGTGATGCGAAAAGTGTCGGCCATGTTTGCGCTCCGAAAATATCCTCGTGCCCCTATACGGTCTGGCAGCATCACGTAAAAGACCCCAGCAGGCAATTCCCCGTGCCCACGCGCTTGTGTTGTCACCAAAGGGTGCAAAGCCATTGCGACCCCCTCACGGTTTCTTTACCCTTCGGGCACGATCCACGGGGCCTGCCCCTTCATCGCCATAGGTGCCAAATGACCACACGCAGTCTGATCTTTTGCCTCGCCCTGCTTCCTGCCATTGCCCATGCGCAGGACGGCCAGGTGCTGACCAAGCAATATGACGACGGCGGCATTTACGAGGGCACATTCAAAAACGGCCTTCAGAATGGCACCGGCACCTACAGGTTGCCCAACGGCTATGAATACACCGGCGCGTGGATCGACGGCGAAATCAAGGGCGAAGGCGTCGCGCGTTTTCCCAATGGTTCGGTCTATGAGGGAAATTTTGAAAAGGGCAAACCGGACGGTTTTGGCAAGATCACCTTTGCCGACGGCGGCACCTACGAGGGCGACTGGAAGGCCGGCGCGATCGTAGGTCAGGGCGTGGCACTCTATGCAAACGGCGTGCGCTATGAGGGATCATTCCGTAACGCCAAACACCACGGCAAGGGCGTCATGCAAAGCCCCGGCGGCTATGAATACAAAGGCGACTGGGTCGACGGTGTCAAACAGGGTGTCGGCACGATCACTTACCCCGATGGCGCGGTCTATGACGGCGAAATTGCAAACGGCGAACGCGACGGCACCGGAACGCTGACCATGCCTGACGGTCTGGTCTATGAGGGCAAATGGGTCAATGGGCAGATCGACGGCACCGGCAAGCTGACCCAGCCCAACGGCGATATCTATGAAGGCGATCTTGTCGCTGGTCGCCGCGAGGGCAAAGGCCGCGTGACCTATGCCAATGGCGATGTCTACGAGGGCGAATTCAAAGACGACCGCCGCGACGGCACGGGCACTTTTATCGGCAATGACGGCTATACCTATATCGGCAACTGGGTCGCCGGTCAGATCGAAGGGAAGGGTCGCGTGACCTATCCTGACGGATCGGTCTACGAAGGTGATTTCCGCGATGATCTGGCCGACGGCACCGGCAAGATAACCTATTCGGATGGTGCCACATATGAAGGCGGCTGGACCGCTGGCGTGATCGAAGGACAGGGCAAAGCCGTCTATCCCAACGGCGTCGTCTACGAGGGAGGCTTCAAAAACGCCAAGAACGACGGTCAGGGCGTGATGACCTATGCCGATGGCTACCGCTATGAAGGCAGTTGGCAAGACGGCCAACGCCACGGCACCGGCAAGGCGACCTATCCCGATGGCACGGTCTACGAGGGCAACTTTGAAGATGGCCAGCGCCACGGCACCGGCAAGATCGTGATGTCCGACGGATTTACCTATGAGGGTGAATGGGTCCGTGGTGAAATCAGCGGCACCGGCACGGCCACCTATGTTAACGGCGATGTCTACGAGGGCACCTTTCGCGCGGGCAAACGTCAGGGTGACGGCACCATGCGGTATGCAACGGGCGAAGAAGCCTCGGGCGCTTGGGACAACGGCGCGTTGAAACCGGAAGGTTAAACCACCTCGCCCGCGTCCAGCCGTTTAAGAAACCGCGCCGCGTCAGACAGAACCGCATCGCGGTGGTCCTGACGCATCCGGTCCCATGTGCGGTACATATTTCCCATGCGCGCATTGTTTTCAAACCGGTCGCGGTGGCGGTTCAGAAAATCCCAATACAACAGATTAAACGGGCACGCCCCTTCGCCTGTTTTCTTGCTGACCTTATAGCTGCATTTCTTGCAGTGGTCGGACATGCGGTTGATGTATGCTCCGGACGATACATAGGGTTTCGACGCGATCACACCGCCATCGGCAAACTGGCTCATGCCGATTGTATTTGGCGCCTCGACCCATTCGAACGCATCCGCATAGACCGACAGATACCAGTCATGCACCTGTGCCGGATCGGCACCTGCCAGCAAGGCAAAATTGCCCGTCACCATAAGCCGCTGGATATGGTGCGCATAGGCGTTGGCTTTGGTCTGTCCGACAACCTGCCGGACACACCGCATCCGTGTCTCCGCGCCCCAGTAGAACGCAGGCAGGTCGCGGCTGTGGGCCAGCACATTGCGCTGTGTGTATTCGCGCCCTTCCAGAAAGTAGATGCCGCGCACATATTCGCGCCATCCGATGATCTGGCGGATAAAGCCCTCGGCCGCGTTGACCGGCACATCGCCTGCGTCAAATGCCTTTTGCACCGCGTCGCACACCTCAAGCGGGGTCAGCAGGCCGATGTTCATATAAGGCGACAGCACCGCGTGATACAGATAGGCCTGCCCGTCCAGCATCGCATCCTGATAATCACCGAAACGCGGCAGCGCGTGTTCGACGAAATGCGCCAGCGCGCCCAGCGCACCATCGCGGTCGGTGGCAAATTCAAACGGCTCAAGATCGCCAAAATGGTCACCGAATTCCCGTGCCACCAGTTCCAGCACGTTGCGCGTAATGTCATCCGGTTCGAACGTTAGCGGCCCTTGTATCTGTATATCCCCGGGTGCAGGCTTGCGATTGTCATGGTCGAAATTCCACTGCCCGCCAGCGGGGGCATCGCCATCCATCAGCAACCCTGTCTTGCGCCGCATCTCGCGATAGAAATACTCCATCCGCAGGGTCTTGCGCCCCTTGGCCCACTCTTCGAACATCGCGTGGCTGGCGATAAACCGGTCGTCGTCGTGCAATGCGATTTTCAGTGGCGCAAAGCGTAGTTTGTCGACCAACCGCCATTCGCCGGGCTCGGTGGCGATCACCTCGGATGCGCCGCGTTGTTCGGCACGACGCAACAATTCACCCACGACACTGCCCGCGTTTTCAGGGTCGTCCAGCGTGGTATAATCCACTGTCCAACCCGCATCGCGCAGGTCACTGGCAAACTTGCGCATTGATGTCAGCACCAGCGCAATCTTTTTGGGGTGGTGGCGCACATAGGTGCCCTCTTCGCGCACCTCGGCCATAACCACGACATCTTGCGTTTTATCTGCGGCGCGCAGCGCTGCGACATCCATGCTCAGCTGGTCGCCCAAAACCAGTACCAGACGGCTCACCAAGGAACCTCTTTTCCCGCCCAATCGAAAAAGCGGCCTGTGTGATCGCGGGTCATCCCGTCCATCACCATCAGCAGGTTGATCGCAGCCTTCTCGGGTGGGACCGATGGGTGCCGACCAAGATACTTTTCGGTAAATGGCGTGGCCACCGTACCGGGATGCAATACCACAACCGCCGCGTGCCTGTGTGTCCGCGCCAGTTCAATCGCCGCCGTATGCACAATCTGGTTCACCGCAGCCTTGGCGCTGCGATAGCTGATCCATCCGCCAATCCGGTTGTCGCCAATCGACCCTACACGGGCAGACAGCACGGCAAACACCCCGTCCGGCTTCAGCAGGTCATGCGCATGAGCCAGCACCAGCGCAGGACCAATGGCGTTCACCGCATACTGGTCGGCCATCGCCTTGGCCGTTACTGCGCGAATCGTCTTTTCCGGCTCTGCGCCTGCAATCTCCAACGCACCCGTCGCCACAATCACCCGATCAAAGGGCCCCAGCCCCGCCAGCGCACCATCCACCGACGCAGGGTCTGTTACGTCAAACCCATCGCCCGATCGCGACAGGGCCGTCACAGCATCGCCGCGCCCCGCATGTGCGGCCTGCAATGCCGACCCGATCCCGCCCGAGGCGCCCAATACCAATACATTTGCCATGACACCCGAATTAGCGCCCCGCGCACCCCCGTCCATCTTCTGAAGCACGAAAATTTCCCGCCAAAGAAACCGTGACCCGCACCAGCGCGGCGCAAATAATAAGTCTGCCCCCTTTTCATTCAATCAAAGGCCGGTATAAGCTTTGTTCATGACACAAGTCGCACATATCCCTTCCGCCCGCGCATCGCGTGCGATCCTGCGCGACCTACTGATCCTAATTCGCCTCTGAGCGTGCCATCTGGCGCGCCCGCTCAGAGGGGAGTGCCGCGCGCCACAGGCTTTAGGACAAAAAAGAGATCACACATGACCCAAGAACAAGACCGCGTTGTCATTTTTGACACGACCCTGCGTGACGGCGAACAATCGCCCGGTGCCACCATGACCCACGCCGAGAAGCTGGAAATTGCCAGCCTGCTCGACGAAATGGGCGTCGATATTATCGAGGCGGGTTTTCCCATCGCCTCGGAAGGCGACTTTGCCGCCGTCTCCGAGATTGCCAAGAATTCAAAGAATTCGGTGATCTGCGGTTTGGCTCGCGCGCAACTGCCCGACATCGACCGCTGCTGGGAGGCCGTGAAACATGCGGCGCAGCCACGGATTCACACGTTCATCGGCACCTCGCCGCTGCACCGCGCCATTCCGAACCTGACGATGGACGAAATGGCCGAACGTATCGACCAAACCGTCACCCACGCACGCAACCTGTGCGACAACGTGCAATGGTCGCCCATGGACGCCACCCGCACCGAGGCGGATTATCTTTGCCGCACGGTGGAAATCGCGATCAAGACAGGTGCCACCACGATCAACATTCCCGACACCGTCGGCTATACCGCACCGCGCGAAAGCGCGGCCTTGATCCGCATGTTGCTGGAACGGGTTCCGGGCGCGGACGAGATTATCTTTGCCACCCACTGTCACAACGATCTTGGCATGGCGACTGCCAACAGCCTTGCCGCTGTCGAGGCGGGCGCGCGCCAGATCGAATGCACGATCAACGGTCTGGGCGAACGCGCAGGCAATACCGCGCTGGAAGAGGTCGTAATGGCCCTGAAGGTGCGCAACGACATCATGCCGTTCCAGACCAGCGTGGACAGCACCAAACTGATGAACATCTCGCGGCGGGTTGCGGCTGTGTCGGGTTTTCCTGTGCAGTTCAACAAGGCCATCGTCGGCAAGAACGCCTTTGCCCACGAAAGCGGCATCCATCAGGATGGCATGCTGAAAAACGCCGAAACCTTCGAGATCATGCGCCCTGAGGATGTGGGCCTGACCGAAACCAACATTGTGATGGGCAAGCACTCGGGCCGTGCCGCCTTGCGGTCCAAGCTGGAAGACCTTGGTTTCGAATTGGGTGACAACCAGCTTAAGGATGTGTTCGTGCGGTTCAAGGAACTGGCCGACCGCAAAAAGGAAATCTACGAAGATGATCTGATTGCCTTGATGCGCACCACAACCGACCCCGAAGAGGACCGGATCAAGCTGGTGTCGATGCGTGTCATCTGCGGGACAGAAGGCCCGCAGCAGGCCGATATGACGCTTGAAGTAGATGGCGTTGAACACAGGACCAGCCAGACCGGCGATGGCCCTGTGGATGCGTCATTCAACTGCATCAAGGCCTTGGTCAGCCACACAGCGCGGTTGCAGCTTTATCAAGTGCACGCCGTCACCGAAGGCACCGACGCCCAAGCCACCGTTTCTGTACGGCTTGAGGAAGACGGGCGCATCGTGACCGGTCAGTCTGCCGATACCGACACCGTTGTCGCATCGGTCCGCGCCTATGTTCACGCGCTGAACCGCCTGCTGGTACGCCGCGAAAAAGGCGGCACTGACAAACGCGAAATCAACTATAAAGACGTCGGCTGAGCCAGACGCAGCAGACAGATAAGTCAAAAGGGGCAGAGGTGTAACCTTTGCCCCTTTTTTGTCGGCCAACGCCGCGGGAACATAAAAAAAGGGCCGGATGTTTCCATCCGGCCGCTTCATCGTTTGATAATCTGTCAGGCAGATCAGAAGTTGGTAAGGTTCGCAAAGCTGCCTGTTGCGCCGCTGATGACGTTACCCAGTGTGCGACGTCCGGATGTGCGACCACCCAGTTCGTAGTTCAGACCAAAGCTGACGTGATCGATGTCGACGAAATCTGTCGAGATACGACCAACAGACAGTTCAACGTTTGCACCTTCGGTGAACTCGTACTGACCACCGATGGTCACCGATGTGCCGTCAAGACCGGCCAAATCAAAGTAGGACAGCGAACCGATGGCCGAGAAGCCATTGCCAAAGCTGTAGCCGCCAGCGACGGCTGCCAGATCCAGACCGTCGGTCGAAAGCAAGTCGGCCTGCACTTGGTATGTGTCTAGATTATAGTCGGCAAAGGCTGCAAAAAAGGTCTCGCCTTCGATGCGAATGATGTCCATGCCAACGGTGCCCACCGGAGACACGTCCCACGAACCGCACAGGGTATAAACCGTGTTGTTCAACTCCGAAAAATGACCAATAGCGGCACCCAGTGTATAGGCGCCCATGTCGCAATGTGCCAGTTCACCCAAAAACGTCCATGCGTTGGCTGTATACTCGATCCCACCGCCCGAAACGGTCAGATCCAGCGCGTCCGCACCGTCCACGTCCAAACGGTGCTGCTTGATGAATACCTTGCCTATGTAAGTTCATTCGTGACGTCGCTGCCACAAACTACCCTACTCTCTATTAACACTTCCCGCATTAATATTAATTAACAATGTCTTAGGTGGAGGGACTCCTAATAGGGGTTCTTCGCCTCTCTATTTTCGCTCAGCGACGCTTGCGACCGCGCGACAATGCGCTCGACGGCATCGGCCAGATGCACTTCGGCGATGTGATCATCCCCTGCGGCCACGCGAATCTTGTGCGCCTCCATCAGCACGGCGGCATGACTGGATCCGCGCGGCGGGATGAATTTGTAGCACGCCAGTTCGATCAACAACCCGCAGGGGTCTTTGAAATAGATCGAATCCATGAACCCGCGGTCTTTCACGCCTGAATTGCCGATACTGCGCGCCTTCAACCGCTCGGGGACCTGGGCGAATGTGGCGCGGTCCACCTCGAAGGCAAGATGGTGAACACAGCCCACATCCATCGGAGTGCGGCGGTTGTCAGCCTTGCGATTGTCATCGGTAAAGACGGTGATCAGCCGCCCGTCACCGGGATCGAAATACAGATGGCCCTGTTCGGGATCATCCAGATTGGGTTGGTCAAAGATGAAAGGCATCCCCAAAACCCCTTCCCAGAAATCAATCGTGGTCTGGCGGTCGGCGCCGGTCAAAGTAATGTGATGAACGCCCAGAACCTGAAGTTTGCGCATGATAAATCTCCCCTACGTTGCCTGAATCCTAGCACACAGAGCCACGCCCGCCACATCCCCAAGCAAAGCTGCACGCTTTTGCGCCTCCGGCTGCAAATTACACATAACTTCAACTGCGCGGGAACCCGCGTAACCAACAATCAATCGGCTCTTTCGTCTGCTTCTACACATCCCTATAACTCGAGCGCCCGCAGCAATCATGACTCGCGGGCCAAAACGTATTGACGAAGGGTTCGCGCATGTCGTGGTTTGGAAATTTAGGTGGTCTGTTTTCTTCGGATATGGCCATTGATCTCGGAACGGCCAACACTCTGATATACGTAAAAGGCAAGGGCGTCGTGCTGTCCGAGCCTTCGGTGGTGGCCTATCATATCAAGGATGGTGTCAAAAAGGTTCTCGCCGTGGGCGAAGACGCCAAGCTGATGCTGGGTCGGACGCCCGGCAGCATCGAGGCGATCCGCCCGATGCGCGAAGGTGTGATTGCCGACTTTGACACAGCCGAAGAGATGATCAAACATTTCATCCGCAAGGTTCACAAACGGTCGACCTTTTCAAAGCCCAAGATCATCGTATGCGTGCCGCATGGCGCGACACCCGTTGAAAAACGCGCGATCCGTCAGTCGGTTCTGTCCGCAGGCGCGCGCCGTGCGGGACTGATTGCCGAACCGATTGCAGCGGCCATCGGGGCCGGCATGCCCATCACCGACCCCACCGGCAACATGGTCGTGGACATCGGCGGTGGCACCACCGAAGTGGCGGTTCTGTCGTTGGGCGACATCGTTTACGCCCGTTCGGTCCGTGTTGGTGGCGACCGCATGGACGAGGCGATCATCAGCTATCTGCGCCGCCAACAGAACCTGCTGGTTGGTGAAACCACGGCCGAGCGTATCAAGACATCTATCGGCACCGCCCGTATGCCCGACGACGGGCGCGGCACGTCGATGCAAATCCGTGGCCGCGACCTGCTGAACGGTGTGCCCAAGGAAATCGAAGTGACCCAAGCACAAATCGCCGAGGCGCTGGCCGAGCCCGTGCAGCAAATCTGCGAGGCGGTGATGACCGCACTGGAAACCACGCCACCCGATCTGGCCGCCGACATTGTCGACCGCGGCGTGATGCTGACCGGTGGCGGTGCGCTGCTGGGTGATCTGGATCTGGCCCTGCGCGAACAGACGGGGCTGGCCGTGTCCATTGCGGACGAATCGCTCAATTGCGTTGCATTGGGCACCGGCAAAGCGCTGGAGTTCGAAAAACAGCTGCGTCACGCCATCGACTACGACAGCTAAGCCTAAGGCCCCTTTGCAAAAAGGGGCCACTTGCGGCACAGTTAATGCACGATCCCGCCGCGCCGATCAAACCGCAGGTGAGACTTCACATTGGCAAAAGACCGCTCTTCATCCTCTGACTTTGTCGCCCCGATCCGGCGGTTGTTGACGGCTGTGCTGGTCTTGGCGCTGATCGCCACCTTTATCGTCTGGCGCATCGACAGCCCGCGCGTCGAACGGTTCCGTGCGCAGGTCACAGACCGGATCGTGCCGAATTTCGACTGGGCAATGGCCCCCGTCACCGGCACCATCAATCTGGTGCGCAATTTCCGCAGCTATCAACGTATCGCCGAACAAAACGCCGAACTGCGCCGCGAATTGCGCAAGATGCAGGCATGGAAAGAGGCCGCCGTTCAATTGGAGCAGGAAAACGCACGGCTGCTGGACCTGAACAATGTGCGGCTGGACCCGCGTTTGACCGTGATCTCGGGCATGGTGCTGGCCGACAGCGGCTCACCCTTTCGGCAATCGGTGCTGCTGAACGTAGGCGCGCGTGACGGGCTGGTGGATGGCTGGGCCACGATGGACGGTATCGGCCTTGTGGGGCGGATTTCCGGGGTGGCAGAGAACACCGCCCGAGTGATCCTGCTGACGGACGCATCCAGCCGTATTCCTGCGACCATCCAGCCATCAGGCCAGCGCGCCATCGTGGCAGGTGACAACAGCGCCACACCGCCGGTCGATTTTCTGGAAAGCCCAGATCTGGTCCGCCCCGGTGACCGTGTGTTCAGTTCGGGTGATGGCGGCGTATTTCCCGCAGGCCTGCTGATCGGCGAGATTGCCAAAGACCCCGGCGGGCGCTTGCGTGTGCGTTTGGCTGCCGATTACGAGCGGCTCGAATTTCTGCGGGTGTTGCGCCACTATGGAAACGAGCCGGTAAGCGACACCGCCCAGATCATCGCCCCCCACTCACCACCGGCAGAGGTGGGCGAATGAACAAGCCGTCGCAAATTCACCTGTGGCTGATGCGTGCCGCATTTTGCGTGCTGGTGCTGATGATTCTGTTCTTTCAGCTTCTGCCCCTGCAAACCCAACCCGGCCAATGGGCACCGCCCGATCTGCTGATCGGCTTTGCCTTTGCATGGTCGGTGCGACGGCCCGAGTTTGTGCCACCCCTGATGCTGGCAGCATTGTTGTTGCTGGCCGACCTGCTGCTGCAACGCCCGCCGGGATTATATGCGGCGCTGGTGCTGCTTGCCTGTGAAAACCTCAAGGGACGGGCGCGGGCGCTGCGCGCCTCGACACTAGTAGCCGAGTTGCTGACAGCGGCCATGCTAATGATCGGGGTGGCTATCGCCTACCGGCTGGTGCTGAAACTGATGTTGATTGATACTGCCCCGATGGGCCTGTCGCTGCTGCAACTAGGGTTGACGATACTCAGCTATCCTATTGTGGTGCTTGTCACGCACGGCATCATGCGCGTCCGTAAAACCGGACCGGGCGATCTTGAGACGGCAGGAGGCCGCATATGAAACGCACCCGCGTCGATACCGAAGCCAGCCACCGCAAGATTTCACGCCGCGCTGCCGTTCTGGGCGGCGTGCAGCTGGCCTTTGTAGCGGGGTTGGCAGCGCGGATGAACTTTTTGCAGGTCGATCAGGCCGACCAGTTCCGCCTGCTGGCTGAAGATAACCGGATCAAAGACAGTCTGATTCCACCCGTGCGCGGCGAGATTTTTGACCGAAACGGCGTGCAACTGGCCAAAAACATCCCGTCCTACCGTATCGTCGTAAAACGCGAGGATATCGGCGATGTCGATGAAGCGCTGGAACGGTTGAGCCGCGTGGTCAAACTGGACCCTGCCGAGCTGGAACGCGCGATGCTGGAAATGAAGCGTTCGGCCCCGTTCCATCCGATCACCATCGCGGAAAACGTGTCGTGGGAGGACATCAGCCGCGTCAGCGTCAATGCCCCCGCCCTGCCCGGTGTGACACCCGAGGTCGGTTTAAGCCGTATTTACCCGCTTGGGTCCGATTTCGCCCATGTTCTGGGTTATGTCGGGCCGGTCAGCGACTATGACCTGCAACAGATCGAAGCGCCGGACCAGTTGTTGCTGATTCCACGCTTTCAGATCGGCAAGGTCGGCATCGAAGCCAAGCAAGAGGACCGCTTGCGCGGCAAGGCCGGTGTGAAACGCGAAGAGGTAAACGCCACAGGCCGCGTGATGCGCGAACTGGATCGCCGCGAAGGGCGTCAGGGTTCGGACGTTCAGTTGACCATAGACGCAGCTTTGCAAAACTATGTGCAGGCGCGACTGGGCGAGGAAAGCGCGAGTGCGGTGGTGATGGATTGCGAAACCGGCGATCTGGTGGCGATTGCCTCCTCTCCGTCCTTTGATCCCAACCTGTTCGTGCGCGGCATTTCGGTGGCCAACTACAGGGAACTGACCGAAAACACGTTCCGCCCGTTGGCGTCCAAATCGGTGCAGGGGGCCTATCCCCCCGGATCGACATTCAAGATGATGACAGCACTGGCCGCATTGGAAGAGGGCATGGCCCAACCCGAAGAGACGGTCTATTGCCCCGGTTACCTTGAGGTGGCCGACCGCCGCTTTCACTGCTGGAAACGCGGCGGGCATGGCTATGTCGATCTGCAAAACAGCCTGAAACAGTCTTGCGACGTCTACTACTACGATCTTGCACTAAAGGTAGGCATCGAGAAAATCTCGGCAATGGCGAAACGCTTTGGTCTTGGGGTACGTCATGACGTGCCGATGTCGGCCATTTCCCAAGGTCTGACCCCGACCAAGGACTGGAAACGCCGCGTGCATGGGCAGGACTGGGTGATTGGTGACACGGTCAATGCCTCGATCGGTCAGGGTTATATGCTGGCGTCGCCGCTGCAACTGGCAGTGATGGCCGCGCGTATCGCCACGGGGCGCGATGTGTCGCCACGTCTGGTGAAATCCGTGGACGGAGTTGAAGAGCCCTCGCTTGCGGGCGAAAGCATGGGCCTGAACGAAAACAACCTGCGCAAGCTGCGCCGCGCGATGTATGATGTGGTGAACGACCGGCGCGGGACGGCCTATGGCAGCCGGATCATCGCCGAAGGCATGCGCATGGCGGGCAAGACCGGTACCAGTCAGGTCCGCAATATTACCGCAGCTGAACGCGCGCGCGGCGTCATCAACAACCGCGATTTGCCGTGGGAGCGGCGCGACCATGCCCTGTTCGTGAACTTCGCGCCATTCGAAAACCCCAAATATGCTGTTTCTATCGTAGTGGAACATGGCGGCGGCGGATCATCGACAGCCGCGCCCATCGCCCGCGACATCACGCTGCAAGCACTCTATGGCGGCGAACCGCCACTGGACGCCTACCCGTCCAAGGACCGTGGCCGCATCAAGACCCAACAGGAAGAACTGCGCGCGGTGCGTCCATTGGCCGATCTGGGCGGATCGGATCAGGCATGAGCTATCTCGAATATACGGTCAAATCCGTCCCTTCCGGATTTCGCAAGATCCTGTTCCTGAACTGGCCGCTGATGATCCTGCTGACATCCGTGGCCGGGGTCGGGTTTTTGATGCTGTACTCTGTGGCAGGCGGATCATACTCGCCTTGGGCCGAGCCACAAATGAAACGTTTTGGCGTGGGTCTGGTGCTGATGGTTCTGGTCGGGCTGGTGCCAATCTGGTTCTGGCGATCCGTGTCTTCTGTCGCCTATGGCATTTCAGTAATCTTGCTGATCGGGGTCGAGTTTTTTGGTTCGATCGGGATGGGGGCGCAGCGGTGGATTGATTTGGGGTTTATGCGCCTGCAACCTTCCGAGTTGATGAAGGTCACACTGGTGATGTTTCTGGCGGCCTACTATGACTGGCTGCCACCGGCCAAGAAGTCACGCCCCTTCTGGGTGCTTTTGCCGGTGCTGTTCATTCTGGCACCCACGGCACTGGTGCTGCGCCAGCCCGACCTTGGCACAGCGATCCTGTTGCTGGCCGCTGGCGGCGGGCTGATGTTTCTGGCCGGTGTGCATTGGTCCTATTTTGCAGCCGTTCTGGCAGCCGGTATCGGGTTGATTACCGCCGTTTTCCAGTCGCGCGGCACCTCGTGGCAGTTGATCAAGGATTACCAGTACCGCCGCATTGATACGTTCCTTGACCCGTCGTCCGACCCCTTGGGCGCGGGCTATCACATTACACAGTCGAAAATCGCACTGGGGTCCGGCGGCTGGACAGGGCGCGGGTTCATGCAAGGCACGCAATCGCGGCTGAATTTCCTGCCCGAAAAACACACCGACTTTATCTTTACCACGCTGGCAGAAGAGTTCGGCTTTGTCGGCGGGGTCTCCTTGTTGGTGCTTTATGCGCTGATCATATTTTTCTGCGTGGTCTCCGCCATGAACAACCGCGACCGCTTTTCGTCGCTGCTGATCCTCGGGCTGACGCTGAACTTTTTCCTCTTTTTCTCTGTGAATATGTCGATGGTCATGGGACTGGCCCCTGTTGTGGGTGTGCCTTTGCCGCTGGTCAGTTATGGTGGCTCGGCGATGCTTGTTCTCATGCTCGCATTCGGCTTTGTTCAAAGCGCCCACATCCACCGACCAAGGTAATATATGATCAACGTACTTTTCGCCGCCCAGCCCGACGGTTGGGACAGCTATGAAACCCCTCTGAAAGAGGCAATCGCCAATGCGGGCGTCGAGGCATTTCTGGCCACAGATATCCCGCCCGCCGATGTCGATTACATCATCTATGCGCCGAGTTCGCCCCTGCAGGACTTTACGCCCTACACGCGGGCCAAAGCGGTGCTGAACCTGTGGGCCGGTGTGGAAAAGATCGTTGGCAACCCGACACTAAAAATTCCGCTGACGCGGATGGTCGACAGCGGGCTGAGTCAGGGCATGTCTGAATGGGTCACCGGCCACACCCTGCGCCACCATCTGGGTATGGACGCGCACATCAACTGCGCCCCCGGCGTGTGGATCAACGTCGCACCCCCACTGGCATGGGACCGCAAGGTAACCGTGCTGGGACTGGGCGAATTGGGCACCGCCTGCGCGAAAATGCTGTCACAGGTGGGCTTTGATGTGACCGGCTGGTCCCGCAGCGCCAAGGATGTCGACGGCATCCGCTGCCTGTCCGGTGACGCAGGCCTGACCGAGGCACTGTCGGGGGCAGAGATCGTCGTGCTGCTGCTGCCCGACACGCCAGCCACCGAAAATACGTTAAACGCAAAAACGCTCGCCCTGCTTGCCAAAGGGGCGTGCATCATTAACCCCGGACGTGGCCCGCTGATCGACGACGACGCGTTGCTGGCGGCACTGGACTCAGGCCAAATCGGACATGCGACGCTGGACGTTTTCCGCATTGAGCCGCTGCCTGAAAAGCACCCCTTTTGGCACCACCCGCGCGTCACCGTCACCCCGCATGTGGCCGCCGAGACGCGGGCGAAATATTCTGCCCTGACCGTCGCCGAAAACATCCGGCGGGGTGAGGCGGGCGAGCCGTTCCTGCATCTGGTAGACCGGTCTGCCGGATACTGAGGCATAGGCGATGTCGCAAATCACACCCGTTAAATCGGGCCTGCAATTGGGCCTGATCGGTGACAACATCGCGCAATCGCGCGCGCCCTTGCTGCACCGACTGGCGGGAGCGCAAAATGGCATCGCTGTGCAATACGACCGTCTGGTGCCACCGGATCGGGGCGAAAGCTTTGATCGGGTCTTTGACCACTGCGCGGCAGCGGGATTTCGCGGCATAAACGTCACCTATCCCTACAAAGAACGCGCAGTCGCCCGCACGCAAATCGTTGACCCGTTGGTGCGTGCCATCGGTGCGATCAACACGGTGATCTTTGAGGGTGACACGCCGCAGGGCTTCAACACCGATTATTCCGGTTTCATGACCGCCTATCAATCGGCGCGGGGCACGCAGGCCCCGGGTACGGTTCTGATGATTGGCACGGGTGGCGTGGGCCGTGCTGTGGCCTTCGGATTGGCAAGTCTTGGCGTGTCGGAACTGCGTCTGGTGGACCGCGACTTTGCCAAGGCCAAAGCATTGGCCGCAACCCTGCGCTCAAGCGCACCCGACGCCACGATCAGCGTCAGTACCGATGCCGAACAAGCCGCCAAAGGCGTATCCGGTGTGATCAATTGCACGCCGGTGGGCATGGTCGGCTATGATGGCACGCCGCTGCCCCGAACCGCCATGAGCGGGGCAGAGTGGGCCTTTGACGCCGTATATACGCCGAAGGACACGCATTTTCTGACCGATGCCGCCGCCGAGGGGCTGCGGATCATTTCGGGGTGGGAGCTGTTCTTTCACCAAGGCGTGCATGCGTGGGCATTGTTTTCAGGCACGCCGCTGGATGAGGCTGCCTTGCGTCAGGCACTGGAACAGGCCGACTGACACCGATACGGGCTCAATCGTCGATCCCGCCCTCAGCCAAGCGTTGCGACAACCGCAACTTGATCTCGGACGGTTCGGCCCCGATCGCCTGCATCACCTGTTCAAGTCGGCTGTGGGCACCGTGCAACTGATCCAGCAGCGACATAATGATCACAAGCGCATCCTCGTTCACTTCGAAATCATCCGTCAGTTCGCAAAGCAGCGTAATTCGGCGGACGTCCAACGTGCGATAGCGCGGCCCCTCTGATGTGCTCACAGGGGTCACAATGCGCAATCGCTCGAAATGGCTCAGGCGTTCTGCGGTCAACGAGGTGACGCTTTCGATCACCTGCTCGGGGGCATATGCATCAGTCATGATCGCTCCTTTCCAGCGCGCGGGTTGTAGGCGTGATCTGCCCGCCAGCCTTCCATGAAGGTTTTTAACGCGGCGTCGATCTTGGGCGGGCTAACAATGCGCAACGTGATCCGCTGGTCGCCCTTGCCACTGCGCCCCTTAAGGCCGCGCCCCTTCAACCGCAGAACCTGACCAGAACTGGCACCGGACGGCACGCTGACATTCACCGTTCCCGACACGGTGCGCACGGGCACCTTACCGCCCAAAATCGCCTCGTCGATGGTGATGGGCAGGGTGACAACAATATCATCCCCGTCCCGCTCAAAGTCGGGGCTTGGAGTAACATCCAGCGTGATAAAGGCATCGCCAGGCTGGCCCGCACCAAAGCCGGACGTGCCCTTGCCGCGCAATCGCAATGTCTGCCCGTCGCGTGCCCCTTCGGGGATCGTCACCTCAAGCGCACTGCCATCGGGCAGGGTGATCCGCGTCTTGGCGCCTAGCGCAGCATCCAGAAACGGCACGCCAAGGCGGTATTGAACGTCCTGCCCAAGCATATCACCGGGCGCGCCACGACCATAGCCCGCGCCACGGCCGCGGGCAAAGTTGGCAAAGAAATCATCCGCGTCAAAACCGTCCTGGAACGGGTTGCCGCCCGAAGACGTCCGGCTTTGTGTATAGGGGTTTTCCGGCCTGCGCGCCTCGTCACGGTAATAGCCACGCGGCGCCTGCTCTGCGCCCGATGCGTCGATCTCTCCGGCGTCGAACCGGCGGCGCTGTTCGGGATCTTTCAGCAGGTCATAGGCCCGCCCCGCATCCTTGAACCGCGCTTCGGCCCGCGGATCATCGGGGTTCAGGTCGGGGTGATCGGTACGCGCGATCTTGCGATAGGCCTTCTTGATTTCGTCCGCAGTAGCGTCTTTGGTCAAGCCAAGTGCGGCATAGGGATCTTTTATCATTCAGTGCTCCGCTTATGACGAGTAATCTGTCGGCGACCGCTCGCAAAGACGAGGGCAGCCGCTGACGAATTCTAGCATATGGTCGTAGGGACAGCACCCGACACCTACACCAATCAAAACAGGACTGACAGAACCAAGCAACCGACCTTGCGAGGCACGGGACCACACCAAACGGGTGTCCCCGAAACGCTTATGCCACCAGACCACGCCCCTTAAGCAACGCCTCGACGCCCGGCAAACGCCCACGGAACGCCGTATACAGTTCTGCCGCATCGCGGCTGCCGCCAGTGCTCAGAATGTTCTCTTCCAACGCTTTGGCCACGTCTTCGTCAAACGCGCCGCCTGCCTCTTCGAAAGCTGCAAATGCGTCGGCGTCCATCACCTCGGACCACATGTAACTGTAATAACCCGACGAATAGCCGTCGCCCGAGAACACATGCGCAAAATGCGGCGTGGCGTGGCGCATCCCGATGGCTTGCGGTATGCCCAGCCCTTCAAGGATATCGGCCTGTCGCGCCATCGGATCGGCGGGTGCGGCGCCATCGTGAAACTCAAGATCAACCAGCGCCGAAGCCACATATTCCACCGTCTGGAACCCCATGTCATAGGTCGCAGCAGCCAGCACTTTTTCCAGCAAAACCTGCGGCATGGGCTGCCCCGTCTCGGCATGGGTGGCAAAGGTGCTCAATACCTCCGGCACGCCCAACCAGTGTTCGTAAAGCTGGCTGGGCAGCTCGACAAAATCACGCGACACCGACGTACCGGACACGCTTTCATAGGTCACATCCGACAACATCTGGTGCAGCGCATGGCCAAATTCGTGAAACAGCGTTCGCGCGTCATCATATGACAACAACGCCGGATCGCCCTTGGCAAAGTTGCACACATTGATCACCACCGGTGTTTGTACCTGTGGATGTTTCGCCTGCGACCGCATCGCCGAACACCACGCGCCCGACCGTTTCGATCCGCGTGCGAAATAATCACCGATAAACACCGCAATGTGCTCGCCACCACGGGTAACGTTCCACGCACGGCAATCGGGGTGATAAAGCGGCACGTCCAGCGGCTCGAACGCCAGCCCGAACAACCGCGACGCGCAGTCAAAGGAAGCCTCAATCATCCGGTCGAGTTGAAAATAGGGCTTTAACTCGGCTTCATCCAGATCGTGCAACTGCTGGCGGCGGCGCTCAGAATAAAACCGCCAATCCCACGCCTGCAAGTCATCGTTGACGCCATCCTGTTGCATCATCTGCGCCAGCACCCAAGCGTCCGCTTCGGCCTGCGCCTTTGCCGGTTGCCAGACCTGCATCAGCAGATCGCGGACCGACTCGGCATCGCCTGCCATTTCTGTTTCCAGCTTGTAGGTGGCAAAGTTCTTGTACCCCAAAAGCTTGGCCCGCTCTTCGCGCAACTTCAGGATTTCGGCGGCAATCTCGCGGTTGTCGGTCTTGCCTCCGTTGGCTCCCCGAGCGGTCCACGCCTTATAGGCAATCTCGCGCAGGTCGCGCCGTGTGGAGAACTGCAAGAATGGCACGATCAGCGACCGCGACAGAGTGATCACGGCGCCATTCGCCCCGACCTCTGCACCCGCAGTATGAGCGGTGCGGATTACGAACTCGGGCAGACCTGCCATATCGGTCTCGGGCAGATCCATGTGCCAGTCCCGTTCATCCGCCAGCAGGTTCTGGGTGAACTCGGTGCCCAGAACCGCCAGACGGCCCTTGATTTCTTTCATCCGCTCGGCTTGGGCACCCGTCAGCGCAGCACCGGCGCGAACAAATCCACGGTGCGTCAGCATCAGCACGCGGGATTGCTCGTCGGTCAGTTCCAGCGCGCCACGCTGGTCCCACACGGCGGCAACGCGGGCAAACAGCGCCGTGTTGGCCGAAATCTCGGAAAAATGCGCCGCCAGCTTGGGCGAGAATTCGCGCTGCAATGCCTCGCGGGCGGGATTGCTGTCGGCCCCTGCAACGGTGAAAAACACGCCCAGAACCTTGTCCAGATCACGCCCTGCCGCCTCCAGCGCGCCAATCACATTGTCAAAGGTCGGCGCATCGCCATCCTGCGCAATTGCGTCAATTTCCACATTATGTGCCGCCAGCGCCCAATCCAGCGCGGGGGTAAAATCATCGTCGGAAATGGCGTCGAACGGGGCGATCTGAAACGGCGTGTCCCAGTCGGCAAGCAACGGGTTGGTCATGTTGGGTCTCCTTTGGTCTCAACCTAAGCCTTGCCCCGCCACTTGCAATCGCATCCGTCCACCGAAGCCCCGGAAAGTCCCGATCAATCGCCGCAAACCGGACAGTCGCCGCGCCGCGCCAGAGTTATCTTGCGGCTTTCGCCGTAAAGCGCGTCATAAATCAACATCTCGCCCCGCAACGGCGTGCCTGCACCGGTCAGCAGCTTGACCGCCTCGACCGCCATCATCGCGCCCACGACACCGGGCAATGGACCCAAAACGCCCGCCTCAGCACAGCTAGGGGCCAGCCCGGGGGCGGGGGCTTGTGGAAAAACACACTGATAACAGGGCGCGCCGCGTGCTGGATCAAAGACGCTCAATTGCCCCTCCCACTGGCTCAATGCACCCGAAACCAGCGGAACACCTGCGGTGAAAGCCACACGGTTGACCAGATAGCGTGTGGCGAAATTATCGGTGCCATCCAACACCAAATCATATTCTGCAACCAGTTCGGCGGCGATCTCTTCGTCAAAGCGCCGTTGATACGGGCGCACTGTCACAAAGGGGTTCAACGCCTCAAGCGCGGCTTGGGCCGAGAACACCTTAGGCATCCCGATACGTGCGTCAGTGTGGATCACCTGGCGCTGCAAATTGCTGCCTTCGACTACATCGGCGTCAATCACGCCAAGCGTCCCCACACCCGCCGCCGCCAGATATTGCAGGGCAGGCGCACCCAGCCCTCCGGCCCCAACGACCAGCACCCGCGCATTCTTCAACGCCACCTGCCCCGGCCCACCGATCTCTCGCAGCACGATGTGGCGGGAATAACGGTTCAGCTCGATCTCGCCCATCGGCCCCTGATGCGCTTGCACCGGTATGTCGGCTTGCCCCTTCGCGGCCCGCGCCCGTAACCGCCGCAAGCCCCAGCGATAGGCCAGAACCAGCACCACAAATCCGCCAAGGATCAACCAAAGCGCGGCACTTTCGCCTGTCGCCAAGCGCAGCGGATGCCCGTCGGGCAGCACCAGATGCAAAGACAGCACAGCCACATAAAGCAACCCCATCATATTCAGCCGCACCGAACGCGGCGCACCCATCACTGCGCCCACAGCCCAAAGCGTCAAAGCAAGGCCCAGAACCAGTATCATTGCGCGCCAGTCGAGCCAAAGCCGCCCGCGCCGCGCACAGTGTCGTCCAGTGCCTCGACCAGATCAAATCGCGCCTGCACCACAGGGGCCACCACCATTTGCGCAATACGCATCCCGTGTTCGACGACAAAGTCAGCATCGCCCAGATTGATCATAATCACCCCTAACGGCCCGCGATAATCGCTGTCGATGGTCCCGGGCGTGTTCACCAGCGTCACGCCATGCTTCAGCGCCAATCCCGAACGGGGTCGCACCTGCACTTCGAACCCGTCGGGAATTGCCAGCCGAAGCCCTGTCGGCACCAGCGCCCGCGCGCCCGATGGCAAAACAACAGACCCGCGATCCGCAAAATTCGCCCGCAGATCCGCGCCCGCCGCACCAGAAGTTTCGTAAGACGGCATGCCCAAAGCGATATCCGCGCCCGTGTCCCAGACAAATTGCAATGTCACTGAATTGGTCTTCATCTTGCCAGAAAAACTCCCGCCGGAGGCATTAAGGTATTAGTTCAAGGCAGCGGCAATCCGCCCCGCCAGTTGCTGTGCGACCGCATCCTTGCCCATGCGTGGCCAATCCTCGACGCCCCCATCCCAGATCAGATGAACGGCATTCTCGCTGCCCCCCATGATACCGGTTTCGGGCGACACATCGTTGGCCACAATCCAGTCGCATCCCTTGCGCTGAAGTTTGGCGGTGGCGTTTTCGATCACGTCATTGGTCTCGGCGGCAAAGCCCACTACCAGTCCAGGCCGCCCTGTGGTCATCTGCGACACGGTCGCCAGAATGTCGGGGTTTTCCACGAACTCCAGCTCTGGCATCCCGTCTTTGGTCTTTTTCAGCTTCCGGTCCGAAGCAGTCGCCACCCGCCAATCCGCCACAGCCGCCGCAAAGATTGCCGCATCACAGGGCAAGGCGGTCTGCACCGCCGCCAACATCTGCTGCGCAGTCTGAACCTTGATCACCTGCACACCCGCAGGCGGCGGCACATCTGCGGGGCCGGTGACAAAGACCACCTCGGCCCCCAGTGCTGCAAGAGCCACCCCCAGTGACGTGCCTTGTGCACCCGACGAGCGGTTGGCGATATAGCGCACCGGATCAATCGGCTCGTGCGTCGGCCCTGAGGTGACCAACACCCGTTTGCCCGCCAGCGGCCCGCCGCCCAGCGCGCCTTCAAGGGCTGCAACAATTTCTAACGGTTCCGCCATCCGCCCCGGTCCGAATTCGCCACAGGCCATATCACCGTCATTCGGTCCGATCACCGCAATGCCATCGCCGCGCAGCGTTGCCAGATTGCGACGGGTTGCGGGATGATCCCACATCCGCACATTCATCGCAGGAGCAACCATCACCGGCGTGTCCGTTGCCAACAGCAATGTCGAGGCAAGATCATTCGCCAGCCCCTGCGCCATCTTTGCCATCAAGTCCGCAGTGGCGGGTGCCACCAGCACCAGATCCGCCGAGCGCGACAGCTGGATATGGCCCATCTCGGCCTCGTCCGTCAGATCGAACAGATCGCGATACACCTTTGCGCCTGCCAGCGCAGAGACAGACAAGGGTGTGACAAATTCGGATCCCGCCTGTGTAAGCACCGGTGTGACCACCGCGCCCCGTTCGCGCAGACGCCGGATCAAGTCCAGCGATTTGAATGCCGCGATCCCGCCGCCGATAATCAAGAGAATTCGTTTGCCGTTCAGCATCCTGCGTCCCCGCTGCCGTAAATTTCAGCCAACCATAGGCCGCGTCTGCACATTCTGCCAGCCCGTAAGGACCGCGTTATTTGAACGCCGTGCATGGGTCGGGGCGCGTCTGCGCGGGTGCATCCCAAATCACGTCAAAACCACCGTCGGGCGCATTGCCGTCCTCGCCCTGACCAATGGCCCAAACTATCGCATCAGGCGCAACCCGCACCAGATAGCTTGGTACGCCCCAATCCTTGCGCGCGTGGCCATTGCCAGTGATTACAACCACCGGCCCGCCCGTGTCCGCCAACGCCTGCACCGCAGCCTGTGCCAACACCGCATCGCGCAACCGCTGGGCCTTGACCATTCCGGGCACGAGATCCTGGGGAAGTGCATTGCAATGAGCGGCGAATTGCAGCGCCTCTCGTGCGCGCTGTTCTGCGATGCTCAGATCGCGGTCCAGCCCATAGGCGGCAGCGGCGTCAAAAGCATCCTCCAAAGATCCCTTTACCACGCCAGAGACTACGTCGCGCGGCACAGCAGCGCCATAGGTTGCGGCATGGGGGGCAGCCGCAAAAACAGGGTGATACATGGCAAAATCAGGCCATCTCGCCTCGGCCCAGCCCAGCGTTTCGGCCATTCTTCCGACATCCTGCACCAACGCAGGCGTAACAAGCGCCGCTTGCACGGGTGTCAGCATTTCCCAGACAATCGCCTTGGGCTGCGCTTGCGCCACGACCAAAGCCTGCGCCGCGTGATGGATCGGATTATCATGCACCTCACCCACAATCATGATGTCAGCGCGTGGCACATCAGCAGCGTCAAAAGCAAAGGCCGCCCCGCAAAGGACGGCCCACGAAAGCAGTGCGGGAATCATATATCTCATACAAGAAAGTGATGCACCTCCCGGCTTTGGGTTTCCAGAGATTTCCGCATCTTGGCAAAGGCCGCAGCTTCAAGCTGGCGCACACGCTCTTTGCTCAGCGACAATTCCTGCCCCAAACTTTCCAGCGTGCGTACTTCGTCGCGTAACTTCCGTTCGCGCACGATGAACCGTTCACGCTCGTTCAGCGCATTCATCGCCAGTAGTAACCATTCACGCAATTGCGCTGTATCATGTTCATTCTCGACCAGTTCCGCCGCCTGTGCGCCATCATCTTCCAGCGCATCAATCCATTCGCGACCTTCGTCTTCAGAGGATTGTGTGGCGTTCAGCGAATAGTCAGCCCCGCCAAGCCTGCCTTCCATCATTTCAACATCACGCAGCGGCACGCCAATCTCGGTCGAGATCATCTGGCGCAGCTGATGCCGGTCCAGTGTTTCACCCGCCGAGGCGCTTTCGCGCTCCAACCGTGCCTGAACGCGGCGCATGTTGAAAAACAGCGACTTCTGCGAAGACGTAGACCCGGTGCGTACCATCGACCAGTTGCGCATGACATAGTCCTGAATCGAGGCTTTGATCCACCAGACCGCATAGGTCGAAAACCGCACCCCGCGATCGGGGTCAAACTTGTCCGCGGCTTTCATCAGTCCCAGACCTGCCTCTTGGATCAGGTCGTTCATCGGCGCACCATAGCGCTTGAACTTCGACGCCATCGAAATCGCTAGGCGCATATAGGCCGTAATCAGCCGGTGCAACGCAGCCTCGTCACGCTCGTCCCGCCAAGCATAGGCCAGTTTCAATTCAGTTTCCGCGTCCAGCAATTCAGCTTTCATCGCGATGCGGGACAGTGAAACTTCCCTTACGTTGTCCAGTGCCATAGTGACGTCTCCCCGATCGCTGCTTGTCATGCGGTGTTGACTTAATTACGCATCAGCACAGGGTTTGGTTCACTCCAAAGGTGAAAAATATGTTGCCTTCGATGACATTCGTTTTAGGTGGGGCTGCCTCTGGAAAATCCGTGTTTGCTGAAAATATAATAATTAACAGTGCGTTAACGCCTGTCTATCTGGCCACGGCGCGCGTCTGGGACGCCGAAATAAAAAAACGGGTACAGGTCCACCAAAACCGGCGCACATCCGTCTGGGCCAACTTCGAGGCAACGCATGATCTGGCACCTGTGCTGTCGGATCGCCACAAGGGCGAGGCCGTCTTGATCGACTGCGCGACGATGTGGCTGACGAACCACGTGATGGACGGCACCGATCTGGCACAGGCGCAGTCGGAACTGCTGCAAGCGCTGGCAGGCTGCCCAGCGCCCGTGGTGATCGTGTCCAACGAACTTGGCCAAGGGATTGTACCCGCTGACGCCGACACCCGCGCGTTCCGCGAGGCCCAAGGCAGGCTGAACATCACACTGGCCGCACATGCCGATACCGCGATTCAGGTGGTTGCGGGTCTGCCCAACGTCCTGAAAGGCGCACTATGACCACATGGCACTGGGTGCGGCATGGCCCGACCCACCAAAAAACCTTTGTCGGCTGGCGCGACGTCCCCGCCGATCTGTCCGACACCGCCCGGATTGAACGGGTGCAGGCATTTCTACCTGATGATGCTCTGGTGATCTCCTCCGACCTCATCCGCGCACACGACACGGCTGATGCGATCGCAGGCGGGCGCACCCGCTTGCGGTCCGACCCGATGCTGCGCGAATTCCACTTGGGCGCATGGGACAACTGGCATTTCACCCGCGTCAGCGATGCCTACCCCGACCTTAGCCGCGCCTATTGGGAATATCCGGGCGACATCCTGCCGCCCGGGGGTGAAAGCTGGAACATGGCCGCCGCCCGTGTTGCCACCGCCGTACGCCGGATCAGCGCGCAGCATCCCGCACAGCATATCATTGCCGTTGCACACATCGGGGTGATCCTGACACAGGTGCAGGCGGCGATGGGTTGGACTCCAAAGCAGGCACTTGCCCACAAAATCGACAACCTGTCGGTGACACGTATCGACGGACCGCTGGCCGCTTCACCCGTGCCGCTGCTCAATCACCTTGTGTGATGGATACCCCCACAAAACAGCGTTTTACCGCAGCCGGTTACCACGTCTAACATCCACGCTATGACATATGACCTATATATAGCTGACCGCACGTTTTCGAGCTGGTCCTTGCGCGGCTGGCTGATGCTCGAGAAATTCGGCCTGCCCTATCGCACCCACCTTGTCGGTCTCTACGCTGGCACCATGGCCGCTGACATGGCCCATCTGGCACCAGCGCGTCTGGTTCCGGCGCTGCAACTGCCCGACGGCACGGTCGTCGGTGAGAGCATGGCGATCGCCGAAACTCTGGCTGAACGGCATCCTGAAGCGGGACTGTGGCCCAAAGATGCCGCCGCCCGCGCCACCGCCCGGATGCTTTGCGCTGAAATGGCTGCGGGCTTCAGCGCGCTGCGCAGCGCCTGTCCGATGCAACTGCAACACGTCAACAAGGGCTTCCAACCCTCCGACCAAACGCGCGCCGATCTGGCACGGATCGAAGCCTTGTGGACCCACGCCCGCAGCTTTGCCATCGAAGGGCCATGGCTCTTCGGCGCCTACAGCCTTGCCGATGCCTTTTACGCCCCGGTGTGCGCCCGCATAACAGGCTATGACTTGCCGGTTTCGGACGCCGCCCGCGCCTACTGCGGCACCACTCTTGCCGACCCTGCCTTTCAGGCATGGCGGGCCGAAGGGCTGAAAGTAACCTACGACCCCTTCCCCTATGACATGGGCACCCCGACCGCAGAGTGGCCCGCATAACCGGCTTCACCCTTCTTTTGGCTTTATATATCCAAATTCCAACGCCGCCTCAGACGCATTCGCCGGTGACCCTTGTGCGTATTAACCATTCGTAAACGCCCAGCCTCTACCGATTAACCATATCGCAGAGGGTCAAAATGGTCGCACGCGCCTACACCGTGGCATTCCAAGGGGTCGAGGCCCGCTCCGTCGAGGTGCAATGCGCCCTGTCGCCGGGCCTGCCTGCCTTTGCCATCGTGGGCCTGCCGGACAAAGCGGTCTCGGAAGCCCGCGACCGCGTCCGTGCAGCACTTGGCGCGATGGCCATCGCCCTCCCCTCGCGCCGGATCACTATCAACCTGTCCCCCGCCGACCTGCCCAAGGAAGGCTCACATTTCGACCTTCCCATTGCATTGGCGCTGCTCGCGGCACTGGACATCATCCCCAAGGACACCGCCGAGGGTGTCGTGGCCTTGGGGGAATTGTCCCTTGATGGTACGCTTGTCCCCGTCATCGGAGCATTGCCCGCCGCTATGGCAGCAGCGACCGACAACCGCACGCTGCTCTGCCCTGCGGCCTCGGGTGCCGAAGCGGCATGGGTGTCCGCCACCAAGGTGATCGCCGCGCCCGATCTTGGCGCGGCTGTACGCCACTTCACCGGCCAATCGCTGATTGAGCCCAGCCTTCCCGGAGAAGTCACACCCGACGCCCCCCTGAAAGACATGCGCGACGTCAAAGGGCAGGAACGCGCCAAACGTGCGCTGGAAATCGCCGCTGCAGGGCGGCACCATCTGATACTGGTGGGCACGCCCGGATCGGGAAAATCCATGCTGGCGGCACGCCTGTCAGGTATCCTGCCACCGCTGACCCCCACCGAAGCACTTGAAACCTCGATGATCCACTCTCTTGCCGGTCTGCTTGACGCAGGCGGCATTTCCCGCGCGCGCCCGTTCCGAGAACCGCACCACACGGCGTCAATGGCCGCAATCATCGGCGGCGGTCGCAATGCAAAACCTGGCGAAGTATCACTGGCGCACAACGGCGTGCTCTTTATGGATGAATTTCCCGAATTTCCCCGCACCGTTCTGGAAACCCTGCGCCAGCCCATCGAAACCGGCGAGGTGATGATCGCCCGTGCCAATGCCCACGTTAAATATCCTTGCGCCTTTATGCTGGTGGCCGCCGCCAACCCCTGCAAATGCGGCTATCTGACCGATCCCGACCGTGCCTGCGCCCGCGTACCGACATGCGGCGAGGATTACATGGGCCGCATTTCCGGCCCGCTGATGGACCGCTTTGACCTGCGCGTCGATGTCCCGCCCGTGCGCTACACCGATCTGGACCTTCCCGCATCGGGCGAGACATCCGCACAAATTGCACTGCGGGTTCAAGCCGCCCGCGACATCCAGATTGCACGGTTCGAGGGGCGTGCCGACATGCGCTCGAACGCCGATGCCGAAGGTGAAATTCTTAAACAAATCGCAACCCCCGATGCCAAAGGCAGCGCCCTGCTCAGCCGCGTCGCAGAACGGTTTGCCCTGTCGGCCCGCGGCTATCACCGCGTGTTGCGCGTCTCGCGCACCATCGCGGATCTGGACGGATCACCAGATGTGTGCCACCGCCACGTTGCCGAAGCGGTCAGCTACCGCGTGCCTCAATCCATCGGCTCGTGATCCATCGGGCCAGATTGTTCAACGTCGTCCGCGCCTCGGGCAGGGTGTTGTGGAACATCGGCCAGACATGCGGCAGATCGTGGGCAATGTTCATCTGTACCGCCACACCCTGTGCTTTCATGCGCGGTACGATCCGACGCGTATCGTCCAGCAGGATTTCAGTGTCCCCCACAGTGATCCACACAGGCGGCGCACCTTTGAAGTCAGCAAACAGTGGGCTGGCCTGCGGGTCGGTGGCGCGCGCGCCTGCCAGATAGCGGTCCGCCAACTCTGTAACGCGACCGGCAGGCAGCATCACGTCACACTCCGCGTTCACCTGTATGCTGGCGCCCGAAAACGTAAGGTCCGTCAGCGGCGACAAGGCAAAAACACCTGCAGGCAAATCAGCGCCAGCATCAATCAGTCGCGCCAACAGCGCCAGAACCAGACCACCGCCGGCGCTGTCGCCTCCCATCACGATGTTCCCCGCCGGAACACCCGAAGCCAGCAGTGCATGATAGGCGTCTTCGGCGCGCTCTACGGCTGCGGGGAAGGGATGCTCTGGCGCAAGCGGATAGACTGGCAACACCGCGCGCGCGCACGCCGCCTTTGCCAAAACCGAGACCATCGCCGCATGGGTGCGCGGACTGCCAAAGATATAGGCCCCTCCGTGAAAGTAGAGCAAAACACGGTCATTTTCCGCGCCCGAAGGCTCTAGCCACAGCGCTTCGCCCTCACCCAGATCACGCCATTCCTGCGCCACGTCGCGCCGACCGTGAAAGAAAAAACGCGCGTTGCGTTCCAACCGGTTGCGCATGGCCCCATGCGTCGCAGCGTGGGCAAGACGCGGCTTTTCCAGCAAACGCAGCCAGCGGTTCAGCGCAATACGCTGCCAACTCACGCGCGCTTGGCCTCGATCGCCTCCCAGATTTTGGCGGCAATATTGACGCCGTCGAACCGTTCCAGTTCCTGAATGCCGGTGGGCGATGTCACGTTAATTTCCGTCAGATAATCGCCGATCACATCAATACCGACAAAAACCTGCCCCCGTTCTTTGAGCAATGGGCCGATGGCCGCACATATCTCAAGGTCGCGGTCGGTCAGGCCAACCTTTTCAGGCCGCCCGCCCACATGCATATTCGACCGCGTTTCCCCCTTGGCAGGCACGCGGTTGATTGCACCCACGCCGACCCCGTCCACCAGAATGACCCGCTTGTCGCCCTTGCTGACTGCTGGCAGAAACTTCTGAACAATCAAAGGCTCGCGGCTGAAACCGGTGAACAATTCGTGCAAGCTGCTGAGGTTGCGGTCGTTCTCGTCCAGCCGAAACACGCCAGCCCCGCCATTGCCGTAAAGCGGCTTGAGAATAACGTCGCCGTGCTTGGCCTTGAACGCTTTGATGGTGCCCAGATCGCGCGCAATCGTAGTGGGCGGGGTCAGTTGCGGGAAATCCAGAACCAGCAGTTTCTCAGGAAAGTTGCGCACCCAGAATGGATCGTTCACCACCAACGTGGTTTCTTTAAGCCGGTCCAACAAATGGGTCGACGTGATGTAGTGCATGTCAAAGGGCGGGTCTTGACGCAGCCAGACGACGTCAAACTCCGACAGATCAACTTCGCGCATCTCGCCCAGTTGCGCATGGTCCCCCTGCACACGTTGCACGGAAAAATCCTGCCCCAGCGCGGTGATGCGCCCCTCTTGATAGGCCAGATGGTCCGGCGTGTAGAAAAACAGCGAATGCCCTCGCGCCTGCGCCTCTTCGGCCAGCCGAAAGCTGCTGTCTGCGTTGATATTCACGTCCCTGATCGGGTCCATCTGAAAGGCGATCTTCATCGCGGCACCTCGCGTTGCTGAGATTCCTTGATGGATCAGCCACGCCCGAGGCGCAATGGGTCAGTCCAACCCAAAAGCGTTTTCTATGATCCGCGTTTCGCCCTGACCGTTCACCAATGCCACATCAAAACGCACTTCGGTCAGGCTGCCGCGCGGCATATGCCCAAGGTATTCTTCGGCAGCAGCATAGATGCGCCGCATTTGCGCTGCACTCAGGCGGGCAGCAGCGCGGTCGAATGTCTTGCTGTGTTTGACCTCGATAAAAACCAGCCCGTCACCATCCTGCGCGATAAGGTCGATTTCACCTTTTTTGCCACGCCAGCGTCGCTGCACGATGGGAAATCCCCGCCGTTCATAATCGGTGGAAATCCGGTCCTCGGCGGCAATACCCGCATGATAGGCCATCTCACCACGCGAACGTTTTCTGTCGGAGGCATGCGGCACCGTAACAACGGCAGAAGCATGTGCCGCGACAGCCGTTGACGGTGAAAATTCAAATGCCAACTGTTTCATACCGCCCCTCAGTATTCCATTCCGCCCTTCAGGATGAATCGTTGCCCTTGGGCAGGGACAGCGCCAGTTGGTACACTTTGCGACGGGGCGCGCCATGTGCCGCCGACACGGCGTCCACCGCATCGCGCATCGACATTTGCCCCAATGCTTCGATCAGGTCCGATTCAACGTCATCTTCCCTAATTTTCTCTAAACGGCGATCAATCAACACAACGATTTCGCCTTTCACCGAAGCATCCGCGTAGTATTCGGCCAGTTCGGCCAGCGTTCCACTGCGCACTTCCTCGAATTTCTTGGTCAGTTCCCGACA
The DNA here is from genome assembly GCF_002222635.1 of Pseudosulfitobacter pseudonitzschiae. NCBI lineage: Bacteria > Pseudomonadati > Pseudomonadota > Alphaproteobacteria > Rhodobacterales > Roseobacteraceae > Pseudosulfitobacter > Pseudosulfitobacter pseudonitzschiae. The sequence goes on along the minus strand of NZ_CP022415.1, from coordinate 57,366 downwards.
CACGGCGGCCTGACGCTCCCCTCCCAGCACATCAGCGGCATCCGCCAGCATCGCAGCCAGCCGCTTGGGTGATTCGTAAAACACCAACGTGGCCTGCACATTGCCCCAACCCTCCAGCGCTGTGCGCCGTGCAGACTTGGTATTGTGCAGAAAACCGCCGAAAAGAAACGCATCTGTCGGCAATCCGCCGACCGCCAAAGCGGTCACCACAGCACTCGGGCCGGGCGCGCAATGCACAGGCGCACCCGCTGTGCGCGCCGCGCGGATCAGTTCGAATCCCGGATCGGCGATCAGTGGCATTCCTGCCTCGGATGCATAGGCCACAGACCCGCCCCCGGTCACGCGGGCCAGCAGTTGCGCGACCACCTTTGCTGCACTGTGGTCATGCAGCGTATGGATGTGCCGCCCGTCCAGTGGCACGCCGTGGATATCCATCAGCCGTCGCAGGCTGCGGGTGTCCTCGGCAGCCAGCACATCGGCGGACGCCAGCACATCAAGCGCCCGCAATGTGATGTCACGGGCCGTGCCGATCGGGACGCCGACAAGGTGGATGCCGGGCGGTAAGGAAACCTTTTGAAAATTCAACGCTGGACCCGCCTTTCGTGACCTCTATGATCTTCGCAAAATCAAGGTGGCCAATGTGCCGCCCAGACCCGAGGGAGTTCTCAGGACCATGTTCGCGTTTTTACAACCTGCCCGCAAGGCATTGCGCCTGCTGACACTGTCGCTTTTTGCACTGGCGCTTGCCGCTTGTGAACCGGTGATGATGGGGGGCATCAGCGGTGGTGGCCCCTCTGTTGACACATCAAAGCCTGTTCCGGTGGCACTTTTGGTGCCACGCGGTGGCTCTGACTCAGACAATTTGCTGGCGACCAGTCTGGAAAACGCCGCCCGTCTGGCAATGCGCGATCTGACAGGTGTGGCGATTGATCTGCGGGTCTATGCCACGGCAGGCAATGCCGCCACCGCCTCCAGTGTTGCCGCCCAAGCGGTGAACGACGGCGCCAAGATCATCATCGGCCCGCTTTATGCGGAAGCTGCCAACGCGGCAGGTGTCGCTGTGGCCGGTGCCGGTGTGAACGTGCTGGCCTTTTCCAACAACACCACCATCGCGGGCGGCAACGTCTTTGTGCTTGGGCCAACCTTCCAGACCACGGCTGACCGATTGGTCAGCTATGCGACCCGTCAGGGCAAATCGCGCATTGTCGTGGTCAGCGCGCAAGACGTGGCAGGCCAGTTGGGTCGCACTGCCATCCAGAATGCCATCGCCAACAGTGGCGGCACACTGGCCGGCGCAGTAGACTATCCGCTGTCGCAACAAGGCGTGATTGATGCCGTACCGCGCATCAAAGCAACAATGGACAGCACCGGAGCCGATGCAGTTTTCATGACCTCGTCCACGGCATCTGCCCTGCCCCTGCTGGCGCAATTGCTGCCCGAGGCAGGCATCCAGCCCACGGTCACGCAATACATCGGCCTGACGCGCTGGGATATTCCGTCACCCACGCTGTCGCTGCCCGGCCTGCAAGGCGGCTGGTTCGCCGTTCCCGATCCGGCGCGCAGCGCTGCCTTCCGTTCAAAATACGAGGCCGCTTACGGCAGTGCACCGCACCCTGTTGCAGGTCTGGGTTTTGACGGAATCGCCGCTGTTGGCGCGTTGGTTGCTAAGGGCCGGTCAAATGCATTGACCGGCGCGGCACTGACACAAGGTGCCGGTTTCCAGGGTGCTTCGGGTATTTTCCGCCTGCGCGCTGACGGCACAAACGACCGTGGTCTGGCGATCGCCACGATCCGCAACAATCAGGTCGTTGTGATCGACGCCGCACCGCAATCCTTTGGCGGCGCCGGATTCTGATACCAAATGCAAGACACACACCAGCTTGCACCTCTGGCGGTCGAGACAATCTGTCCGCCAGAGGAAATCTTTGATGCCGCTGCCTTTTCTTCGGCCCTGATCAAGGCACGGCAAAACGATGCTGCGCCGATGGACGTGCGAAACCAGATGGTCGCATGGCTGCAACAGGCGCAAAAACAGGGCCGGGCTGCCATCGCCGCCGCCTTTTCGCAACGCCCCTTTGCCGCGCGGGCCACGACGGCGGCCTATACCTATCTGACCGACCAGCTGGTCGAAGCGACGATGACACTGGCCACGCAAGTGATCCATCCCAATGTCTCGCCCACGGCGGGCGAGCGGCTGTCGCTGATCGCTGTCGGCGGCTATGGTCGTGGCGAGATGGCACCGTTTTCGGACGTCGATCTGCTGTTTCTGACGCCTTACAAGATCACCGCATGGGCCGAGAACGTAATCGAAACCATGTTGTACATCCTGTGGGATTTGCGCCTGAAGGTTGGTCATTCCTCGCGCACCGTCAAAGATTGCATCCGTCTGGGCCGTGAAGATTTTACCATCCGCACCGCCATGCTTGAGCACCGGTTTATCGGCGGCGACCTTGAACTGGCCGAGGCGCTGGATAAACGCCTGTGGGACGAGCTGTTTTCAGGCACTGCCCGCGACTTTGTCGAGGCCAAGCTGCACGAGCGGGACGAGCGTCACAAACGTCAGGGCCAACGTTATGTGGTCGAGCCGAACGTGAAAGAAGGCAAAGGCGGTCTGCGCGATTTGCAGTCCCTGTTCTGGATCGCAAAATACATTCACGGCGTGCATGACAGCGCCGATCTGGTGCCGCTGGGGGTCTTTACCGAAGATGAATTCGCCAGCTTTGCCGCCGCCGAAAGTTTCCTGTGGGCCGTGCGCTGCCATCTGCACCTGCTAACCGGTCGGCCCACCGAACAGCTGACTTTTGACATGCAGGTGCAAGTGGCCGAAGCGATGGGCTATGAGGACAAGGCAGGCCGCCGCGCCGTCGAGGTGTTTATGCAGGCCTATTTCCTGCATGCCACCGAAGTGGGTGATCTGACCCGCATCTTCCTGACCGGACTGGAGGCTGTGCACCTCAAGGCCGAGCCGCTGCTGGAACGCCTGCTGGGCCGCCGTCGCAAGATCAAATCCGGTTACGAGGTAATCCACAATCGCATCGCCATCATCGACGATGTCGCGTTTCTGGCTGATCCACTGAACATCCTGCGCCTGTTCGAAGAGGCGATGCGCACTGGCATGTTGATTCACCCCGACGCCATGCGACTGGTGAAATCGAACCTCAGGCTGATCGACGACACCATGCGCAACGCGCCCGAAGCCCAGCGCATCTTTCTGGACCTTCTGCTGAAACACGGCAATCCCGAACGAGCGCTGCGACGAATGAACGAACTGGGTGTTCTGGCGGCCTTTATCCCCGAATTCCAGCCCATCGTGGCGATGATGCAATTCAATATGTATCACTCCTACACCGTCGACGAACACATCATCCAGACCATCATGAGCCTGAGCGAGATCGAGAACGGTGATCTGGTCGAGGATCTGCCGGTGGCAACGTCGATCCTGAAAGCAGGGGTGAACAGGCGGGTTCTGTATGTGGCGCTGCTGCTGCACGACATCGGCAAAGGCCGCGAGGAAGACCATTCGATCCTTGGCGCCCAGATCGCCCGCAAGGTCGGGCCGCGTCTGGGCCTGAAGCCCGACGAGGTGGACACCGTTGAATGGCTGGTGCGCTACCATTTGCTGATGTCCGACATGGCGCAGAAACGCGACATTGCCGACCCGCGCACGGTGCGCGACTTTGCCAAGGCCGTGCGCACCGTCGAGCGGCTGGACCTATTGTGTGTGCTGACCGTCTGTGACATTCGCGGCGTCGGTCCCAGCACTTGGAACAACTGGAAAGCGGTATTGATCCGCGCGCTCTACCGTCAGACCCGCACTGCGCTGGAAGACGGCATGGAAGCGCTGAACCGCGAGAACCGGGGGGTCGAGGCCAAGAAAGCGCTGCGCGCGGCGCTTGCCAACTGGCCACGCAAGGATGTGCAGACCGAAACGGGCCGCCATTACGAACCTTATTGGCAGGGACTACACCAGACCGCCCACGTGGTTTTTGCCCACTTGCTGCGCGGTATCGGCGATGATGAGATTCGCATCGACCTGCACCCTGACGAGGATCGCGACGCCACTCGCGTCTGTTTCGTGATGCAGGACCATCCAGGCATTTTTGCACGGCTTGCCGGCGCTCTCGCGCTGGTGGGTGCCAACGTGGTCGACGCGCGCAGCTATACCACCAAGGACGGTTATGTGACCGATGCCTTCTGGATACAGGATTCAGACGACACGCCCTATGATGCCAGCCGCCTGCCCCGTCTGCGCAAGATGATCGAACGCACGCTGCACGGCGAGGTTGTCCCGCGCGAGGCGATGGTGGACCGCGACAAGGTCAAAAAGCGCGAAAAGGTCTTCCGTGTGCCGACCCACATCACCTTCGACAACGACGGATCAGAAATCTACACGATCATCGAAGTAGACACCCGCGACCGCCCCGGCCTGCTACACGATCTGGCCCGCACGCTGGCGGCGTCGAACGTCTATGTGGCCAATGCGGTCATCGCAACCTATGGCGAACAATGTGTCGATACCTTCTATGTGAAGGATATGTTCGGGCTGAAATACTACACGCCGAGCAAGCAAAAGACGCTGGAAAAACGGCTGCGGGCCGCAATCGTCGAAGGGGCGCAACGGGCCGAGGATTGATCAAAAGGCAGAGCCAGGCGGTCCTTACTGCGGTGAACCCTTATCTGTCCACGTTGATGTCCGCCACCGTCAGCCCCTGCCCCCCGATCATGCGGGCGACGGCAGTGTCACCAATCAACACGTCGGACCCGGTGGCGTCGTCAAGCACCCGAACCGAAATGACCCTCACATCCAGTGCCGTGCCCGGCCACGTTTTGAGCGCCAGATAATCTACACCCGGCTCGAAGTCGGTGATGACGGTCACCGGCAACTCGCGTCAGGTCGCGGCGAGGCTGTCGTGTACCAGATTCACCCACACATCCGCGCCGGGCACCAGCCCCGCATCGTTGAAATCATAACCGGACGCATGAAGCGGAAGACCATGAGCGCCCTTGGTGCCGTTGCCCATCAACAGAAAACACCCCGGACGGGCTATCGCCATATGGGCAAAGTCTTCCGAGAAGAGCTTTGGAAAACAGGCCGTATCGACATTGCCGGCACCCAACGCCACATTACCTGCACGGGCCACAGCGGCCACAGCCTCGGCATCGTTGATCGTGGGAGCAAAGATTGTTTCGTAGCCGACCTCGCCCGTGACATCATGTGCGTTACAGGTGCCTGCAACCAGTTCGCGCATCCGCGCTTCGATCATGGTGTTGGTGTCAGGCGACAGCGCGCGCGCGTCACCCTTGAGGATCGCACTCCCCGGCAGGACATTGCGCCCGCCGTCGGCGATGAATTCGGTGATTGAAACAACTCCATTTTGGGCCGGATCCAGCTTGCGTGAAACAATCATCTGCAACGCGGCCACGATCTGCGCGCCTACGACAATGGCGTCCACACCCAAATGCGGCAGGGCAGCATGGCCGCCCCGCGCGCGTATCCCGATCTCGAATAGTGCTTCGGATGCGGTCATCGGCCCGACCCGCGTCTCCAGATGCCCCGTGGCCAACCCCGGCATGTTGTGGATGGCAAAGACCTGATCCACCGCGAACCGCTCGAATAACCCGTCAGTGATCATCGCCTGCGCGCCTTGGCCATGCTCTTCGCAGGGCTGGAAAATGAACACCACGCGGCCATTGAACTGCCCGTGCGCTGCCAGATGTTTAGCTGCCCCCAACAGCATCGCCATATGCCCGTCGTGGCCACAGGCGTGCATCACTCCAGCTGTGCGGCTGGCATAGGCGGCACCTGTGGTCTCGCTGATGGGCAGCGCATCCATATCCGCACGCAAACCCACCGCGCGGGTGCCGTTGCCCCGCTGTAGCACGCCGATCACGCCAGTGTGCCCGACACCGCGATGCACCTCGAGTCCGAAGCTTTCCAGCAACTCTGCCACCCGCGCGGCGGTCCGCGTCTCGGCAAAACCAAGTTCCGGATTTGCATGAAACTCGTGCCGCCACGCGGTCATATCCCCGAGCAGATTGGCAGTGGTGATGTCTGGCATGAAGCTTCCTTTGATAAGTCTTTCCAACCATCAAAACCATCTGGCAACCAAACTCAAGTTTTCCCCTTTTATGTCTCGCCACAGGCAACAATGACACCGTAGCGACGCATTTATGCACAGCTGGACAGAGTGCGCGGTAAACTGCGCAAAAACTGCCGCACGCGCACGCCACAACTGCACAGCACGGTGTCACCGCTGTATGAGGCCCCTTGTCACGCACCCGTCTGACCCGCTAGGCCCTGATCAAGACCGCACCAGAAAGGCCTGCACTTGAAACCCATCCGTCTTATGTCCGGCTTTCTGACCGTAGGTTTCTGGACGCTGATGTCACGTATCCTCGGCTTTGCGCGCGAAATCCTGATCCTGTCACTGATCGGGCCGGGGCCAATGATGGACGCCTTTGTCGCCGCCTTCCGGCTGCCCAACATGTTCCGCCGTTTCTTTGCCGAAGGAGCGTTCAACGCGGCCTTCGTCCCGATGTTCTCGGCCAAACTTGAGGGCGACGATGATCCCCGCCGATTTGCCACTGATGCGCTGAACGGGTTGATGCTGGCGACACTGGCGCTGACGGCGCTGGCGCTGGTGTTCATGCCCGCGCTGGTCTGGGCCACGGCAGGTGGATTTGATGCGCAGCGGTTTGAGCTGACGGTGGGCTTTGGGCGTATTACGTTTCCGTATATCTTCTTCATGTCGCTGTCCGCGATGTTTTCGGGTGTACTGAACGCCACAGGCCGGTTTGCTGCCGCGGCCGCCGCCCCCGTATTGCTGAATATCTTTGTCATCATTGCGATGGTGGCCGCCAATCAACTAAGCGGCGAAGTGGTCGTCTGGCTGATCTACACCATCCCGCTGGCAGGCATCGCGCAACTGGCGCTGACATGGACCGCGGCCGCCCGCGCAGGCTTTGCGTTAAAGTTCGGCATGCCGCGCTGGACCCCCGACATGCGCCAGATGCTGATCGTCGCGGTGCCTGCGGCACTGGCCACCGGTGTGATGCAAGTCAATCTGGTGGTGGGTCAGGTCGTGGCCTCGCAATTCGATAATGCTGTCAGCTGGCTGTTTGCGGCGGACCGGCTTTACCAACTGCCGCTTGGTGTGGTGGGTATCGCGGTGGGCATCGTGCTGCTGCCCGACTTGTCGCGCCGGCTCAAGGCCCGCGACGACCAAGGCGCGCGCAATGCGCTGAGCCGTGCTGCCGAGATTTCGCTGGCGCTGACCATTCCGTCGGCCGTAGCGCTGATAGTGATCCCGCTGCCGCTGACCTCGGTAATGTTCGAGCGCGGCGCCACTGGCCCAGACGATGTGGCAGCCATTGCTGTGGCCGTCGCGATTTATGGCTTGGGATTGCCCGCATTTGTGATCCAGAAATTCCTGCAACCGCTTTACTTCGCCCGTTCGGACACCCGCAGCCCGTTTCGCTATGCAGTGTGGACGATGGTGGTAAACGCTGTACTCGCTGTTGGCCTTGCACCCGTCCTTGGCTGGATCGCCCCGGCCATCGCCACCACCGTCGCGGGTTGGGCGATGGTCCTGATGCTGCGCCAGGGCACCCGCCCGATGGGTGACGTCGCCCGCTTTGACGACCGCTTTCGCAAACGCATCTGGCGGATCATCCTGGCATCGGGCGTGATGGGCATCTGTCTGTGGATCGTGTCGCTGTCCCTGTCAGTGGCTCTTGGAACCGCCGGCCTGCGCTATATCGCGCTGGCGTTTCTAATCGCAGCCGGTGTCGTCAGCTACTTTGGCACAGGCCACCTGATCGGCGCGTTCAAACTCTCGGACTTCAAGCGTGCCACCAAACGCAAAACACGATAGCCCCCTTCATCTTTCCAGATAAACTCCGGGGGCGCGCCGCAAGGCGCGGGGGCAGAAGCCCCTGAATGACGTCAGCGGCGCTGGATCATTTCGCGCAGGCGCGCCCAGCCGCCCGGCACCACGACCAGCGACAGCGCAAAGCCGCAGAAAAATCCGGCCAATTCGGCAACCCATGCCACCCCCACTTCAAAGAACATGCCGAACAGCAGTTGCAGCCCCATCAGCACACCGATCAGCGAAAACGCCTGAAGCTGCTGCGCCCCCGTACCCGCCAGCCGCTGCCACATCAGGAACGTATAGGCCCCGATCAGCCCATACACCGCCGGAAACGCGCCGATCAACCACGGTGCATCTGTCACCAACCCGTAAACCACCGCCCCGAAGATCGCCGAGAAAAAGAACACGATGGCCACCGCCAGTTGCCCCATAACCTCGCCCACCAGCTTGCCCAGTGCTAGCAGGATCACACCGGCAAACAAAGTTCCCGCGAAACCACCATTCACAAAGGGATAGGTGACAAAGCGCAACAGGTGCTCCCAGGGGAAAATCCCGTTCGCCACCATCCAGTCGAACGCCACACCGGAAAATCCGTAGTCGCGCAGTGCGGCCAGCCTCCAGCCCACGGCACTTGGTCCGCCGACCATGCCCGCCGCCGCCAGAGACAGCACAGCCTCGACGCCAACGATCGCGGCGAACAGGGCCCAGACAACGGGCGGCAACGGGTTCACTGGGGGCTGCATGTCGGGGTTCATCGGTGGCTCTCCTTGACGGGACTTTGGCGCATGGGTAAGCCAGCCACGCACGAATGCCCAGAGGGGAACCCAAATGACTGACGCTCCTGCATCGCAATTCACGCCACGCGTGTTCTCCGGCATCCAGCCGTCGGGCGGATTGACGCTTGGCAACTATCTGGGGGCGCTCAAGCGGTTCTCGGAGATGCAGGATGAAGGCCGCGAATGCATCTACTGCATGGTCGATCTGCACGCGATCACTGTCTGGCAGGATCCTGACAAATTGCGCCATAACACGCGCGAGCTGGCAGCAGGATTTATCGCCTCGGGCGTCGATCCGGAAAAATCGATCCTGTTCAACCAGTCCGCCGTGCCCGAGCACGCGCAACTGGCGTGGATATTCAACACCGTGGCCCGCATGGGCTGGATGCAGCGCATGACGCAATGGAAGGACAAGGCCGGCAAGAATGCCGAAAAGGCCTCGCTGGGCCTGTTCGCCTACCCCGCACTGATGGCCGCCGATATTCTGGTCTATCACGCGACGCATGTGCCTGTGGGCGAAGACCAGAAACAGCATATCGAACTGACGCGCGACGTCGCGGCCAAGTTCAACCACGACTATGGCGTTGATTTCTTCCCGATGACCGAGCCGGTGATCGAAGGTGCCGCAACGCGCGTCATGTCCTTGCGCGACGGCTCAAAGAAGATGTCGAAATCGGACCCTTCGGACGCCAGCCGCATCAACTTGACGGACGACGCCGACACTATCGCCAAGAAGATCCGCAAGGCCAAGACCGATCCCGACGCCCTGCCATCCGAGGCAAAGGGGCTGGAAGACCGCCCCGAGGCACGCAATCTGGTCAACATCTATGCCGCCTTCACTAACCAGAGCGTCGATCAGGTGCTGGCCGAGGTTGGCGGCAAGCAGTTCGGTGAATTCAAACCGATGCTGGCCGATCTGGCCGTGGCCAAGCTGTCGCCGATCTCGACCGAGATGGCGCGGCTGCTAAACGACACCACCGAGATTGACCGCGTTCTGGCACGTGGCGCCGCGCAGGCCCGCGAGATCACCGTTCCGATCCTTAAGAAAACCTATGAGATTGTCGGGCTGGTCGGCGCCTGAGCCGCCTGTCACGACTGCGATACGAACAAAAGGCGGGTGCAACAGCATCCGCCCTTTGCGCATTTGTGCACCGACACTGCGCGCGCCGTGACCTTTTGTGCGCAAGCACTGCGCGCTATCTTCAGGTCAACCCATGTTTCAGGAGGCACCCATGCCCGGTAAAGTTCCCGCCGACACTCGCGTCGGTCATATTCACCTCAAAGTGTCCGATCTTGACCGCGCGATCAGCTTCTATGGTGATGTTCTCGGCTTTAGCGTGACACAGCGCTATGGGGCCGAAGCTGCGTTTCTGGCCGCAGGGGATTATCACCACCATATCGGCCTGAACACCTGGCATTCGAAGGGTGCAGGCCCTGCCCCGCAGCGTGCGCCGGGACTGTATCATTCGGCCTTCCTGTTTCCCGACCGCGCCAGCCTTGGCGCCGCGCTGCAACGTGTCGTGGATGCGGGCATCGCGCTGGACGGTGCGGCGGATCATGGCGTGTCCGAGGCGGTCTATCTGCGTGACCCTGATGGCAACGGCGTCGAGCTTTACCGTGACCGCGATCCTGCCGACTGGCCGCGTGACGCCGACGGGCAGTTGAAAATGGTCAACAGCCCGCTTGATGTTCACGCCCTGCTGGCCGAAGCCGTCTGAGACGTATTTTCTGCACGGCGGCATCGACAATCGCCCCTGTCTCGGCCACTTTGCGCCAAGATAGGAGACAGCTCATGACCACAGGATTTTTCTGGGACGAACGCAGCATGTGGCACGCGGGGGGCAACTATGCCTTTACGCTGCCCATCGGGGGTTTGGTGCAACCGATGGCCGCCGGTGGTCTGCCCGAAAGCCCCGAAACCAAGCGGCGGCTGGTGAACCTGATGAATGTCACCGGCCTGATGCGCGAAATGGACGTGCGCACCGCACCCGAAGCCACCACCGAAGACCTGCTGCGCGTTCACCCGAAAAACTATCTGGATACGTTCAAACAGATGTCCGACAACGGCGGCGGCGAACTGGGCCTGCGCGTTCCGTTTGCCCGTGGCGGTTATGAACTGGCGGCGCTGTCGGCGGGCCTCTCGATTGCAGCCGTTGATGCCGTACTGACCGGAAACGTGCAGAACGCCTATGCGCTCAGCCGTCCGCCCGGACACCACTGTCTGCCCGACTTTCCGAACGGCTTTTGCCTGATGGCCAACATCGCCATCGCCATCGAAGCCGCCAAAGCAAAAGGGCTGATAGGTCGCGTGGCCGTGCTGGATTGGGACGTTCATCACGGCAATGGCACCGAGGCGATTTTCTATGACCGCGACGACGTGCTGACGATCTCGTTCCACCAAGAGGGTAACTATCCGCTGGACACTGGCGCACTGGCCGACCGTGGCAAAGGTGCCGGGACCGGCTATAACATCAACCTGCCACTGCCTGCGGGCGCGGGCCACACCGCCTATCTGCACGCGATGGACCACGTGGCCGTCCCTGCGATCCGCGACTTTGCGCCTGACATCATTATCATCGCCTGCGGCTACGATGCCTCGGCGGTCGATCCTCTGGCGCGGATGCTGGCGACTGCCGACACCTATCGCCAGATGACACTGAAGATCAAAAACCTTGCCGCAGAGCTGTGCGACGGGAAACTGGTGCTGGTTCACGAGGGTGGCTATTCCGAGGCCTATGTGCCCTTCTGCGCCCACGCCGCAGTCGAGGCGTTGTCAGGCAGTGACATCGTTGCTGCCGACCCCTTTGGTCAGACCTTTATCAGCAGGCAACCCGGCGAACGCCTTGACGCATTTCTGATCGGTGAAATCGACCGTATGGCGAAGGAGCTGGCCTTGTAAGTTACTGCCTGCAACGTGGCCTTGCCCCTTGACGTCGTGGCCAGCAATGACGACATGCAAACAGACCCAATGTAAAAGAACGTAACATATGCCTGAAACTGATCACGCCGCCCTGAATTTCCTGCTATCGCGCCGCAGCCGCCCGGCCAAGACGCTGGCCATGCCCGTGCCAGACCGCACCGCACTGGAGCAAATCCTGACCGCAGCCGCGCGCACGCCTGATCATGGCAAGCTTGAACCGTGGCGGTTTATCGTGATCGAAAAGGCTGCGATGCCACGCCTGGCCGATCTGGCCGGAACCCGGGGCAAGGTGCTGGGGCTGGACGACGAACAGGTCGAAAAGGGCCGCAGCCAGTTCGACATGGGCCATCTGGCAATCGCCGTGATCGAGGTCCATGTCCCGTCGCCAAATATCCCGCCGCTGGAACAGACCTATTCCGCTGGCGCTGTCTGCCTGTCGCTGCTGAACGCGGCACTGGCTGCGGGCTGGGGCGCCAACTGGCTGTCAGGATGGCCCAGCCATGACCGCGTGTTCATGCAAGAAGCCTTTGGTCTGAAAGACAACGAACGCATCGCGGGCCTGATCCACGTCGGCACCGAAACCAGCGCCCCGCCCGACCGGCCACGCCCTGATATTGCCGCCAAAACCACATGGTTGTCAGAATGATTTTCGCATCGTTCTTTGCTGCCTTGGGCCAAATCGGCGATCCGCGCTTTCGGCGGGTTCTATTGCTGGGCGTCGTTTTGACCATCGCACTGCTGGTGGCCTTTACCACCGGACTGGTCTGGCTGATTGATGCGCTGACCGCCGACAGCGTCGATGCCCCGATTGTGGGCGAAATCACATGGCTGGATGACATTCTAAGCTGGGGCTCGGTGTTTTTGATGCTGGTGCTGTCGGTGTTCTTGATGGTGCCTGTGGCCTCTGCCATCACGTCGATGTTTCTCGACGAGGTGGCCCAAGCGGTCGAGGATGAGCATTATCCCAACCTGCCCCCCGCCATCAACGTGCCCTTTGGCGATGCGGTGCGCGATACCGTGAACTTTCTGGGCGTGTTGATCGGCGCCAACCTTTTGGCGATCATCGTCTATGTGATCCTGACGCTGATGCTGATGCCTTTTCTGACACCCTTGGTGTTCTGGGCGCTGAACGGGTTTCTGTTGGGCCGTGAATATTTCACATTGGCCGCCATGCGCCGGGTCGGGCGCGAACAGGCGCGTGTGCTGCGCAGCCAGCACCGCATGACCATCTTTTTCGCAGGCTTCCTGATGGCTATTCCGCTGTCAGTGCCGCTGGTGAACCTGCTGATCCCTATTCTGGGCGCCGCAACCTTTACCCATTTGTTCCATCGGTTGCAGATGGCGGGCCCATCCGGTCGAACCAGTCAATATCGCGCAAACTGATCACGCCCGACAGGATGATCCCCGCGACGATGGCCCAGATCACCACTGCCAAACCGGTGGTGATCCACGCCTTCTTTTTGAGGTTATGGACCTCGGGCGCACCGGCATGCGTGCCGGGCACGATCTCACCCATATCCCCTTGGGTTTGCACCCGGATCGGTAATACGATCAGAAAAGTCATGAACCAGATCACGGCAAACAGAACGATGGCTGATGTAATTCCCATCAGACTTGCTCAAGTTCTGTCAGCGTGCCGTTCATGTCCTTGGGATGCAAAAAGATCACCGGCTTGCCATGTGCGCCGATCTTTGGTTCTCCGTCACCCAGCACCCGCAGGCCGCTGGCCTTGAGGTGATCACGCGCGGCGATGATGTCATCGACTTCGTAGCAGACATGATGAATGCCACCCGATGGGTTCTTGTCCAGAAACCCCTGAATTGGGCTGTTTTCTCCCAATGGGTACAGCAATTCGATTTTGGTATTGGGCAGTTCGATAAAAACCACGGTCACCCCGTGGTCGGGTTCGTCCTGCGGAGCGCCGACTTTGGCACCCAGCGCGCTTCGGTATTGCTCCGAAGCCGCCTCCAGGTCCGGCACGGCGATGGCAACGTGGTTGAGGCGTCCGATCATGGTCAAATCTCCGGTTAGATGTTGGTGCTGTTATGCGCAGCTTGGGAATGGGGTGCAAGGGACGCACCGCCGCAGGGAGAGCGTTAACGCCCTGTTAGGTACGACGCGCTAGCGTCAGAATCACAATCAGAGGGATCGCGGACATGGACGATATCGACCCATTCAAACCCCATATGCCTGTGCCCACGTCAGCGCGCCCCTTGCTGGGGCTAACTGTTCTGGCAGTCGAAGACAGCCGCTTTGCCTGCGAGGCGCTGCGCCTGCTGTGTTTGCGAAGCGGGGCGCGCATCCGGCGCGCCGACAGCCTGCGCGCTGCACGGCGACACCTGCAAGTTTACCGCCCGACAGTTGTGATCATCGACCTTGGCTTGCCGGATGGCAACGGCATCGATCTGATCGAAGACCTTGTGGCCGCGATCCCGCGACCCGATGTGATCATTGGCACATCGGGCGACAACTATGGCAAAACAGCTGCGATGGACGCCGGTGCAGACGGCTTTTTCGACAAGCCGATCACTTCGCTGGGCGTCTTCCAAAGCAAAATCCTGTCACTTCTGCCCGCAGACCGCCGCCCCGATGGCCCTCGCCGCATTTCGATGGAAGAAGTACAGCCCGACCCCATCGCCTTTCAGGACGATATGGCGCACGTGGCCGACGTTCTGGAAGACCGCAACGACGACCGCACGCTGGACTATGTGGCACAGTTTCTCTCTGGCGTCGCGCGCAGTGCCAAAGACGGACCGTTGCAACAGGCCGCAGAAGCCCTCGCGCAAAAACGCGCGGCAGGTCAGCCAGCGATGTCAGAGACGGCGATACTGGCAGGATTGGTACACGACCGTATGACCCACCGTATGGCGATATGAATGGCCGGCTAGAGTGTGGGGTCGCTGTTCACACGAACAAGGTCTGTCAGATCGGACAAGCGTTCAATCTGATGACCCTCTTGGTCGAAATTCGACGGATCAAGCCAGACGCGAAACGCCTCCTTCAACGCAGGCCATTCCTTATCAATCGCGGCAAACCACGCCGTGTCACGATTACGCCCCTTGTAGACAGTCGCCTGACGAAATACGCCCTCGAAACTCAGACCCAGCCGTTGCCCCGCGCGCCGTGACGGCACGTTCAACGCATCGCATTTCCATTCGAACCGCCGATACCCCGCCTCAAACGCCCATTTGATCGTGAGAAACAAGGCCTCGGTTGCCACAGGCGTGCGCTGAAGCGCAGGCGAAAAGTTGATGTGACCCACTTCGATTGACCCCGCCGCAGGGTCAATGCGCAACAGACTAAGAACACCGTCAAAATGGCCGGTTTCCAGATTGCGCACGGCAAAGAAAACCGGATCGCGTTGACCTGCTACACTGTGCACCCACCGATGATACTGCGCCGACGATGAAAACGGCCCATAAGGCAGGTAATCCCAAACCTGATCCTCACCCTCATAGGCACGAAACAACAGGGCCGCGTGTTTGTCCGCATTCAACGGCTCCAAAGCCGCATAGCGCCCTGTCATCAACACCCCTTCGGGAGTCGGAGGAGGCGTCCAGTCGGGAACCGGTGCGCCGAATTGCGGGCTGTCTGAAGATCGTGTGTTCATACCCCGATTCTATAGGCGGATCACAGCTTGTCGCCAAGCGGATTTAGCCCCTTACAAAACGATGCCGGGATTGCTGCCCATATCGAGGCCGGGAAAGATCACACGTTCCAGCGCCGATTGATCCAGACCTGTCATCGCCTGCATGATCCACGCCGCATGCGCCCGCACATCGCGGGTGGGCAGCAAGTCACGACCTTCGTACAGATCGGACGTATCCAGCCCCGGCCAATCACCATAAACCTTGCCGCCGCGGATCGCGCCACCCGCCATCACCATCAGCCCGCCGGTCCCGTGATCGGTGCCCTTTGTGCCGTTCTCGCGGGCCGTGCGGCCAAATTCGGTCATCGCGACGATGGCGGTTTTCTTCCAGACAGGGCCGGTCAGTTCTTGTTTGAGGTACACCAGCGTATCAGCCAGTTCACCCAAGGCAGCCTTCAGGCCGCGTTCCTGAAAGCGGTGCGTGTCCCAACCGTTCAGCGAGAACGACGCCACCCGCGCATCCTCGCGCAGGCGTTTGGCGGCGAACTCCGCGATTTTCAGATGCTGGCCACCCATGCGGTTATTTTGCATGTCGCGGGTCATGTTGCTCGACATCGACGGTGTATCCATCGCCGACAAAAGCGCAGCTTCGGCCAATGCCGCGTGCATCGCCGGATCGCTTTCCGAGATTATCCCAAGCAAGCGTTCCGCCTGCGGACTCAAGCTCAGCGTTGCCTCGGGGGCCCAGTTTGCCACCGGTGCTTTGCCCTTGAGAATCGGCATCTCGCCCGCGCCGATGGCATAGGCGGTGTCGGCCTTGACCCCCGGCACCTCTTGCAGCATCCGGTTCAGCCAACCGTCACGCACGCCACCCTGCAAGGTGTCGGTGCCCGCTTCAAGCACGTCCTGCCCGTCGAAATGGCTGCGTTTGTCGCGGTAGGGCGTGCTGACAGCATGGGCAAAGCCAAGCTCGCCAGCCTTCCACATGGGGGCCAACGCACCCAAAGCGGGGTGCAGTGAAAAGAACCCGTCCAGATCCAAAGCCCCGTTCTGCGGCCCGCCTGCAAGGCTGCTGCGCAGGCCTGCGTAATTCGGATCGCCATAGGGTTGGACCGCGTCCAACCCGTCCATCGCCCCGCGCAGGATAATGACGATCAACCGCGTGTCCCAAGGTGCTGCGGCAAATGTAACCGGCGTCAGCAACGGGCTGGCCGCCAGCGAACAACCCAGAACCGCCGAGCGGGTCAGGAAAAAGCGACGTGAAAGTTCGGTCATTGCGGCGACTCCTAACGGCGCTGGAACGCGGGGGACATCAGCACAAGACCGATGGCTTCGGATTTACTTTCGGCAGCACTGGCCGCGAATTTCACGTCTTCGGGGGCAAAACTTCCCAGCGCCGTGTCAACAAAGGCACGCGGGTCCGGCAGATCGGGGCGCAACAGTTGCGGCCCCTCCATCGCCCAGCGCACGCGACCGGACAGTCCTTGGGGTGTTAACCATGCCGAATCTTCTTCGGGCCAGCCGTCCGGCCCCGAGAATTTCTGCCACGTCTGCCCCATAACCGCCATCGGCGTCAGGATCACGTTGCGCACCCCCTTTTCCGTCATTCCGGTCACCACAATGGGTTCCACAGCCAGCGCACGCATGGCGGAGCCTACAAATTCCACGGGCGGTTTAATATTGGCCCCCTCTGGTGTCCACGCGGCAGGGTGCTCCAGCAGCGCGGCATAGACCTGCATCAGATCACCCCCAGTTTCGACATAGCGCGCGGTCAGATGGTCGATCAGCGCGGGATCGGGCCTGTCCGACACAAAATGCACCGCCAATTTCCACGACAGATGCCGCGCGGTGGCGGGGTGAACAGCCAGGTCTTCCAGCACAGCATGCACCGGCTTGATCGAATAGGCGTCATCATAGGTAACACCCAGCACGGTTTCAGCCCCCGGCTCGACATAATCCTTGCGGAATTTGCGACCTTGGTTCGGCTGAAACGACAGGCCGGCAAATAACTCGGCCAGCTCGCGCACGTCTTGTTGGGTATAAGGGCCATCGACACCCAGCGTGTGCAATTCCATCACTTCGCGGGCGAGGTTTTCATTCAGGCCAGCGGCTTTGCCGCTTTTTAGTGCACGTTCACTCTGCGGTCCTATGGACCGGTCCTGATCCAGATATTGCAGCATCACCGGATGGGTCACAGCGCTGATCAACAGATCAGAAAACCGGCCACCAACATAGGGACGAATGCCGTCTTCGATATAGGGCGATGTCGCGCGCTTTATCACGCCTGCCTTGCCCGTGGCGCTAAAGTGGTCGCCCCAGAAATACACCAGCCGCTCGAAAAACGCGGTGTCTGTATAGGTGCGGCGCAGCATCGACATGCCCAGCCAGCGGGTCATGTCGATGCGGGCCTCCTTCTTCAACAGGTTGCGCCTTTTCTGTGCGACCTTGGCTTGGGGTTTGCCACGGTTGTCGCGCAGGGTTCGGCGCAGTTTATCGCTGGCAACCATGCGGTCACGGAATTTGCTGAACGGTTCGATGGGAAAGCGATCGGCCATCGTGTCGGGGGCAATGATTCCGGCCAACATTGCATCGACCGATGCGGTGGGAGGAATCGACGGCGACAGGCCGCAGCCAAATCGTATCTCTGCAAGCTCAGGGTTGAATGCGCACACGGACAAACTCCCTTGCCGATGATAGGGGCAATATAGCAAGGGGCGCGCCAACTTACATCGGCGCACCCCATCACTTTTTCATTTCAGGCGACAGGTCGCCCAAGGTTTCATCAGTCTTGCGGAATGACCCGCAAACCCAGCTCCATCAACTGGTCGCTGGTGGGCTCGCTTGGCGCGTTCATCATCAAATCTTCGGCGCGCTGGTTCATCGGGAACAGGATCACTTCGCGAATGTTCTGTTCGTTCGCCAGCAGCATCACGATACGGTCAATACCAGCGGCACAGCCACCGTGTGGCGGGGCACCATATTGGAAAGCGTTGACCATGCCGCCGAAACGCTTGCGCACTTCGCTTTCGTCGTAGCCTGCGATTTCAAAGGCCTTGAACATGATCTCGGGTCGGTGGTTCCGGATGGCGCCGGACACCAGTTCATAACCATTGCAAGCAAGGTCATACTGGTATCCCAACACCTCTAGCGGATCACCCTGCAACGCGTCCATGCCGCCTTGGGGCATCGAGAACGGGTTGTGTTCAAAGTCGATTTTACCGGTCGTCTCGTCCTTTTCATAGATCGGGAAATCGACGATCCAGGCAAAGGCAAAACGGTCGGTGTCGGTCAGGCCCAGTTCGTCACCGATGATCGTGCGCGCACGTCCTGCGATGGCTTCAAAGGCTTTGGGTTTGCCACCAAGGAAGAACGCGGCATCGCCCATGCCAAGGCCCAACTGCTGGCGGATGGCTTCGGTGCGTTCAGGGCCGATGTTCTTGGCCAGCGGGCCGGCAGCTTCCATACCGCCCTCGACTTCGCCGGATTTCAGCTTGGCTTGGGCCTCTTTTACGGTAATGCCCAACTCCTGGGCCACGGCATCCGCCGTTTTCTCACGCCAAAAGATATAACCCATGCCCGGCAAGCCTTCTTTTTGCGCGAATGCGTTCATCCGGTCGCAGAACTTGCGGCTGCCGCCCGTGGGCGCGGGGATGGCGCGCACTTCGGTGCCGTCCTGCTCCAGCAGTTTCGCGAAGATGGCAAAGCCCGAACCTGCGAAATGTTCGGAAACGACCTGCATCTTGATCGGGTTACGCAGGTCAGGCTTGTCGCTGCCGTACCACAGAGCCGCATCGCGATAGCTGATCTGCTCCCATGTCTGGTCGACTTTGCGACCGCCGCCGAATTCCTCGAAAATGCCGCCGATCACCGGCTGAATCGTGTCGAACACATCCTGCTGGGTGACAAAGCTCATTTCAAGGTCAAGCTGGTAAAAGTCGGTGGGCGACCGGTCCGCACGCGGGTCTTCGTCGCGGAAACAGGGCGCGATCTGGAAATATCTGTCAAAACCCGAAACCATGAGCAGCTGTTTGAACTGTTGAGGGGCTTGCGGCAGTGCGTAAAACTTGCCTGGGTGCAGACGCGACGGCACCAGAAAGTCGCGCGCGCCTTCAGGGCTGGATGCGGTGATGATCGGTGTCTGGTATTCGCGGAATTTGGCATCCCACATCCGTTTGCGCATGGACGCAACAACATCCGAACGCAGCTTCATATTGGCCTGCATCTTTTCGCGACGCAGATCCAAATAGCGGTATTTCAGGCGTGTTTCTTCAGGATATTCCTGATCGCCAAACACCATCAGGGGCAACTCGGCGGCGGGGCCCAGCACTTCGACCTCACGCACAAACACTTCGACTTCGCCTGTGGTGATCTTCGGGTTCACCAGTTCGGGCGCACGCGCCTTTACCTCGCCGTCAATGCGCACGCACCATTCGCTGCGCAGCTTTTCGACATCTGCAAAAGCGTCGCTATCAGGGTCGCACAGAACCTGCGTGACGCCATAATGGTCGCGCAAGTCGATAAACAGGATACCCCCGTGATCGCGCACGCGATTGACCCAACCGGACAGGCGGACGGTTTTGCCGACATCGGCGGCGGTCAGTTCGGCGCAGGTGTGGCTGCGATAGGCGTGCATAATAGGCTCCCGCTTTCTGGGCTGATGATCGGGGCAGATACACCGCCCATAGGGTGGGAAGTCAAGGCACAGGGGACGTCGCACGGTGGGAAAACCGCGTGACAAGCGTGTTTTGTCAGCCCTAGCCGAGGGATCGCAGCAATTCTTGCGATGGCACGCCTGTGGCAGGCAACCCGCGGCTGGTCTGATAGGCGCTGATTGCCGCCTGACTTTTGGGGCCCAGAACGCCATCGGCTCCGTCGGTGTCAAAGCCTGCTGCGGTCAGCCTGCGTTGCAGCGTGACGCGGTCATCCTTAGTCAGCCCGTTGGCGTCGGGTGGGAATGATCCGCGCAGCGGTCCCGCACCGCCAATACGGTCTGCCAGATGGCCCACGCCAATCGCATAGCTGTCCGAATTGTTGTACCGTTTGATCGCGCTAAAGTTCGAAGTCACGGAAAAGCTGGGGCCGCCCTGCTGCGGGGTAATTACGCGGCCTTCAGGTGCGCCGTTGCCTACCTCGCCGCCCCAGTGCACGCCGCGTGTCCAGCCATTGCGTTGCAAATAGACAGCGGTCGACGCCAAGGCATCGCTAGGGTCCGCCGACCAGATGTCGCGGCGTCCGTCGCCGGTGTAGTCCACGGCAAAGGATTGATAGGACGTGGGGATAAACTGGGTGTGCCCCATCGCCCCCGCCCAGCTGCCCACCATACGGTCAGCGGAAATATCACCGCTCTGGATGATCTTCAACGCCGCTACCAGTTGCTGTTCAAAGAACGCGCCCCGCCGCCCGTCATAGGCCAGCGTCGACGTGGCCGACACAACCGGCACATCGCCCTTACGCTCTCCAAAATAGCTTTCCAGCCCCCAGATCGCGCAAATAATGGTGGCATCAACGCCGTACTTCGCCTCAAGCGCGTTCAGCATGGCGTTATGGCGCGCAAAGGCCGCACGGCCCTTGGTCACGCGTTCATCCGAGGCCGCGATGGCAAGATAATCTTCCAGCGTGCGGGTGAATTCGGTCTGGTTGCGGTCACGCCTGACCACACCGGGCAAATAGCCCGCGCCGCGAAATCCTGCGTTCAAAGTGGTCTCGGAAATGCCTTGCGCGCCTGCACGGTCACGGAAAGATGCGACCCACTGGCTCCAGCCTGCGTTGGGAACGGGGCGCAGGTCGTCGGGTAACCCGCCTGACGATACCGAAGAAATGGCCGACATTGAGGTGCCACAGCCTGCAAGGCCCAGCCCTGCGGTGAGGCCAAGCGTGAAATTGCGTCGCGTAATGATCATTTATATGCCCTGCCCAAGCTTGTTTGGGCATCACCCTAACGCAAAGGCACGCACGCGCAATCATCCGCGCACAGACCATGGGACGGTACGCGGCGTTTTGCTTAAAACGGGTTCAGCCGATAATCTCGAGCAGCAGCTTGCGCGTGTTCTGCTCGGTCATCTTCACCGGATTGCCGCCGGTACTGGGGTCGATCAACGCGCCGGCAACAATGCGGTCTACGTCGGGTTTTTCAACGCCCAGTCCCGCCAGTGTCTTGGGAATACCCATCGACGCATTCAGATCGTTAACAAAGGCGCAGAACCCGTCAAAGCCGCCCTCTATGTCCAGATACCGCGCGGCCTGTGCTATTTTGCCTTCGATTTCGGGGCGGTTGAATTGCAGCACGGCAGGCATGCAGACCGCGTTCGTGGTGCCGTGGTGAGTGTGGTAAATTGCACCAATGGGGTGCGACAGGGCGTGGATCGCGCCCAGACCCTTTTGGAACGCGGTGGCTCCCACTGCTGCCGCAGACATCATCTGCGCGCGCGCTTCGATGTCGGTGCCATCCTTATAAGCGCGCGGCAGGTAATCCTTGACCAGACGCATCCCTTCCAGCGCCATGCCTTGGCTCATCGGATGATAGTGCGGCGAGCAAAACGCCTCGACACAGTGGGCAAAGGCATCGAGGCCGGTGCCTGCGGTGATGAATGGCGGCATCCCCACGGTCAGCTCGGGGTCACAGATCACGACGCGGGGCAGGATTTTGGGGTGGAAAATGATCTTTTTCTCGGCGGTTTCGGAATTGGTGATGACCGACGCGCGGCCCACTTCCGAACCGGTGCCTGCCGTGGTTGGTACTGCGATGATGGGTGCGATGGCGTCGGCGTCGGCGCGGGTCCACCAGTCGCCAATGTCTTCAAAGTCCCAGATCGGGCGACTTTGCCCCGCCAGAAACGCCACAACCTTGCCCAGATCCAGACCCGAGCCGCCGCCAAAGGCGATCACGCCATCATGGCCCCCCTCACGGTAGACCGCAACACCGGCCTGCGCGTTCAATTCGTTCGGGTTCGGGTCCACGTCGGAAAACAACGCGCGGCCCAGACCGGCGGCGTCGATCAGGTCCAGCGTGCGCTGGGTGATGTCCATGTTTGCCAGCCCACGGTCGGTGATCAACAGCGGCTTAGTGATGCCTGCGGCGATGCACGCCTCGGCAATCTCGGAAATGCGCCCCGCGCCGAAGCGGATTGCGGTGGGATAGGACCAGTTTGCAGTCAGCGTCATTGGATCAGGCTTTCTTCAGGTGGTAGGATTTGGGGCGGGTCAGGTTGTGATAGCCAATGACCGACAAACCGCCACCGCGACCGGTATCCTTGCAGCCCGTCCAGCACAGGGCAGGATCAAGGTAATCGGCGCGGTTCATGAACACGGTGCCGGTTTCGATCTGGTCGGCAATGGCCTCGGCGCGGGCGACGTCCTTGGTCCAGACGGCGGCGGTCAGCCCGTAATCGCTGTCGTTCATCAGGCGGATCGCTTCGGCGTCATCCTTGACGGCCATGATGCCGACGACGGGGCCAAAGCTTTCCTCGCGCATCACGCGCATGTCGTGGGTCACGTTCGTAAGGATCTGCGGCATCAGGTAGGCACCATTGTCCTGCGGAAAGTCGGCGGGGTCGATGTGGGCCGTGGCACCCGCGGCAATCGCCTCGGCGGTCTGGTCGCGTACGGTTTCGGCAAAGCGGGCGTGCGCCATCGGGCCTATGGTCGTTTCGGGGTCGAGCGGATTGCCCAGACGGTAGCCTTTGACGATCTCGACCGCCTTGGCGACGAAATCATCGAACAGGGCCTCGGCCACGTAAATCCGTTCGATTCCGCAGCAGCACTGGCCCGAGTTGAACATCGCGCCGTCGATCAGCGTGTCGGCAGCCGCCTGCACATCCGCATCGTCGCAAACATAGCCGGGGTCTTTGCCGCCCAGTTCCAGCCCGACACCGGTGAAGGTGCCCGCAGCAGCGGTTTCGATCGCGCGTCCCCCACCGACCGAGCCGGTGAAGTTCACAAAGCCGAACGATTTCGCGGCGATCAGGTCGGATGTGGTCTGATGGTCCAGAAACACGTTCTGGAATACGTCTTCGGGGATGCCTGCGGCGTGGAATGCCTCGGCCAGACGTTCACCGACCAGTGGTGTCTGGCTGGCGTGTTTCAGCATCACCGCATTGCCCGCGATCAGCGCGGGGGCGACTGTGTTGATGGCCGTCATATAAGGGTAATTCCACGGGGCCACGACCAGCACGACGCCATGCGGCACGCGTTTGATCACACGGCGGAACGAGTCGCTATCCTCGATGACGATATCGGACAGCGCGTCCTGCGCGATATCGGCCATATAGGTGGCGCGTTCGTTGAAACCGCCGAATTCTCCGCCATAGCGGATCGGGCGACCCATCTGGTGCGCCAGTTCCGGCACGATCTGGTCGTTCATCGCACCGATACGTGCAACGCCGTCCTGCACCAACGCAATACGCTCGGACAGCGGGCGCGCGGCCCAGTCGGATTGCGCGGCACGGGCGCGTTTAACAGCCGCAGCTGCGTCGGAAGCGCCCAGCGCCGGGCGCTCGGCATAGATCGATCCGTCGATCGGCGAAATACAGGTAATCATGGTCAGGCCCTTTCAAATCCGCGCGCGATTTCCCAATCGGTCACCACGCGATCAAACTCTTCCTGCTCCCATTCGGCGCATCGGGTGTAATGGTCAATCACATCCTCGCCAAACGCATCCCGAAGGAAAGCGGAGTTCCGCAACGTTCCGGTCGCCGCCCGCAAGGTCTGCGGGATATCGGCGGCCTTGGCGTCTTCGTAAACGTCGCCGCGCGTGGGCGGTGACAGTTCCATCTTGTCCTCGATCCCCTTGATGCCCGCCGCCAGCATTGCAGCCTGCGCCAGATAGGGGTTCAGATCGGACCCGCCGATACGGCATTCGACCCGCACGCCCTTTGTCCCGGCCCCGCACAGACGGAACCCTGCGGTGCGGTTGTCGATGGACCAAACGGTTTTGGTGGGAGCAAAGGTGCCTTTGGCAAAGCGTTTGTAGCTGTTCACATAGGGCGCAAGGAAAAACGTGTAATCGGGTGCATAGGCGATCAGACCCGCCATATAATTTTTCATCAGCGCGGACATGCCCAGGTCGGCGTCCTTGTCAAAGAACGCCGGGGTGTCGCCCTGCCACAGCGATTGGTGCACATGGCTGGAACTGCCGACGCGGTCCCTGTGCCACTTGGGCAGGAACGACGCGGCACGCCCGTGTTGCCATGCGATTTCCTTGATCGCGTGTTTGGCAATGCTGTGATGATCGGCGCAATCCAGCGCGGGCGCATAGCGGATGTTCAGCTCTTCCTGACCTGCCTCGGCCTCGCCTTTGGAGTTCTCGATGGGCAGACCTGCGGCAAACAGATGGTTGCGGATCGGGCGCATCACGCCCTCTTCCTTGGTGGTCTGGAAGATGTGGTAATCTTCATTATAGCCGCTGATCGGCGTCAGATCGCGAAAGCCGCTGGCACGAATTTCATCCAGGCTTTTCTCGAACAGGAAGAATTCCAGCTCGGTCGCCATCATCGCGTCAAAGCCAAGGTCGCGCAGCCGCGCCACCTGCTTTTTCAGGATCGCGCGTGGATCGTGCGGCACCGGGGCGTGGGTGTGGTGGTCAAGCATGTCGCAAAGCACCAATGCAGTGCCCTCCAACCATGGCACGGTGCGCAGTGTCGACAGATCCGGGGCCATGACATAATCGCCATAGCCTTTTTCCCAACTGGTCGAGGCATAGCCATCGGGCGTGGCCATTTCCAGATCGGTGGCCAGCAGATAGTTGCAGCAGTGGGTCTCTTTGAACGACGTTTCCACGAAGTTGACCGCATGAAAGCGCTTGCCCATCAAACGGCCCTGCATGTCGACAAAGCAGGTCAGCACGGTGTCGATGCTGCCGTCTGTGACGCGGGATTTCAGGTCATCAAAGCTGAGGTTGCCGGGCATGTCGGTATCCTGTGGTTTAAGGGTGTGACACGGGCGACCCGGATGGGCCGCCCGCATACATCTGGTTTTCGTATGGATCAGCCGTAGCGGTAGGGGCGGCCCGCTTTGACCATGTCGGCGTTGTACTTCTTGAAGATGTCGACGACACGGCGTTTAACGTCCGATTCCGCCGCGATCTCTTCCCAGAACTCCTGTGCCGCCGCCTCGACAGTGTCCCATTCTTCGTCGGGGATGGTGGTCAGTTGCAGCTTGTCGCCGTTGACGCGCAGGTTGGCTTCGCCGCCCCAGTACCACCATTGGCGGTAGTAGTGCGACTGGTCACAGCACACGCGGAACAGCGTTTTGAGGTCCTCGGGCAGTTCGTTCCAACGGTCCATGTTGGCAAAGAACGATCCGGCCCACGCGCCCGAAATGTTGTTGGTCAGGAAGTAGTTGGTCACATCTGCCCAGCCGACGGTATAGTCTTCGGTGATGCCGGACCATGCGATGCCGTCCAACTCGCCGGTTTGCACGGCCACTTCGATGTCTTCCCACGGCAGATTCACCGGCACCACGCCAAAGCGTGTCAGGAAACGGCCCGCCGTGGGGAAGGTGAAGATGCGTTTGCCTTCCAGATCGGCAAGGCTGTTGATCGGGTCCTTGGTGGCGAAGTGGCAAGGGTCCCACGCGCCGGCGCTGATATGTTTGACGCCGACCTTGGAATATTCCTCATCCCAGATCTCGTTCAAACCGTACTGGTTGAACAGCACCGGCACATCCAACGAATAGCGCGAACCGAAGGGGAAGTAGCCGCCGAACACGGTGACTTCGGTGGGCGAAGCCATGCTGTCGTCATCCGACTGCACCGCGTCGATGGTGCCGCGCTGCATCGCCTGAAACAGTTCGCCCGTAGGGACCAACTGGTCGGCGTAGAACAGTTCGATCTGCATGCGGTCACCCGCGATCTGGTTGAACATCTTGATCGCGGGGTCGATCACTTCGGCGGCCAGCGCCGGGCCTGCATAGGTCTGCATCCGCCATGTGATCGTGTTTTGCGCCAGCGCGGGTGTCGCCAAAGCAGCGGGGCCAGCAACGGCTGCGCCCTGAATAAACTTGCGTCGTGTCGTCATGTTTTCTCTCCTTGTGGGGTTAAGCCGGTTAGCCGGTTCTTGGTTATTTTTCGTAGACGTAATTGGGTAGCCAGGTGGCCAGTTCGGGGAAGACCATGACAAGGGCCAGCGCCAGAACCATGACAGCCACGAAGGGCGTGATAGAGCTGTATATATCGCGCAGCGTAATCTCTGGCGGGGCCATGGCGCGCATCAAAAACAGGTTATAGCCAAAGGGCGGCGTCATATAGGCGATCTGCGTGGTGATCGTATAAAGGATACCATACCAGATCAGATCAAAGCCCAGCGCGCCCACCAGCGGCACATAAAGCGGGGCGACGATGACCAGCATCGCGGTGTCGTCCAGAAACGTGCCCATGATGATAAAGCTCAGCTGCATCAGGATCAGGATCATCCACGGGCTGAGGTTCAGCCGCTCGGTGAACAGATCCTCGATCGCCTTGACCGCGCCCAAGCCGTCGAACACCGCGCCAAAGGCAAGTGCGGCAAGAATGATCCACATGAACATGCAGGTGATGCCCAGCGTCTTGCGCACCGAATTTTCAAAGACTTCGCGGGTCATCCGACCCTTGAGCACCGCCGCCACGAAAGCAGCAAGCGCGCCGATGGCCGAGCTTTCGACCAAGCTGGTCCAGCCTTTGACAAAGGGAAACATCATCACCGCAAAGATCACCAGCGGCAGCAGGCCCGCACGCAGCAACCGCAGCTTTTCGTGGCGCGGCATGTCGCGCTCCTCGGCGCTGAGCACGGGGCCAAGTGCGGGGTTCAATCGGCAGCGGATGGCAATATAGGCGATGAACATCGCCGCCATCATCAGCCCCGGCACCACGCCCGCCAGCCACAACTGACCCACAGGCTGCCGCGCGATCATCGCATACAGAACCAACACCACAGATGGCGGCACCAGAATGCCAAGCGACGACCCCGCCTGCACCACCCCCGTGACCATGCGTTTGTCGTATCCCCGCTTTAACAATTCGGGCAGCGCAATGGTGGCACCGATGGCCATGCCCGCCACGCTCAGCCCGTTCATCGCAGAGATCAGCACCATCAGACCGATTGTTCCGATTGCCAAGCCACCACGCAACCCGCCCATCCAGACGTGGAACATCTTGTACAGATCATCAGCTATCTTGGACTCAGACAGCACGTACCCCATGAAGATGAACATCGGCAGCGTCAGCAGCGGATACCATTTCATCAGCTTCATCGCGGCGGAAAAACCGATGTCAAAACCGCCCTTGTCGCCCCACAGCAGCAGGGCCGCGACGACGGCGACGAAACCGATGGCACCAAACACACGCTGGCCGGTCATCAACATCAGCATCATCGTCGAGAACATCAGGGTGGCGATCAATTCATATGACATCAGATCTTATGGCCCCTCAGCCGCAGCACATCTTTGCAGAACTCGGACAAGCATTGCAAAAGCATCAGGAAAAGACCCACGACCATCACTACTTTGACGGGCCACATATAAGGACGCCATGCGGACGATGACTGCTCAAGCCGCCCGATCTCTTCCGATCCGGTGACCACGCCCAAAAGATAGGACAGCGGCTCGGTTTTCCAGTAGCCCAGCGAATAGGCGGTAGAGCTGATCGCGCCGTACAGCATCACGCCAAGGTAAAAGACCAGCAACAGCACGGTGAACAAATCGACCCACGCCTTTTTGCGATCCGACCAACCACCATAGAGCAGGTCCATGCGCACATGATCGCCCATCTGCATCGAATAGGGTCCGCCCAGAATGTAGTACCCGACCATGACGAACTGGGCCATTTCCAGTGTCCACAGCGACGGCAGAAAGAACGTCTTGCTGATCGACGACCACAGCAAGATCGCCATTAGCACAAAAATTCCGTACATCACGACACGGCCCATCCGGTGATTGACCGCATCAACCCCGTGGATAAACCTGCGCACTAAGCTCTGCATGCGACACCCTCCGCAGCAACTTTCGCGCAGGCGACGCCCAGCCATCCGGCCAGCATGTCACCCATCTGCATCTGCTGTTCTTCGGTCCGGATCAAGTCGTTGCGCACTTCGATCATCACATTGGGATGGCCGTGCGCTGTGCCATGAACCTGCAAGGTATGTGTGACCCCATCGACGGGGCCGTAGGGTGCATTGCGTTGCACCTCGGCGTCCGTGTGGGCCTTGGCGGTGTCCAGCATCGCGTCGGCCAGACGCGCATCGAAGTCATGCAAAACGCCGATTTCGACCGCGCGGGGTGCGCCGTTGTAGACAGGTGTAAAGCTGTGGATCGTGACCAGCACCGGCGCCGGCTTGGCCGCGACCGCCTGCGCCAGAAGAGTGCGGAACGGGGTGTAATACGTCGCCGCACGGGTGGCGCGGTCATCGCGGCTCAGGTTCGCATTACCCGGCACGTCGAATACTTCGCTTTTGGCAGGCATCGCCCCCGGCGCGTCGGGCGGACGGTTGCAATCATAGACCAGCCGCGACACGCAACTGGCCACCAGCACGGCATCCAGCCGCTTGGCCATTTGGGTGGCCACCCCCAGCGCACCAGGATCCCAAGCGGCATGGCTGACCTTGGCTGCATCCGACAGACCCAGCCCGTTCAGTGCGTCAGGAATGAAGCAAGACGCATGTTCACAGACCAGCACAACGGGCGACGCCCCTGTGGCATTGATGGTCTGTACAACCGTCATCTGTGTTCCGTTTGCGTCTGGCATAACACCCCCCTGCCGCCACAAAGTGCTTGCCACTGCGGTCATCTGTCAACAGAATTGTGAAAAATATTCATCAGCCATATTGGGTGTGAAAACTTTTCGATCAAACAGGAGGCGCCCGTGTCATCAGATACGCTTACGATTTCCGACCGAATCCAGCAAAAACTGGACGATCTGACCCGCGCCGAGCGTCAGTTGGCCCATTCGATACTGGAAAACTATCCGATTTCGGGGCTGGGGCCGCTAACCGAACTGGCGCTTGACGCCAATGTGTCCGGCCCCACCGTCGCGCGCATGGTGCAAAAGCTGGGGTTCAAGGGCTATGCCGAATTTCAGGCTGAACTGCGCGAGGAATTGCGGGCCAAGGTCAAAGGGCCGATCGCCAAACACGACACTTGGGCCGACAGTGCGCCGTCGGGGCATATTCTGAACACCTTTACGGATGCGGTGATTGACAACATTCGCCATACGCTGGGCCAGATCGACCCGCACGCCTTTGACGCGGCCTGTGGTTTGGTCGGTGACCCGGCGCATCACCTTTATATCGTGGGCGGGCGGGTAACGCACACGCTGGCAGAATACCTGTTCCTGCACATGCAGGTGATCCGCCCCAACATCACCCATGTGCAATCTACATCGAACGCTTGGCCGCATTACCTGCTGGACGTTCAAGCTGGTGATGTCTTCGTGATTTTCGACGTGCGGCGGTACGAAAACAACACGCTAAAGCTGGCCGAGATGGCCCATGCGCAGGGCGCCAAAATCATCCTGTTCACCGATCAATGGCGATCACCGGTGCATCAACTGGCTAACATCAGCTTTAGCAGCCGCATCGTGGTGCCCTCGGCATGGGATTCTGCCGCGACCACGCTGCTGCTGACCGAAACAATGATTTCAGCCGTGCAAAACTTGCGCTGGGACAGCACCAAGGGTCGCATGGAAGAACTGGAAGCGATGTTCGACCAGACCAAGCTGTTCCGCAAGTTCACCTGACTGCCCAAAAAACGGGCATTGGCGCTCTGACACCTTGCAGGCCTGATCTGCAACCAGCACACTGGCCACAAATGCCGCAACCGCTTCCACTTCTCCTCTTTAGCGATCTCGACGGCACGTTGATATCGCATGATACGTACCAGTGGGATGCTGCCCGCCCTGCGTTATCGCGTCTGCGCAGCCTTGGCGCAGGTGTGGTGCTGGCCAGCAGCAAAACAGCGCCCGAAATCATCGCATTGCGCGCGCAAATGGGCTTGGACGACTGGCCTGCCATCGTTGAAAACGGTGCAGGCTTGCTGAAAGCCCACGCCAGCGAAACCCCGCCAGACAACGATTACCTGCGGCTGCGCGATGCCTTGGCGCAGTTGCCCAAAGTCCAGCGCGCGCCGTTTGAGGGTTTTGGTGATTTGACCGTTGAACAGGTTGCCAAAATCACCGGCCTGACCATAGCCGATGCCCAAAACGCCAAAATGCGCAGCTTTTCCGAACCCGGCCTTTGGCACGGCTCTGACAGCAAGCGCGCGGCCTTTCTGAACGCTCTAAGTCAGCATGGCATTACTGCGCGCGAAGGTGGCCGTTTTCTGACGCTGTCCTTTGGCCAGACCAAAGCCGACCGCATGGCCGAGATCATCGCAACCTGCCGCCCGCAGTTTACAGTGGCCTTGGGTGACGCGCCGAACGACGTCGAAATGCTGCAAGCTGCTGATTACGGCGTGATCATCGCCAACCCGCACCGTGCGCCCCTGCCCCCGTTAAAGACCGAAGCAAAGGGCCGCATCCTGCGCACCACTTTGTCCGGTCCCGAGGGCTGGAACAACGCGGTGCTTGATCTCGTTGAACAGTTGAACATCTGAACAAGGACGCCACGCATGACTGATTTTCACCAAAACGGGAACGTGGCGACGCTGCATAATCTGCGGACGCGTTCTTCGGAGGAGATGACCTACGAGCTTGAGACCTTCGCGCAATCCCGGAAAATTGCACTGATCCTGCCGTGTCTGTATTCCGAACTGGAAACCGAAGCGATGCCACGGATTCTCGAAGAGTTGTCCAAGGTCACCTATCTGCACCGCATCATCATCGGTCTGGACCGCGCTGATGAGGCACAGTTCCGCCACGCCCAGCAGTTTTTCAAAGGGCTGAACCAGAACCACATCGTGATCTGGAACGACAGCCCGAGAATGAAAGACCTTGGCGCGCGGCTTGAAGCGTTGGGCCTTGCGCCGATGGAACAGGGCAAGGGCAAGAACGTCTGGTCGTCACTGGGTTATCTGATCGCGTGCGAAGACAGTTCGGTTATGGCGATCCACGATTGCGATATCGTTACCTACACCAACGAATTGCTGGCGCGGCTGGTTTATCCGGTTGCCAATCCGACCTTTCCGTATCAGGTGGCAAAAGGGTTCTATTCGCGCGTGGGTCAGGAAAAGCTGAACGGGCGCGTGACACGGCTGTTGGTCAGCCCGCTTCTGATTGCGCTGAAACGGGTGATCGGAGACCGCGATTACATCGACTACCTGCGCAGCTTCCGCTATCCGCTATCGGGCGAATTTGCCATGCGTACCAGTATTCTGCCCGATCTGCGTATTCCCTCAGACTGGGGGCTAGAGATCGGCGTGCTGTCCGAGGCATGGCGCAATCTGGCACCCAAAGCCGTCTGTCAGGTCGAGATTGCCGACAACTACGACCACAAGCATCAAGACCTCAGCCCCGAGGACGCCAACACCGGACTAAGTCGGATGTCCACGGACATCTGCAAGGCGATCTTTCGCAAGCTGGCCGCAGATGGCACCGTGTTTACACCCAACGTGTTCCGCACGCTCAAGGCCACCTATTACCGCTGCGCGCTGGACCTGCTTGAGGCCTATTACACCGATGCAAAGATGAACGGGCTGACCATCGACCGGCACAAGGAAGAGCAGGCTATCGAGTTGTTCGCGGAAAATATCATGCGCGCGGGTCACACCTTTTTGGAGAACCCGCACGAAACGCCGTTTATCCCGACATGGAACCGGGTTCACTCTGCCGACTCAAAGTTTCTGGCCGACCTGCGGTCTGCTGCTGTTGCTGACGAGCAAGAGTTTTCGTCCTTGGTTTAACGGGTCTGTGCGCCTAATCGACGATACCCGTCACAGCAGCACCGGCACCCGTAGCGATCTGCAATGCCGTCCATGCCTTGGCCGCATCATTGCGCGCCGAAGCGGCCTGCAACCGTGCTGCAGCCCGTTGCCGGTCTGCATCCAGAAGATCGACCAAGGGCGCAGCACCGGCCTGAAAGTTGGCCCGCGCCAACGTGTATGCCCGTTGATAAGATGCCGCAGCCTGATCCAATGCGGCCGCGCGCCGGCGATAACGGCGCAGGTTTGACTGGCCCACCTGAACATCCTCGACCGCCGCCACGATCTGCGACCGCCACGCCAGATCGGCTTGCCGCGCTTCAGACAAACGACGTGCGCGTGTGGCCTGCAAAAGACCCTGATTGGCCACTGGTAACGAAAGACGCGGGCCAAAGCCCCAGTTGTCTGTCCCGCCCGTATCACTGATGGTCCCCGTAAGCGACAGAGATGGCAACATATCGGCGGTCGCAACTCCGACGGCGGCCAGCGCTTGCATCACGTCGAAACGGGCCGCCCGCAGGTCTGGCCGGTTTTGTAGCAACTCTGCCGGAACACCGGCGCCCGGCCCGTTTGGCACAGGCAAAGCAGGCGCACCGCGCTGCATCTGGGCCATCAAAGGGGCCGCGTGCAGGTTCAAAAGCGTCGACAGGCGATAGACTTGCGCGTTGAAAAGCGCCTCGAAGTTCGGCAGATCGGCGCGCGCAGTCTGCAACAGCGCTTTGGTCTGTGCGATATCCTGTTCGGTTGCATTCCCCGCACCAAACATGGTGTTGTTGATCGACAACGTGGCCTCGCGGGCGGAAATCGTGTCGCGGGTAAGTGCCAGGGCCTGCTGGTAATACCGCGCATCGGAATAGGCGCTGATCACGTCGGCCAGCCATGCCAGCCGTGTCACCTCGGCCTGTGCCTCTGCCGACGCTTCGGCCGCGGCGGCCCCTTCTCTTGCCCGCTGTGCCCCGCCGAACAGATCGAACACAAAACCCGCTGACAGGCTGGCACTTGTGCGGTTTACGGCTGGCTGCCCGCTGCCACCGCTGCGTGTGCGGCTGGCCAATGCCGCCTCGCCGCCAAGCTGTGTAGCCAGCGGCTGTGTTGCCGCCAGATCGGCTTGCGCTGCGCGGATACGCTCGTTCGCCGCAAGAATATCAAGGTTTGTGGCAAGTCCCGCTTCGATCAGGCGGGTCAGGGTTGCATCGTTATAGCTGCGCCAAAAGGCCGACGCACCCACACGACCCACAGGGTCGATTTGCCCTTCAGCAAACGCAGCAGGCACGGCTGGCGTCTGTAGCGCTGCGGGGTTTGGTCCCACTGCGGCACAGGCTGTGGTCAGTAAAAGCGCCGTCAGCGACAGGGCTGCGAAGGGCTTGGGTAAGTTGATCACGATGCTTTTTCCTTTCGCGTCAACATCTGGCGCAGTTTCAGCACCGCAACATAGAACACAGGCACCAGAAATATCCCCAGCACCGCCGAAGAGGCCATGCCCCCCAACACGCCGATACCGATGGAGTTCTGCGCGCCCGCACCCGCTCCAGACGCGATGGCCAGCGGCAGCACGCCCAACATGAAGGCAAAGGTTGTCATCAGGATCGGGCGAAGACGTTGCCGTGAAGCGATCAGCGCGGCCTCGACCACAGATTTGCCTTCGTGAACCTGCGCTTGGGCAAACTCTACGATCAGAATAGCGTTGCGCGCCGCAAGGCCAATTGTCGTCAGCAGGCCCACCTTGAAGTAGACGTCATTCAACTGCCCAAAGAACAGCGCGGCCCCAAGAGCGCCCAAAACGCCCACCGGAACGGTCAGCATAACGGCCAGCGGCACCGCCCAGCTTTCATACAATGCAGCCAGTGCCAGAAACACGACCAGTGCAGAAAGCGCAAAAAGCAACGGTGCCTGATTGCCCGACAGACGTTCCTGATAGGACAGGCCAGTCCATGCGGTGCCATAGTTGCCATCAAGTTCTGCGACCAGTTCTTCCATCGCGCTCATCCCGTCGCTTGACGACAGACCGGCAGCGGCAGCCCCGCTCAGTTCCATGCCCCGCGTGCCACCATAGCGCGCGACAGCCTGCGGTTCCTGAGTCCAGCGCTGTTCGGAAAAGGCACCGAACGACACCATCTCGCCCTGACTGTTGCGGGCATACCAGCTGTTGATGTCTTCGGGCTGCGACCGTGCTTCGGCGACGCCCTGAACAATTACCGGACGCAGATCGTTGCCCAGCGCAAAGTCGTTCACCTCGCGGCCCGCAAAGATTACCGACAGCATGGCGTTAACCTCGGGGATCGACAGACCAAAAGCCGCAGCTTTTTGCTGGTCGATATCAAGGCTCAGCGCGGTTTGTGTCGCCGCCTCGTTGCCCCGCAAAGAGGTCACGCGCCCGTCGGCCTGCGCATTGGCAACCAATGCATCAGCTGCTGCTGCCAGCGCCTCTTGGCCTTGTCCGCCCTGATCGGTCAGATACATGGTAAAGCCCGACGAACTGCCCAAACCCTGAATTGCTGGCGGTTGTAGCACAAAGATGTTGCCCTGACGGTTGGTGGTAAAGAAATAGCCATTGGCGCGGTTCACCAGAGACGCGATGTCAAAGCCTTCGCGGTCCGCGTAGTCACGCAGTTTGATAAACACCATCGCATTGTTCTGACCACTGCCGCCAAAGCTGAACCCGAGTGCAGCAAAGACGGATTCAACCGTGTCACTCTCGGTGTTCAGCATATAATCTTCGACCTTTTCGACCAACGCCTTGGTTTGTTCCGTGGTAGATCCATCCGGCCCCTGAATGATCACAAGGGCCACGCCCTGATCCTCGTCCGGCAGGAACGAACCCGGCAGCCGGTCAAACAGAACGATCACGCCGAAACCGACAGCGACCAACACCAGAAGCATACGCAGCGGGCGTTTGACCAATCGCGTCACCGTGCCGACATAACCGTTTGTGGTGCGATCAAGGTTGCGGTTGAACCAACGCGCGGGAGCAATACCGTTGCTGTGGCCACCGGGTTTAAGAAGGCTTGCACACATGGCAGGCGTCAGGATGACCGCGACACCCAGCGACAGGACCATCGCGGTGATGATCGTAATCGAGAACTGACGGTAAATGACACCCGTCGCTCCTGACATAAAGGCCATCGGCAGGAAGACCGCCGACAGGACCAGCACGATGCCAACCAGAGCCGAGGTGATTTCATCCATGCTTTTTTCAGTGGCCTCAACGGCGCCGATACCGTCCTCTTCCATCACGCGTTCGACGTTCTCGACAACAACGATCGCGTCATCGACCAGCAGGCCGATGGCCAACACCAGCGCAAACATGGTCAGCGTGTTAATGGTGAACCCCGCGGCTGCCAGCACGGCAAATGTGCCTAGCAAAACGACAGGGATCGCAATGACAGGAATAAGCGTCGCACGCCAGCTTTGCAGAAAGACAAGGATGACCAAGAACACCAGAACCACCGCTTCGGCCAGTGTGTGATAGACCTGCGAAATAGATTCTTCGACAAAGGGTGAGGTGTCATAGGGATAGACCACTTGGACGCCCGCAGGCAGCGCATCAACCACACCGCTGATTGTCTCGCGCACGGCGGCTGCGGTGTCGACCGCGTTTGCGCCCGTGGCAAGATTCACCGCAAAGCCTGCCGCCGGATTGCCGTTGTACCGCGCCGCGCCCCCATAGCTTTCCTGCCCGATCTCGATCCGGGCCACGTCGCCCAGAAAAACTGTCGACCCGTCGGGATCGACACGCAGCAGGATGCTTTCGAATTCAACCGCCGAGGACAGTTGCGACTGCGCAGAGATCGGCACGGTCATCCGCTGGCCCTTGGCACTGGGCTGCGCACCCAGATCACCCACTGTAACGTTGGTGTTCTGTGCCGCGACGGCCGCTGTCACATCTGCGGGCGTGACCTGATATTGAACCATTTTCAACGGATCCAACCAGATCCGCATGGCATATCCCGAACCAAAGGTGCTGAGCGATCCAACGCCGGGCGTCCGTTTGACCGGCTCTTCGATCAACTGGGCGATCAAATCACCCAATTCCACCGTCGACAAGCTGTCGTTTGTTGTGGTCAACGCCCCCACAAGCAGGATCGAAGTGGTCGACCGTGCCACGCGCACACCCTGCTGCTGCACCACATCGGGCAGTTGCGAGTCGACCAGTTGCAGGTTGTTCTGCACCTGCACCTGCGCAATGTCCGCGTCAACGGTGTCGTCGAACGTCAGCGAAATTGAGGTCGCCCCCGACGTCGAATTCGACGTCATATAGATCAACCCGTCGAGACCGGTCATCGCATCTTCGATCACGGTGGTAACCGAGGATTCAACAATTTCAGCCGACGCGCCGGTATAGGTCGCGCTGATCCTGACAGTGGTCGGCGCAATCTGTGGATACTGCTCGATCGCCAACGAATTGAGACCAAGCGCGCCAACCAGCATCACAACAAGGGCGATCACCCAGGCAAAGACCGGGCGGTGAATGAAAAAACGAGCCATTGTGCGGGTTACTCCGTTACAGGCGCGGTGTCGCGGACAACGCCATTTTCGTCAAAACCAACAGGAACAGTGACGACATCGGCCCCTTCGGATAGGCCCGCCAACCCGTCGACGACGACCAGATCGCCATCCTCAAGACCGTCGGTGATGATCCACTGATGCTGATAGGTGCCATCGTCGGTCAGATCCCTTTTCTGGACTTTGCCATCCACGACGACCCAAACCGACAGATTGCCAAGCTTGTCGCGGCTGGCCGCAGTTTGTGACACCAGCATCGCCTTGGTCACACCAAGGTTGATCCGGCCGCGCAGGAACATTCCGGGCAGTAGTCTGTGTTCGGGATTGTCAAAGCGAAACCGCGTATCAATCGACCCCGTCGAGGTCGAGACCGTCACACCCGGCGCAACCAGCGCGCCCACAGCCTGATAAGTCTGGCCGGTTTCCAGCGTCAGCGTCGCGTTCAACTCGTCGTTCAGCCGCAGCGTGCCGTCCTTGATGTCATCAATGACACTCAGAAACCGCGACGATGGTTCGTACATATCCACCTCGATCGGGTCCAGTTGGGTGACCGTGGCCATGGCATCGGTTTGCCCTTCGTTGACCAAATCACCGATCGAAACGGCGGAAACGCTGGCAACGCCAGCCAGCGGGCTTGTAACTGTAGTCCAGTCCAGCTTTGCCTTGGCCAGTGTCAGATCGGCCTGCGCCGAAACCACGGCCGCGCGCGCCTGATCCAGTGCTGCGCGCGCGGATTCGACCTGCGCCTGCGTACTGCCCGACCCCACCAAACGCTCGGTCCGCGTAAAGGCGGCTTGCGCTTCGGTCACTTGCGCTTGAGCGCTCGACAGTTGTGCTTGGGCACTGGTGGCATTGGCCTGATAGGTGGTATCGTCGATCCGGAACATCGGGTCACCTGCGGCGATGGGCCGACCGGGCTGATAAATGATCTCCGTGACGATCCCGCTGACCCGAGGGCGGATGGCCGTGGACGACGCAGCAACAGCGCGGCCCGGCAATGTAACGATCCGTGGCACATCCATAAGGATTGCTTCGACAACGCCGACCTGTTTGGGCGGCATACCACTTGGGGTCTGCGCCACCACAGGACTGACCAAAAAGAACAGGGCGGACAGGACCGCGCCGGAAGCGTGCGTAAACTTGTTCATGAACTAAAGATCCGTTTTTCTGGCCGCAATGGCGCCACTTGTCGGGGGCTGATTGCACAAGATTGCGCAGTGTGCAATATTTACCGCGTATGAAAAGTTGGAGTGCCCAGCAAATGAGCACAAATCTTCGTGAAAGACGCCGTCGGCAGACCGCGCGCGACATTCAGATGGCGGCGGTGAACGTCAGTCTGCGCTGTGGCTATGACCACACCACCACCGAGGCGATTGCGGCGGAAGCTGGCATAAGCACGCGAACTTTTTTCAATTATTACAACAACAAACAGGCCGCTATCCTTGGCGAGGCGGTCCAGCTTGACGCCGCGCGGGCCGGTTGGTTCATCGAATCAGATGACAAAATCATAGATGATCTTGCCAAGCTGCTTGGTCAGGGATTGAAAGAAGACCCGCTTGACCGCGCTGTGCTGCGCAAGATTATCGCGGTCATAGACGCAAATCCCACCCTGCAAGACCTGTTCCGCACACGGGTGGACGAAACATCGGTGTCGGTATCCGGCTTGCTGGAAGCACGGCTGGGGTCCGATCTGGCGCTGGAGTCGCGGCTGCTGGCAGAACTGTCCACACATGCGCTGACCGAAGCCGTCAAAATGTGGGTCGTTGACGATACCATGACCATCGACAATATTACCGTCCTGATTGCCGCCAAATTGCGCAGCGTCGGCACACTTCTATGCCAAAGTGGCGCGCAGCCTGAGTGATCCGATATTCGGCGTGCACCTCATGCCATCCGCGCTATTGCTGGGCTAGGAGACCCTCGATTGCGGCCTCTTGAACGGCCTCTCCCAATGTCGGGTGGGCGTGAATTGTTTCTGCGATGTCAGTCAACGTGGCGGCCATTTCTAGCGCTAAAGCGAACTCTCCCGCCATTTCCGACAGGCCTGCGCCAATGGCCTGAATACCAAGCACCAGACCGGTCCCCTTGTCATACACAATGCGCATAAACCCGTCGCGGCGTTCGAGAGTCAGGGAGCGCCCGTTGCCCGCCAAGGGAAACAGTGCCACCCCCGCATCAGGCGCGTCCGCAGGCAACAGGCCAACGGTGACGATCTCGGGGTCGGTAAAGCAAACGGCCGGAATGGCACGTTTGTCCCAGCGCGCGGCGTTGCCCGCGATCACCTCTGCCACCAGCGTACCTTGCGCCATGGCGCGGTGAGCCAGCATCGGGTCGCCCGTCACATCGCCAATCGCGAAAACACCGTGCATCGAACT
The DNA here is from genome assembly GCF_002222635.1 of Pseudosulfitobacter pseudonitzschiae. Classification (NCBI taxonomy): domain Bacteria; kingdom Pseudomonadati; phylum Pseudomonadota; class Alphaproteobacteria; order Rhodobacterales; family Roseobacteraceae; genus Pseudosulfitobacter; species Pseudosulfitobacter pseudonitzschiae. The sequence continues at coordinate 18,514 of NZ_CP022415.1, read as the reverse complement.
GCGGCAGCGGTCGTCGATGTCGATAAAACGGCCCTGCATGGTCAGGCCCAGCCCCTCAAGCCCAAAGCCGTCGGTCACAGGTACACGGCCAACGGTGACAAGCACCTTGTCGGCATCAATTGTTTGCGGCCCCTCTTTGGTCTGGATTTCCAGCGACCCATTGCCAAAGCCAGCCGCCTTTGCCCCTGTCAGCACAGTCACACCCAGCGTCTTGAGGCGGGCCATGACCGGCTTGGTCAGATCAGCGTCATATTGGGGCAGAATCTGGGCTGCGGCTTCGATCACGGTGACTTGCGCACCAAGCTTTGCCATAGCAGTGCCGATTTCCAGCCCGATATAGCCGCCCCCCACAACTGCCAGCCGCTTTGGCACGGATTGCATGTTCAGCACATCGGTCGAGGACAGGATGTCGCCGCCAAACGGCAGCGCCCCGATGTCCTGAGGTCGCGAGCCCGTCGCGATGACAAGGCTTTCGGTCGAGATGCGCAGCGGGCCTTCTTGCGTTTCCACCTCGACGGTTTTGCCGTCGATGATTTGGCCCTGACCGGTAATCACTCGCACCTTGGCTTTTTTCATCATGCCCGCAACCCCGCCGGTCAGCCGCTTGACGATGCCATCCTTCCACGCGACCGTCTGGGTCAGATCAATGGCGGGTGCGGCGGCAGTGATACCAAGCGGATTACCCTCTGCCAGATGGCGGACCAGATGGAATTCGTCGGCAGCATGGATCAGCGCCTTGGACGGAATGCAGCCAACGTTCAAGCACGTACCGCCAAGAGCCTGTGCCTCGACCAGAATGGTGTCGATTCCAAGCTGTCCGGCGCGGTTGGCACAGACATAGCCGCCCGGACCGGCACCCAGAATCAGAAGCTTGCAGGTTTCGCGTTTCATGCTTCGTCCTCCATGAACATCATCGCTGGATTTTCCAGCAACCGCTTGATCAGCGCCACGAAAGTTGCAGCGTCCCAACCATCAATCACCCGATGGTCGAAGCTGGCCGAGACATTCATCATCTTGCGCGGCACAAACTGGCTGCCATCCCACATCGGGCGCATCGCCATCTTGTTGACCCCAAGAATTGCCACCTCGGGGTGGTTGATGATCGGGGTGGTCGCCACCGCACCCAATGGCCCAAGCGATGTGATGGTAATCGTCGAACCGGCCAACTCGTCGCGTGTGGCCTTGCCTGTGCGGGCGGCCTCGGCCAGACGGGCGATTTCGCTGGCAGCAGCAAAGGGCGCATGACTTTCGGCATGACGCAAGACGGGCACAACCAAACCGCCATCGGTCATCGTGGCGATACCGATATGGACGGGTGCGTGGCGGGTGACGATGCCCGCCTCGTCATCAAAATGAGCGTTCATTTCAGGGTGATCGGCAATGGCACGACACAGTGCCGCACTGACGAACGGCAACACTGTCAGTTTGGACTTGTCTCCCCTGCCTGCGTTCATCACTGCACGCAGGTCTTCAACTGCGGTAACGTCAATTTCTTCAATCACAGTGATATGTGGAATGCGGGCGTTGGCCAGCGCCATGCGGTCGGCAATCTTGCGGCGCAAGCCGATGATGCGAATTTCTTCGCTGCCCTCGCGGCGACGCGATGTTGACGTTTGGGGGCCGCTGCCCGCCTCGAAAACAGCATCGAGATCATTGTTCAGGATCCGCCCCGCTGGGCCACTGCCCGCCACCTGCCGCAAGTCGATCCCGGCTTCGCGCGCACGCGCGCGTACCGAGGGGGCTGCCAGTGGCGGCTGCCCCTCGGGGCGGGGCGCCCGGGCATTACCACCTTCGGGCGCTTTTGCTGCGGGCGCCGGTTGAATTACGGGTTTTGGTGCGTTGTCAGATGCTGGTTTTTCTTCCGCCGCCTCCGGCTCGTCGGGTTCTTCAGGCGCGTCAGAGGCAACAACGTTAACCTGCGCCTCGACAGCACCAGAGCTGGCACCATCGTGTTCAATCGTCAAAAGCTCGGCACCCACCACCAAAGTATCGCCCAGCGCCCCGCCAAGGGAAAGAATCTTGCCGTCAAACAGGCATGGAATTTCCACCGTCGCCTTATCCGTCATCACCGCAGCCAGAATATCGTCCTCCTTGACGATATCGCCCACTTTGACATGCCATTCGACCAATTCGACCTCGGCGACGCCTTCACCAACGTCGGGAATCTTGATGCTGCTGATACCCATGTCAGTCCTCCATGACTTTGTGAATGACCCGTTCAATCCGTTCGGGGCCGGGGAAATAATCCCATTCCTGCGCGTGGGGATATGGCACGTCCCAGCCTGTGACCCGCAGGATCGGAGCCTTGAGGTGCCAAAAACAAACCTCTTCGACCTCTGCGATCAGTTCAGCACCAAAGCCACTGGTGCGGGTCGCCTCGTGGACGACAATGCAGCGACCGGTCTTTTCGACAGAAGCGCGGACTGTCTCCAAATCCAGGGGCAACAATGTGCGCAGGTCGATAATTTCGGCATCCACACCCGCCGCTTTGACGGCGGCTTCGGCCACATAGACCATTGTGCCATAGGTCAGGATGGTCAGGTCACTGCCCGCGCGGCGCACGTCGGCCTTGCCGAGTGGCACAACGTAGTGATCCTCGGGCACCTCGCCCGCCGCATGCTGAGACCACGGCACGGATTTGCCGGAATGGTCACCATAGAACGGGCCGTTGTAAATCCGTTTGGGTTCAAGAAAAATCACCGGATCGGGGTCTTCGATTGCCGCGATCAGCAGCCCCTTGGCGTCATAGGGCGTCGAAGGGATCACCACCTTGAGGCCTGAAACATGGGTGAACAGCGCCTCGGGGCTTTGGCTGTGGGTCTGGCCGCCAAAGATGCCGCCGCCGGTGGGCATACGCACCACCATCGGGCAGGTGAACTGCTCATTCGACCGGTGCCGCAGTCGCGCCGCCTCTTGTGTGATCTGGTCATATGCGGGGAAAACGTAGTCGGCGAATTGCATTTCGACGCAGGGGCGCATTCCCTGCGCCGCCATGCCAATCGCAATGCCGACAATGGCGCTTTCGTTGATCGGCGTGTCGAAAACCCGTTCTTCGCCGTATTTGGCCTGTAACCCTGCCGTGCAACGGAACACACCGCCGAAATAGCCCACATCCTCGCCAAAGACGATGACAGCGGGGTCATCGGCCAGCTTGACATCCATCGCGCTACGCAACGCTTCGATCATGCTCATGCGTGCCATTTCAATGCCCCATTTCCTGCCGCTGCCGCCGCAGATGTTCGGGCAGTTCGGCATAAACACCGCGAAAAATCTCGGCAGGGGAAATGGGCTGCGGATCGACAAAAGTTCCGTGAGCCTCGACCTGCTTTTGAACGGCTGTCACCTCGGCCAACATCTCGGCTTCGGCTTGCACATGACGTTCCTCGGACCATTCACCGCGTGCAACAAGATGGTCTTTAAGCCGCACAACCGGATCGCCCAAAGGCCACGATGCGCCCTCGTCCTTGGCACGATAGGCACTTGGATCGTCAGAGGAGGAATGCGCGGCGACACGGTAGGTGAACCACTCGATCAACGCAGGGCCAAAGCCCTTGCGCGCCCGCTCGATTGCCCAGCGGCTGACTGCGATGACGGCGAGGTAGTCGTTGCCATCCACCCGTAGCGCTGGCACACCGTAGCCCAGCGCGCGGGCGGCATAGGTTTCGCCCTTGCCCCGCGCCACTCCGGTATAGGTGGAAATGGCCCACTGGTTGTTGACCACGTTCAGAACCACCGGGGGCTGATAGGTTGAGGCCGACAGCAGCGCAGAATGGAAATCGTTCGAAGCGGTGGCACCATCGCCGATCCAGCCTGCCGCAATCTGGCCGTTTCCACGCAAAGCGCAAGCCATGGCCCAGCCCACCGCTTGTACATATTGCGTGCCAAGGTTGCCCGAAATCGAAAAATACCCGTAGTCGCGCGCGGAATGCATGATCGGCAATTGACGCCCCTTCAACGGGTCAAGATCATTCGAGTAAAGCTGGCCAATCAACATCTCAAGCGGATAGTCCGCCCCGATCAACAGGGTTTGCTGCCGGTAGGTCGGAAAGTTCATGTCGCCCTTTTCCAGTTGGCGCTGAAAGCCGCAGCCGATCGCCTCTTCGCCCGAGCAGAGCAGATAGAACGATGTCTTGCCCTGCCGTTGTGCATTCATCATCCGCCGGTCAATCGCACGCATCCTGAGCATATCGCGCAGGCCCCGACGCAGATCATCGGCGCTGAGATCGCCCAGATAATCGGCCCAAGGGCCCACCGCGTTGCCATCGTCATCCAGCACCCGGATCAAACCAACGGCCATAGCGCGCGATTGCTCTGCCGTCAGATCAAGGGGCGGCACCGGAAGTTCACCTGCAGCAGGGATTACAATATCCGAGAAATCCGGCACCTGATCGGGCCGTGCTGGCGGATGGGGAAAGCTGAGTTTTACACCGGTCATTTCGGGGGCATCCTTGTGACTGCGTCCAGACAGATCATGGCGCCGCTGAACGGGGTAAGGTTAATGATGATGCCAGAGGCGCCAGAGACAAGTGCAACCTTAAAATTCATCGGTTGCGCCCGCCCAGCAAGGCGCGTGAAATGTTGATGCGCTGCACGTCCGAGGTGCCTTCGTAGATTTGGCAAACCCGCACATCGCGATAGATCCGCTCAAGCGGGAAATCGGCCAGATAACCATAGCCCCCCAGCGTCTGAATCGCGTCAGACACAACCCGTTCGGCCATCTGGCTGGCAAAAAGCTTGGCGATAGATGCCTCGCGCAGACAGGCACGCCCCGCATCTTTCAAGCGCGCAGCACTCAGCACCAACTGGCGCGCGGCCTCGATCTGGGTGTCCATATCAGCCAGCCGGAATGCCACCGCCTGATGCTGTGCAATGGGCTTGCCAAAGGCGACGCGGTCCTGCGCATAGGCCACCGCGACGTCCAAAGCCGCCTGCGCCATGCCAACCGATTGCGCCGCAATCCCGATCCGTCCAACTTCGAGCGAGGACAGAGCAATCGCAAGACCCTGCCCCTCGTCTCCGATCCGGCAGCTTTCGTCGATCTGCAACCCGTCAAAGCGCAGAGTACAGGTGTCAGAGGCTTTCTGCCCCAGTTTGCGTTCAGGCTCTTCCACATGAAAGCCGGGCTGCCCCGGCTCGACATAAAATGCCGAGATTCCCTTTTTGCCTGCCTCAGGATCGGTGACCGCAAAGACAATGATCCCACCGGAAATCCGCGCAGAGGTGATGAACTGCTTGGTGCCTTTCAGTACATAACCAGACCCGTTGCGGATGGCCGAGGTGCGGATTGCAGCGGCGTCGCTGCCGGTATGCGGTTCGGTCAGCGCAAAGGCACCGATGAACGCCCCACTGGCGGCGGGTGTCAGCCAGCGCGTCTGTTGGTCGGACGTGGCAAAACGACCGAGGATCGCACAGAAGGGGGCATTGTGGACCGACATCATGGTCGAAACAGCCCCGTCTCCGGCGGCAACCTCGATCAGTGCAAGCGCATAGGACACATAGTCGGCGCCGATACCGCCAAGGTTTTCTGGAACAGTCATGCCCAGAAATCCAAGCGCACCCATTTCCGCGATCAGATCGCTTTCGATTGCGCCATCGGCCTCGCGAGTTGCGGCGTTGGGGGTCAATCGGTCAGCGGCAAAGCTGCGGGCCATATTGCGGATCATCTCTTGTTCTTCGGTCAGAATGCTCATTTTTGGACCTTTCCATAGCGACAGACGGCGCCTTGCCGCCCGTATGTTAAGGCTAGCCTAACGCAGAAACTGCGCAATTTATTGCTGACAATATCCGCAAATAGACGGTATTCGGCATGGATGAACCGATTTTCCACCAATCAGGGGACAACCCATGCGCACTCTGGACGAGACAGACCTGAGAATCCTGCGGGCAATGCAAAGCGACGGCGCATTAAGCGTTACCGAGATTGCCGAGCGGGCGGGCATCTCGCAATCGCCGTGTTCGAGGCGCATCGCAAGCTTGCAAAACGATGGCATCATCAAAGGTAAGCGCACGATGCTGGACCGGCGCAAGCTGGGCTTTGACACTTTGGTGATCGTCAGGATCAAATTGGTCAGCCACGAGGCCGAAAATCTGGAGAAATTCAAACAGGCGGTGCGCAAAATTCCCGAAATCCAGATTGCGCTGCTGGTGCTGGGGGATTTCGATTTCTACCTGCGCATGATCGTCGAGGATATCGAGCATTATCAAAGACTTTTGCAGGATCAGCTGGTCACGCTGCCCGGCGTGCGCGAAATGCAAAGCTCGGTCATACTCGAGGTCGTCAAGGACACGAACGCCTTGCCGATCTGAAACGGCCCGATGCAGGCATATCACCAAGTTGAACAGCAGCCTTGCCTTGGTTACGGTCTTTACATGATGAAACCTGTGCCGCTGGCTTTTGCAGACTGTCACACACAAGGATGGCCTGATTGATGCGCATCGCAAGCTACAACATTCGCAAGGCCGTTGGCCTTGACTGGCAACGCGACGCTGAACGGATTTTGCGCGTGCTGGAAGAGATTGATGCTGATGTTGTCGTGTTGCAGGAATCTGACAAACGAACCGGCAAAAGGGCCGGTGTCCTGCCCGAGAGCCGCTTGGCAAACGATCTGGGCTATTGTTTTGCAGATGTTTCAACCCGTGCTGATAGTCACGGCTGGCATGGCAACGCGATCCTTTACCGCAACAGCACTGCGACCTGCGACCGTGCAGGCCGCATTGATCTGCCGACGCTCGAGCCGCGCGGTGCTGTCTTCATGCAGCTATCGGAACCGAATATCGAAGTGATCGGCGTTCACCTTGGCCTGACCAATCGCGTACGGAACAAACAGATTGCCGCGCTCAGACACCATATCGACGCGCAGTCATGCCCCGTTCTGATTGCGGGCGACTTTAACGCATGGCGGCTGGATACATCCATTGCAGATGCACTTGGCGACAACTGCGAAATGATTTGCCCGGGCAACAGCTTTCACACCTCGCGGCCTATAGCAGCGCTGGACCGCTTTATTCTCAAGGGGCGTGTCGGCCATGTGTCCAGCTATGTGCACCGTACCACGCTTAGCGCCCGAGCGTCGGATCATTTGCCCATCGTGATCAATCTGGATTTCCCGAATTGACCGCGACGAACCTCATTCTGGCCCTGCATGTCGTTATGGTGATTTCGTTCACCTTGCGTATCTTGCTGCGCGACGATTTTTCACCACCTGCGCGGCTTGCCTGGTTTGTGGTGCTTACCTTTTTGCCCTTTGTCGGCAGTGTCGCCTATTTCCTGTTCGGCGAAATAAACAACGGCGAAAACCGCCTCGGTGTACCGCTCAAAACCTTTGGCCATCATCATCAGAATGCGCGTTCCGTCACCGGTCATCCCGAGACCATCGAGAGGGTGATCGACCCGCTATATCAACCGACGTTCAGTTACGCGGGGTCGATCAACGGGTATTATCCGGTCATGGGCAACGCCGCCGCGCTGATGGCGGATGGTTTGGAAACACGCCAACGGCTGGTGGCCGACATCGATGCTGCCAAAGAACACGTGCATGTGCTGTATTACATCTGGCTTGATGACAACACTGGCACGGATATCGCCGAAGCGCTGATACGCGCAGCTCAACGTGGGGTGACCTGCCGCGCGATGGCAGATGGGCTGGGGTCGCGCGCCTTGATCAAATCGGCACTGTGGCGGCGTATGAAAGAGGCCGGGGTGCAGGTTGCCGTGGCTCTATCCCTAAAAAGGCTGGTGCGAACCGTGCTGACCAGCCGGATTGATCTGCGCAATCACCGAAAGATTACCGTGATCGACGGGATGATCACCTATTGTGGCAGTCGCAACGCCGCCGACCCCGAATTTCTGGTGAAAGCCAAATATGCCCCTTGGGTCGATATTATGCTGCGCCTTGAAGGGCCCGTCGCCGCGCAAAACCAGCTTTTGTTTTCCCACGACTGGGCGCGTGGCACGGGCGAAGAGCTCGACGCTATTTTGCAATCGGCTAAGCCCGCGGATGGCGGGTTTCCGGCCCAAGTTACAGGGCACGGACCAACAGAAAGACGCGCATCCACACCCCAGTTGTTCACAACCGCCATCGCATGCGCGCGCAACAGCCTGACACTCTCGACGCCCTATTTCGTGCCGGATTCCACGGTGTTAGAGGCTCTGTGCTCTGCCGCATTTCGGGGGGTCCGCGTCACGTTGATCTTTCCGAAAGTAAACGACAGCTGGATCGTCGCCGCCGCCAGTCGCAGCTTTTACAAAAGGCTGATCGAGGCAGGCTGCACGATCTACGAATTCAAAGGTGGCCTGCTTCATGCCAAAACACTGACGATTGACGATATGGTCAGCCTGATCGGGTCGTCCAATCTAGACCTGCGCAGTTTCGATCTAAACTATGAAAACAACATCCTGATGCAGGATGAAGCGCTGACCAAAGACATCCGCGAACGGCAATCCGATTATATCGCCCGTTCGGAACAGGTTACGCTGGCAGAGGTTGCGCAATGGCCCTATCGCAAGCGCATCTGGTACAATGTGATCGCAACGATCGGGCCAATCCTGTAGTTTGGATTTAGGCCAGAAGCTCGCTCAACCACGCGGCTGCCAAACCGGATCAGGGTGCGACACGGCTCAATCCGTCTGTCTCAACGCACCTTTCAGGGCCAGTGCCTCGACCCACGCGCGGATCGTGCGCGGGGAACCCAGGTTCATCCGGTTCAAACAGTCTCCGTTGCCTTTTCCAGCGCCCAAGCCTGCAACAATCAACCGGACCATCCCGCTGCGGTCGCCTTGTGTTTTCGACAACAGGTCAAGTGCGGGCAACAATCGCTGTTCGATCGCATCAAAATCAGTGCCAAAGGGAAACGCTGGCATCGCAAATGGCAAAAGCCAGTCTTCCAGCTGTCGTGGTGTATTGCAGCGCCAGCCATCGGGGATTTCGAAATCTTGGGCCAACTTGTCCGCCTTCTTGGCTTGCTCAACCAGCCCGTCCTGAAACCGGCTGTCGGCGATACGGACCATGCGCGCAATGGCCACTTCATCGCGTACCCCGCGCAAATCCGCGATGCCGTATTCTGTCACCACAATATCGCGATAGGCGCGTGGCACGCTTTCATGAGGGTGCGACCAGACAATATTCGACGTGGTCTTGCCCGCCTTCACGCGCGTGGCAGGCAGCGTGATGATTGACCGCGCACCCTCCAGCGTGAAAGCCTGTTCAATAAAATTGAACTGACCACCAATGCCGCTGACCTCTTGGCCGCTGCTGTTGATATCGCTGGTGACACCGCCAAGCACGGTGACTTTCATCGCGGCGTTCACGAAACGCGCATCCGTGCGGGCGGCACGTTTGGCGCGCTCGTTTCCGTAAAGCTGGTTGGTGAATGACACCGGCATCATCCGGATGCGTTTGCGATCCTCATCGGACAAATTCCGCAAACGAGCGTAAAATTCACGGCAGTCCACAAAGAACCCCGCGTGGATCGCAACCCCGTCCACCTCGCGGCGCACGATGCCTGCCTCGAACAGCTGCAAGATTCCGTCGACCAGCATTTCAGTGACAACGTAAAGCCCCGTGTCAAAGGCGCCGTCTTCGTCAAACCCGTCTTGCGCAAAGGGCGTCTTGCGCTGAATCCCGAGAGTCTTGCCCGCATGCCGCAGGATCAACGCATGCGCCACCGCATCGCCAATGGCACCGATCCCGATTTGCAATGTCCCCCCATCACGGATCAGACGCGCGACATGCAGACCGATTGCATGTTCCGCATGGCCCACAGGGCGTTTGACCACTGAAAAGAGCTCGAACTGCGGTCCCTCCTCCAACAGGATCTGCACCTCGGCGCGGTCAATCACCGCCTCTGGGCCGGACATGGCGGGAAGCGTGGTATTGACCTCGCCAACCACGATAAATTCCTGCTTCCCCGCACGCCGGTCCCGCAACAGATCGACGGTAATATCCGTGTTGCACGACAGGCTCAGCGTATCAGCATTCACTGGCGCCAAAAGCTGCATAAGCACGTTGGGTTTCCACCTTCGCAACACGTCCAGTGCATGTGTGTAGTTCGCCGCGATATAGCGCCGCTGAGCCAGCGGCTGCGACAGCCAGCGCCCGGCCTGCATAAAGAATTCCGAAACCTCGATATTGTCAGGCAGAGTGCCGTCGCGCATCATTTGCGCATATGCGACCTGCGGGTATTGCCCGGACAGACGGTCCTCAGCCGGTGCCAGAAATCGGCGTGCCATGCCACCCGACATATCGGGCCGCTCAAGTGTCAGCGCGGTCAGGATCGACAGTTGTACGTCCGATCGTTCTGCCACCGCACGGGTCAGCGCATTCAGCAATGTCACCGGTTTGCCCAACCCCAAAGGCAAGGCCAACCGAATATCGCCACCCGTCCGTTCGATGATATCCAAGGCGATGCGATCGGCGGCAGTTTTATCAACCAAAGGAGGACCACCCCGCATCTGGCGCAAAGCGGTCACCATGCTCAGAGGCCAACGCCTCCAGCCTGCGTGCCACGTTCCGCCGCACCTTTGCATAGTGCATCGGCCCGCCCCGGAAAGGCGCCCAACCGGTGCCGAAAATCACAGCGGCGTCTAGGGCGTCCACATCCTTGACCACCCCCTTGCGCAGACATTCCACACCGGCGTCACACATCGGCAGGATCAGCCGGTCAATGATGTTTTCCGGCGGATCGCCATCAGGGAGATTCGGGGGGTCTTCGCCCTTGTCATAATCATAAATCCCCCGACCGGATTTTCGCCCTGTCCTGCCCTCATTCACCATGTCTTCAAGCCAATCGGGCGTTTCTGCCATCGGGCGGTCAAGGTTCTTGCGCAGGGATCGCGCGACCTCCAGACAAATATCCAGCCCCACTTGATCGGCCAGCGCAACCGGCCCCATTGGCATCCCGAATGCCAGTGCTGCGCGGTCGATTTCTTCCTTTTTCTTGCCTTCCTCCAGCATCACCATCGCCTCCATCAGATAGGGACCAAGGATGCGATTTACGACAAATCCTGGGTAGTCGGTGACACGGGCCGGCAAACGATCGATACTCGCAGCAAAGGCTGCCAGACGGTCCAGCGTTCTGGTCTCTGCCTGATCATGTGACACGACTTCGATCAGCGGTATCTGCGACACGGGGTTAAAGAAATGCAGCCCCGCAAAACGCCCTGCATCGGGTGTCGCCGCGATCAAATCGGTCAACCGCAAGCTGGAAGTGTTGCTGGCCAATATCGCGCCGGGCTTCATCACATCTGCCAGCGACGCGTAAATCTTCTCCTTGATGTCCTGCTTTTCGGGCGCTGCCTCGATAATCAGATCGGCGCGGGCACGGCCCAATCCGTCAGGGTCCGGCATCATGCGGTCCAGCGCATCACGGGCATCCACTCCACTGAGATGTTTTTTGTCATAGATAGCTGCTGCGCGTTTCACCGCCTTACCCAGCGGCTCCAACGCGACATCTTCAAGCGTGACCCGCTTGCCTTGCATCGCGGACCAAGCAGCAATCTCGGCGCCCATTGCACCGGCACCAATCACATGGACATGGTCAATGCCATCGTCCCCCTTACCGTCCGACTTCAGCTTGCGGCGCAGAAAAAACACACGGATCAGGTTCTGGGCAGTGGCGCTGTCCAACAGGCTTGCAAAAGACGCGATCTCGGCCTTTTGCATCTCTTTCGGATCGCCGCCGTGATCTTCCCAAAGATTGATCAGCGCATAGGGCGCGGGGTAATGCTGGTTCGGGGCCTTCTTTTCGCTTTCCGATCGCATACGCGTGGCGGCCAGCGACCGCGCCGCGCGGGTGCGCATCGCACTGGCGCGCAGCCCGCCGGACTCTTGGTCCAGCTTGCCCGCAGCCGCAGCACAAATGGCCGCCTCGACGTGGCGTTCGGGCACAAGTGCGTCGACAATTCCCAGCTTGCGCGCTTTGCGGTCATGAGCCGAACCGCCCGTCAGCATCATCTGCATTGCCGCCACCGGATCAATCAACCGCGTCAGCCGGAATGTTCCGCCCAAACCCGGATGCAATCCCAACTGGATCTCGGGAAAGCCCGTCTTAACGCCCTCCAACCCGATACGGTGATCGCAGGCCAGCGCCAGCTCCAACCCGCCGCCCAATGTGTTGCCATGCACAACAGAAATTGTCGTAAACGGCAGCGCTGCCAGCTTGTCCAGCACTGCATGACCTTGCTCCAGCATCTGCACCGCATTGTCACCGCGCAAATCGGCAAAGCCGTCGATGTCAGCCCCGGCAGCAAATCCACCCGCCTTGGCCGAACGGATCACCAGTGCGCGGGGCTGTTCGCCCTTGATCTGGTCCAACAATGTATCCAGTTCGCGCAGGACCGCCTCGGAAATAACGTTGGTTCCTGTGTCGGCGCAATCCAGCCACAACTGGGCAATGTCGCCAGAAGCATAGCGCCAATTTTCAACCTCGGGGGGCTTGGGAGTGACTTCAGACACCGGTTTACGGGCAATCTGTTCAAGAACATCCATTACGCGGCCTCCAACAGCATGGCACCGCCCAGCCCGCCACCGATGCATTCGGTGGCGATCCCACGGCGGACACCTTTGTTTTGCATTGCATTGGCAAGGTGCAACACGATCCTGTTGCCACTGGCCCCGACGGGATGCCCCAGACTGATCGCGCCGCCATCCACATTCAACTGCCCCCGGTCGATCCTTCCAAAGGCAACATCATAGCCCAGCACCTCGCGGCAGAACGCGTCATCCTGCCACGCGGCAAGACAGGACAAAACCTGCGCCGCAAAAGCTTCGTTGATCTCCCACAGATCGATGTCATCAACGCCCAGCCCATGTCGCTGCGCCAACGGCGTTGACGCCAGAACTGGACCAAGCCCCATAATCGACGGATCCAATGCGGCCCATTCACTATCGACCAGCCGCGCAATCGGCGTCAGCCCGTGCGCCTCGACCGCTGTTTCCGACGCAAGTATCACCCAAGACGCTCCATCTGTAATCTGGCTGGAATTGCCCGGCGTGACCTTGCCATAGGGTTTCTCGAACGCCGGATCCAGCTTGGCCAGATGCTCCATCGAATTATCGGGACGAACGCCATCATCCGTGGCATGGGCCATGCCGTCACGGTCAAAGACTGGCAATACCTCACCGTCCAGACGGCCATCGGACTGCGCTGCAGCAAGCCGTTTGTGACTTTCCACCGCATAGGCATCGGCGGTCTGGCGATCAATGCCGAACCGGTGAGCCAGCACTTCAGCGGTTTGGCCCATATTCAGCGCGGTAATCGGATCGGTTAGCCCACGTTCAAGCCCGATAACGGGGCTGAAGAAATCCGGACGCAACTCGGTCAGCTTAGCTGCCTTGTCCATCGGCCCCTTGGCGCTTGCCATACCGCCGAACCACTCGGTTGCCTCGCGGTTGTAAACCAGCGGCGCGTGCGACAGCGCCTCGGTGCCGCCCGCCATAATCATCTTGTGGCTGCCATCGCGGATGTACCGAAAGGCAGTATCGATGCTTTGCATTCCTGACCCGCAATTAATTTGCACGGTAAAGGCGACCTGTTCGTCGCCCATCCCCATCCGCAGCGCCGCCACGCGGGCAGGGTTCATTTCATCCTGAATCACATTCACACACCCGAGAATCACAAGGTCAAATGCCGTCGATGCAAAAGGCTGGCGCATCAACAGTGGCCGACCGCATTGCACCGCAAGATCAACGGGGGTGAACGGCCCCGGTTTACCGCGTGCCTTGAGAAACGGGGTACGGGCACCATCGACAAGATAAACGGGGCAGTTCATTCAGCGGCCTTCCTTGGAGCTGTGGGGCTGGCGCTGTGCGCATTGTCCGGAAACAAGCGCGCCAGTTCTTCGGGCGTGTACTCATCAACCGCAACGACCTTTTGCACGGCTTCTTCAACGCGTTGCAGTTGCTCGAATTCGGCGTCGGTCAGCACGCCAGCCGCACGCGCCTCTGCCGGAGTTTTCTTCAAACTGCGCAGGCGTTTGCTGAGCGGTTCGGCATCGATCACCATCCGGTAGGCAGTATCCAAAAGACCCTGACCGCTGTCAGGTTCGCCCGGATGCAACGCGCCGACCAACCGGTCGCGGGTCAGCGAAGGTTGATACAGGATCATCGCGCATTTCTCGGCAAGCTTATCTGATGGCCCGCGCGACCGCGCGCCGGGCAATAATGTCGGACGCAGCAGCCAGCCAACCCAGCGCGATGGAAAGTTGGCAATGGTTTCATCCAACGCCCGCCCAATACGGTTAAAGGAAACCTCGGCGAAATATTGTACCAAAGGCAGATCTTCCTTGTGACGCCCGTCATCTTCCCAGCGCTTCAACGCCGCCGACGCCAGATACATTTCAGACAGCGCATCGCCCAACCGCGCCGAGATCATCTCTTTGCGCTTTAGCTCTCCGCCCAATGTCAAAAACGCCATGTCAGCGGTCACAGCAAAGGCCGCAGACCAGCGGGACAACCGTGCATAAAGCGGCGCGATATCGCCCGCATTGTCAGGCACAGCCCCGCGTCCGATCCAGCCCGTCCACCACGCACGGAAGAAAGTGCGCGTGGAATGGCCCACATGGGCCCAGAAATATTTGTCGAACGCAGTCAGGGACTTTTCGTAATCCGGTTCCTGCAAAGCTTGCATTTCATCCAGCAAATACGGGTGCGCTCTTATCGCCCCCTGACCAAAGATAATCAGATTGCGCGTGACGATATTGGCCCCCTCGACGGTAATGCCGATGGGGATGGCGCGGTAATGCGGTTGCAAATAATTCAGCGGACCATCGATCACCGCCTTGCCCGAATGCACATCCATCGCATCATTGATACTGTCGCGCATACGGGTGGTCGCGTGGTATTTCATAATCGCCGAAATCACCGCCAGCTTGTGCCCTTCGTCCAATGCTGCCGTGGTCAACCGTCGTCCCGCATCGATGGTATAGGCGTTGGCAGCGATCCGGGCCATCGGTTCTTGCACGCCGCCGAACAGCCCGATGGGCGTGTTGAACTGTTTGCGCACACGGGCATAGGCTCCCGTTGTGTGCGCAGCCAGCGCTGTGCCTGCCGCCGACAGTGACGGCAGCGAAATGCCGCGCCCGGCTGCCAGTGCACTCATCAACATCATCCAGCCTTTGCCAGCAAAGTCCGGTCCGCCGATGATATTTTCAAGCGGAATGAACACGTCCTTGCCAGTTGTCGGGCCATTCATGAACATCGTCCCTGAAGGAAGATGGCGGCGACCGGTTTCGACACCGGGCAAATCGGTCGGCACAAGCGCACAGGTAATGCCGATATCCGCTGCGCCGCCCAACAATCCTTCGGGATCGCGCAACTGAAACGCCAGCCCCAGCACCGTGCAAACGGGTGCAAGGGTGATATACCGCTTGGCCCAGTTCAGACGAATGCCCAAAATCTCTTTGCCCTGCCATTCCTGCCGGCAGATCACACCATCGTCGACCATCGCCGATGCGTCTGATCCAGCATCTTCGCTGGTCAGACCAAAGGCGGGCAGTTCCTTGCCCGACGCCAGTCGTGGTAACCAGTCATCACGTTGCTCT
Source organism: Pseudosulfitobacter pseudonitzschiae (assembly GCF_002222635.1). Lineage (NCBI taxonomy): Bacteria > Pseudomonadati > Pseudomonadota > Alphaproteobacteria > Rhodobacterales > Roseobacteraceae > Pseudosulfitobacter > Pseudosulfitobacter pseudonitzschiae. The sequence continues at coordinate 2,976 of NZ_CP022415.1, read as the reverse complement.
TGCGTGCCAAATTGCAGGATCAACTCTCCGGGTCCAAGCGAATTTGGCACCATCACCGTCACCGCACCGACAACCGACCGGCTGGAGATATAGCGCACAACTTCGGAATGGGCGTAGGCAGAAAAGCCCAAGCCGCCGTACTCCTTGGGGATGATCATGCCAAAAAAGCCATTCTCGCGCAGGTAATTCCACGCCTCTTCGGGCAGGTCGGCTGTCTGGCGGTCAATCTGCCAACTGTCCAGCATGTCGCAAAATGCACGACACGGCCCGTCGATAAAGGCCTGTTCGTCCGCCGTCAGCGTCGGGGCCTTCATATTGCGAAGCATGGACCAATCAGGCTTGCCAGAAAACAACTCCGCCTCGAAATGCACATCCCCGGACGAAATGGCTTCGGATTCGGTCTCGGACAGGGCGGGCAATGCGGTTTTGGCCCACTTGAAAATCGGCTTGGTGATGTAGTCGCGGCGAAATGGCATGTTTCGGGCCTCCTTGAACAAAACGCACAGGCCGCGCCGCAGTTCCCATCTGTTTCAGCCAATCAAAGTTCAGTCGTCATTGCCGGCCTGGCAAAGACCGCAGCCCGGCATACCAAGCCGCCAGCTCCGCAATCTGTTCGTCGCTCAGATCTTGCGCGGCTTTGGTCATCAGACGAGCCCGCGGTCCGCCATCGCGTCGGCCATCACGCCACAGAGTAAGCTGGGTTTTCAGATAAGCCTGACTTTGACCCGATAACACCGGTGCAATGGGCGCATCTGCCTTGCGACCGGGACCATGACACACCGAACACGCCGGCACCTCGGCCGTGCCGCGCGTGGCCAGCAGGACGCCCGTAGCATCCGTTTCCGGGGCCGGATGCCCCTGCAAAACACCCGCTTGCGTGGTCCCGAACTTACTGGCTATTCCGGCTATCTGCGCATCGCTTAGCCCGGTCGCGGCCTCTTGCATGATGCCGCTAGGGCGTGTTCCATCGCGGTATTGTATCAATGCCTGCGTAATCTGGTCAGGGGTCAGGATATCCAGCCTTGGCACAAAGCTGTTGTTACTTTGCCCATTCCTACCATGACACGCCGTGCATCCGGCCGCACCTGATGTGCCTCCGGTCAGCGCCGTCTGATCCTGCGCTGTCATGGACGGTACGGCATTCAGATATGCCACGACCGACCAAATTTCGTCGCCACGTCCGTCGGCTGGCCAATGGGGCATCCCGCTCATCTTTACGCCCTGCTCGACGATCCAGAACATATGTTGTGTCTTCCACTGTGATACCGCATCGCTGACGTGCGGCGGCGGTGGGTTCATCGACCGCGCCGTAGCGCTACGCGACTGCCCCGGCACCGCGTGGCAAAACGCGCAGGCAGTTTGGAAATGCAATGCCCCCAACTGGATGCGGTCGGGGGATGTGATATCGTCAGGAACTTTTTCGGCGGCGGGTGCGCGCAACCGGACCGATTGTTTGAACGTCGTGTGCAGCAACCACCCGACCCCGGGCAAATGTCCCTGTCGGGCCGAGACATTATACAGGCCCAGCCCCACGATCGCCGCAGCCGCAAGAAAACCGCACACAGCCAGCGCCGCCAATGTTTGAAAAACCCGCGTCATGCCGGCTCCCTCTTATCATCCAATGCCCGCGCCACCAGCGCCAGCCCTGCCAGCAGATAGACCGGAGTGCCGATGCCTAGCATCAACAGTCCACCCAATTGTTGCGCATCCAGATCCGGCGCCCGCCCGCAAATCGCGGCATATAGATCGCGCGGCGCCAATATGATCAGCGCCCCCAACAGCGTCATATGCATCGAGGTCAACAACAGCCCGCCCGCCCCGGCCAGCGATTGACCGGAGCGCAGTGCTCCGGCCCAAACCAACAATCCGGCGATGACGAAACTGCCCTGCTCCAGCAGCAACCCCGACCCGCCGCGATCTGCCCAGCCATGCAGTCCGGGCAGATGCCAACCCCAGACCACCACAAACTCAATCGCGGCCCCCGCCAGCGGCGACAGGGCGAAAACACCAGTGACCTTGGGAAATCCCAGCACCAGCAGCGGCGTGACGATGGCAACCAGCCCCATATGTCGCAACATGTGTTGTGGAAAATCCGCGCTCAGCCACGTGCCCAACGGCATCAGCCACAACACAGCCAGCACCAGCAGGCCAATGTATCCCAGCGTCTTTTTCACTGGCACGACCCGATCAGCAGCACAGGCAGGGCGACATAGCTGACCCCGATGAACGAAATCACCGCCAGCAGAAACGCTGCATGGCCCAAAAACTGATGCCGGTCCTCGCCATTGCCCTGATCGTTTTCCCAGTCACGATCCCGCACCAGATCCCATTGCTTCCACGCTTGCCAAGCCAGCCAAATAATACCTGCCAGTGCGACAGCCGTACCAATGCCGACACCCAATCGCAGGCTGTCCACCGCACCGGCGTCCCCTTTGGCACAGATCACCGCCGTTGCCCCGTAAGACAATGCAAAATGCACTGCCCAGACCAAGGGCCCAAAGGTGATCCGCCACAAGCTAACTGCCTCGGAACGGAATTCTTGTGCATCTTGCTTTTTGTTGGCTTGGATCATGGCAACCACCCCGGCACCAGCCCCAGCACCGCCGCCGTCACCAGCGTTTTAAGCGCAACAAAATGCCAGTACAGGGTGACATTGCGCAAATCGGCGTCATAGCGCGGCGTGACCTTGCCAAACAGGCTGCCCGCCAGACAATAGCATTGCATGATGATCCCGGCCGCCAGATGCACCACCAGCCAGATCATCAGCGCCCACAGGATCGCGGGATAAACATGCGACACCGGGTCCAGATCGCGCACTGCAAACCAAGCGGTCCATACGGCACCTGCCGCACAAAGCGGGGCCAGCACCAGCGCCAGCCGCGCCAACATCACATGACCGCGCTGGTTCACCTCACGTGCGAGAACTGTCGCAGCCCAAGCCAACACGCCCAGCAGCGCCGCCGAAGTCACCCACAG